>DHJA01000180.1 GCA_002404095.1 Planctomycetaceae bacterium UBA4732 | reverse complement strand
GCTTTGCTGCGCTGTAGTGTTAAGTCCCTGCCATTCCGCTCCTATCCCTTTATACTGCCCGCAAGGGGGCGTGCGCGTCGATGGTTTTTCGGAATATAATGGAAGACGCGATCTCTCAAGCGAAACTCTCGGAGGCTCCCATGACGCAGAACGGCTGGAAACACTTGGGGCCACATCCGCAATCGTCTTACAAACAACTCTTCCTCAAAGGCACGCGCCTCCGGGCGGAATGGGTTTACGCCCGTGTTGTGGACGGTGATCCGCCGGAGGGTTTGACGCCGGAGGAGATCGCCGAGGACATGAATCTGCCGCTAGAGGCCGTGCGCGAGGCCATCGCCTACTGTGAGGCGGACCCGCCGGAAATCCGCGAGGATCATGCGCGAGAAAGGGCCAGCATGCGGGAAATCGGCTGGATCGACGCCGAAGCGGTCGAGCAGGGCGCGGCAGGTGCGGCGGTATTCCTCGTCCCGGCCAAGAAACGCGCACAGTTCCGCGTAGCCGTTCCAGGCGTCGTGGTTAGGTGGGGCTTGTTCAAGGGCCGCCCCCCATGTGCCGAGAGCCTCCTCCAGCCGGCCCTGTGGGGCGAGAGCCTTGACCAGATCGTCGCGCGCCCTGGTGTTATTGGGATCGAGCATGAGAGCTTGGCGGAATTCGGAGACGGCGCCATTCAAATCGTCGCCTTCCTTCAGGGCCCCGCCCAGATGGGCTTGAGCGTAGGAATCCTGCGGATCGAGTTCGACGGCCCGGCGGAATTCGCCGATAGCGCCGCTCCGGTCGCCGATATTCCATAGGGTGGCGCCAAGGCCGTCGTGAGCGCGGGAGTCCTGCGGATCGAGTTCGATGGCCCGGCGGAATTCGCCGAGGGCGGCGGCCCACGCGCCGCTGTCTCCCAAGACGGCGCCCAGGTTGTGGTGGGCCCCCGCGCTTCCCGGTCGAATCGCCACTGCCGCCCGCATGTAGCCGACTGCCTCCTGCGGCCTGGGCGGATGCAGGCGCCGGCAGACGTTCCCAAGAGTTAAACTAATCCAGAAGTCTCCCGGATACCGCTGCTGCGCCTGCCGCAGCAGCACCGCCGCTTCCTCCGACAGGCCGGCGTCCGCGAGATACGCGGCAAGCCATTCGAGCATCGCGGGCGGCTGGGCCAGAGCCTCAGCCTCCGCCGCCAGCGCCTTCATGCGTTTGGCGTCATGACGCCGCCATGCCTCGCGGAACGACCGCCGCCAGGGATCGTCGTCCGCCTCTTCAGTCACCGCCAGGAGTTTGGTCTGACTCGCATTACTCATCCGCAACCAGTTGCCGATCGCCGTCAGCAGCTCGTCCCGGATGGCGGATCGCCGCACGCGCGCCGCCGCTTCCGGCGCCTCCAGCGCCTCCACGTCGATGCCGTACCTGCGGAACGCCCCAGTATACCGCACATCCATGTCTCTTCCGATTGCCTGGTCGTGCGCCGAGCGGCCCCCCTCAAGGGTTGTCTCCGACGGCCGCAGGCGGATCTCGTCGAGTTCGGCCACCATGTCGGCGTCGGCCTTCGCTTGATGCAGGGTTTGGCGCAGCGACTCGGGGCCTGAACTGCCTAGACGGCCCTCGGCCCGCTCCAGGGCCGCCCGCACCTCCGGCCAACGCCCCGCCTTCTGGTGCAACGCCGCCTCGGCCAGCGCCGCTTCCACGTCGCGCGCCACCGCCGTCCGCTCTAGCTGCCACCACGCCGCCCCGCCGCCGCCGACCAGGATCAGAGCCAGCACAGACGCGGCCAGCGCCAACGTCGCCCGCCGCCGCTTCCGCTCCGCCCCGGCCCGCGCGTCCTAACCGCCGCCGGACGAAGAGACGCCCTCCGAATCGGGCAAACGCAGCGTCCCGTTCTGGAGCATGGCGTCTAACTCCGCATGAAGGCGGGCAGCCAGTTCAGCGACCCGGTTCGACGGCGCCACCGTGTCAACATACCCAATGACCTTGAGACAGTAGACCTCGTCCTCCGAGGCGGCGTTGGGGAAATAGGCCCAGAGGATTACCGCCCGCGGCCAGCATTTGTCAAGGTTCCGGAAGGCGGCGGCGGCCTGGAGCAACGACAGCCGGCCGGCTATCACTTCGTCCGCGACGCGAAACTTCGCCGTCATCCGCGCCGTGATCCCTTTGGATTCGGCGGGAGTCTCGAACATGGTGATGAACTGGGCCTCAAGGGTTTGCCGCGTCTGGAGGCGCTCGCGCACGTGGTAGATCAGCACGCAGGCAAAGGGTAGGACCGTCACGGTGATGAGCGTCCATCGCGTCCACAGGTTACTCATACGTCCCTCCACAACGAAAACAGGCAAGTGTAATGCTGTAATAGTACACGAGTAACAACCGCCGCGTCAACAAGAAAACGATAACCAGCGCGGACGCGGCAAGGGGTTTGCTGAGAAAAGTGCGGGGCCGGGCGACGGCCCCTTTGGTTCACGGTCGGGCGCCGGTTCGTGGCGCGGAGGCTGGAACGAGTAGGGTCGGTTGACGCGGAAGGGCGTCTCACCTACTTAACTTTTTAGGTACGTCGAGTTTGACACCCAACGACCGGATTGGTTCGGCCAGGTTCTTCAATTGCTTCACGGCTTGGTCTAATGCGTCCAACGCCTCTTTGTTATTGGGGTCTTCCGCGAGTTTCTTCGCCGCCGCCTCGACCTTCTTCGCCGCCTCGACCTTCTTCACCGCCCTATCGGTCTCTGTCAGGCTCATCCACCGAACTGCGGTGTCGATAGACCCACCCCCGATACCGGAACCATTAGTACCCAACCCTGTTCCGAGGCCGCCAAAGGCGGCTTGCTCTCGCGGGGTCTGGGCCGCGGCCTCCAGCGCCTTGACTCGCTCCCGGGTCGCCTGTAGGCTCGCCCGCAGCGCCTCGACCTCTAGCCGCAGCGACTCCAGGTCGTACTTTTCGGCCCTCGCCGCTTTCGCCGTCGTCTGCGGCTGATCGAGCGCCGTCGTCTGCGGCTGATCGAGCCGCTCCTGCGCCTCCGATTGTGGCCCTGGCCCCGTCTGCGCGGTCGCCGTTCGGTAGGTCAGACCCACCGCTCCGACGGAAGCGGCGAGCAGCAACCCCAGAGCCGCGGCCTTGATCTTGGTCAACAACATGGCTTTCAACACTCCTTCCGCAAGGGCGACGACGCCGGCGGAGACAACTCCGCCCGCCGCCCGGACTGTGGAAATCACTAAGGGGCCGGGTACGCACACGGCCCCCGCCTCGGACGTGAACAGGGCCGTCAGCGACGCGCCCGTGATCGCCGCTCCGTGTCCGGCCATTCGTCTGGCCAACATCTTGCGAGCGGTTGCCAACCGACTGGACAATGTGCCCTCGGGCAAGTGGAGTTGCCGGGCCGCCTCCTTACGGCTGCGGCCCTCCAGCTCGCACAAGACCACGACGATCCGGTACTTCTCCGGCAGGCGGGCTAGCTCCCGGTCCAGCACCGCCAGCAGTTCGTGTTGGTCTTCCTCCGGCATGACGAGCGGGTGCGGCATGGTCTCGACCTGCTGCTCTTTCGCCTTGCGTCGGAGGCCGGACGCCCGCGCTCCCAGGGCCGCGCGGTAGGCCACGCCGTATAGCCAGCTTCCGACCGCCTCCCGATCCGCCACGCGCGACGCCTTACGGGCGAGGACGAGGAAAGTGGCTTGAAATGCGTCCTCGGCGTCCTGGGCGTGCCGCAGGATGCGGCGGCAGACGCCCAACACCATCGGGCCATGCCGCCGGACAATTGCGGCGAAGGCGGCCTCGTCGCGGCGGGCGACGAACTGCCCCAATAGCTGCCCGTCCGTTAGGCTGTCGCCGTGCGCCTGTAGCGCTTTGCGCAGGCAGCCGAGTATCATTTGCGCCCTGGCCGTTTTCACGCCTGTCGTCTCCCGCTTTGTTGGCCTTCCTCTATATACCGCGACGAAAGGAGCCTGCGCGTCGATATATTTTTTTCGGTAATTCGTTCCCAAGGTGGGGCGCCCGCTCCGCGGGCGCCATGTGTCAGTCGGAGACTGGAACACCCCACCAAACCCTCATGGCGCCCGCGGAGCGGGCGCCCCACCATGAGGCGTTTTTTGGAACGGCGGATTCTCGTTGTACGGCCCCATAGTCCGCGCCACCATCCGATCGGGCAGCCAGCGCGTCAGCTTCATCAACAGCGTCGTCTGCCATGGAAAGTTGAAGACCTTGCTGCGTCGGTCCAGGGCGCCCATGATGCGCCGGGCGGCTTCGTCGGCCTCCATGACCCACGGCATTTTGAACTCGTTTACGTCCGTCATAGGCGTCTTCACGAATCCCGGACAAATCGTCGTAACGGCAATCCGCTTGTCGCGGAGATGAATGCGCAGACCCTCCATGTAGGTGCTAACCGCGGCTTTGCTGGCGCAATACGCCGACTCGCCCGGCAAGCCTTTGTATGCCGCCAGGCTCGACACTGCCGCGATGTGGCCGCCGCGCTTCAGCATATCCGGCAACACTGCCTCGACGGCGTAGATCATGCCGAAGACGTTCACCCGGAACATTTGCTCCACATCGGTGATGTTCACCGGGTCGAGGTTCGTCGGAGAGCCGACGCCAGCGTTGGCCACCAACAGGTCCACCGGCCCCAGTTTATCAAACACTTCACGGATCGCGTTATGGTTTTGTTCCCGGTCGCCCACGTCGGCCGGCGCCACGGCCGCGACGCCGCCGGCGTTGGCGATCTCCTCGGCCAGCTTCTCCAAAGGATCGCGCCGCCGCGCTACCAATCCCACCTTCGCGCCCGCCGCGGCGAGACGCTTCGCCAGATGCCAGCCGATGCCGCTTGAGGCTCCCGTCACCACCGCGACCCGATTGACGAACGACATAGACCACCCCGCCCCTTGAGGAAAACCCGCACACCCGGCGCCCTTTACGCAACCGCCACTCGCGGCGCACGGCTGGCGCCGACGCCGCGCCGTCTCCACTCGGAAAGACGCCGGTACGCGGCGGGCGTGGCATAATCTTACGGAACGCGCCCTGGTAATCGCGGCCGGCGTCTGGGAAAATCAGGATGCAGGTCGTGCTTACTCCCTCCCCCCTTGCGGGGGGAGGGAGTAAGACGCCGCCTTCCCCTTCAGGAACCGTATTCATGTTCAGCCAACTCCTGCTATTCGCCGTCGCCGCGCCGGTTGGTCCGCTCGCGCCGCCACCGCCGGCCATTTATGATGTGCAGATCCGTTACCAGATCAACGCCTTCCGTAACGAACACATCGCCCAGTATTTCGATATGACGCGCTACTTCAAGGACGCCGGCTTCGTGCGCGATCCCGACGAAGTCGTTCCCGACGACGAGCCGGAGGACCCGCGTTACGACCGCATGACCGGCCGGATCGCCGCCGATAAAGCGCGCCTGCTCCTGAGTGAACGGCACGTGCGGGTATTAGAGCTTTTACCGAAAGGAGTGAAGCCGCCCGCCGAGGCCGATAAGCTCGTTCGCGTCAATCTGGAATTGGCCTCCGGCTTCGCACCTGATCGGCAGCGCTTGTTGCCGCGCCAGGTGCGCGAAGCCATCGCCGACCTCAAGTTCCGCGAAGCGGTCGGCTACGATACGCGCGGCGACACGCGGCTACTCGGCGCCATTCCGGCCGGGCAAATCGACGCCTTGCTGAGCGACGTGCGCCAACGTCCGGGCGCTCCCAAGTTGGCGCCGCTACAATCGGCGTGGCCGATTCGCGTGGTCGAGGTACGGCCCGACTTGCCGACGCCGAGCGGCCGACCGAAACCGCCGGCGATTCCCAAGGAACAAGAGAAAATCGCTCCGGAATTGCGCGAATTGCTGGCCGACGCGGGGAAGGCTGCTACGCCGACGCGATTGGAAGTGATTTTGGCTCGGGCGCCTACTGACGGCGACCTTGCCTATGTCAGCGTGCTGACTCTGGCGGCGCCGGGATTGGTCGTTGAGGGCCAACTCGGCCCTCTGGTCACAGTGCGAACGACTATCGGCCAAGCGAAGGATCTGGCAGCGCTCGCGGAGGTGACATACCTGCGTCTGCCGCGCGCCGCCCGGCCGCGGTTGGAAACGGCAGAATCGGTGGAGGGATGGGACCCTTTGCGCGCCAGCGGCGCGGCCCGGCTGCAAGTGCTAAACCACAAAGGCCGGGGGACGCGCGTGGCGGTCATCGACGGCGATTTCACCGGCTGGCGGGAATTGGTCGGGAGGCAATTGCCGGCCGACACGCGCCTGATCGACTTGACGCGCGAGCGCAACGACAACCTCGAACCGGACGCCTACCCCGGCGACGGCAAGGGACTGGGACACGGCGTTCACATGGCGTTGGCCGTGCTGCGAGCCGCGCCCGAAGTTGCGATTACGTTGGTGCGAATCGACCCGGCCGCGCCCTACATGCTCCAGCAAGTCGCGCGGGCCATCAACAACCAATCCGCCTCGTCCGAAAGCCTGCGTAATCGTCTGAACAATCTGGACGCCCGCCGCTTCCGTCTCGATCAGGAAACGGCCCCCCTTGTGGCGGAGCGCCAACAAGTCCTGAAAAACTTCACGGACGTGAGCCAAAAGCCGCTGCTGCTGAAGAAAAAGGAAAAAGGCCCGCTGAGCCTTGACGAAGAGCTTCAACTGCAGGACATCGAAAAGCACGAAGCCTATGACAAGAAACAGGCCGATTGGAACCTTCGGGAGCGTCAGTACCATGAGAGCGTGGAACGTTACTTCCAGCTATTGAAGGATCTGCAAAGTCTCAAAAACATACAGATCGCGGCGTCCGGCTTGGTTTGGAACGAGGGCCATCCCGCCGACGCGAGCAGCGCGCTGACGCGCTATTTCGACGATCAGCCTTTCAAGGCGGCGCTGTGGTTCCAGTCGGCGGGAGACTCGCGCGGACAGGCGTGGTCTGGCCTATTCCGCGACGTGGACGGCAACGGCGTGATGGAATTCGACGCGGCGCCCGCAGTTGTGGTATGGTCGCGCGAATTGGATTTCCTGTCATGGGCGCCGGACGGCGGCAAGCCGACGCTCGACTTACCTGCCGGGACGAAAGCACGTATTTCGTTGCAATGGCGCGAGGCCCACGACCCGAACGCCGGCCGGCCCGGTGAAGACCCGTATCTCAAGCCGCTCGCTGACCTCCGCATCGTGCTGGTCTATCAACCTGATCCCCACGGCGCCAAGCAGCCCGCCGACGATTTAGACGTAGTCGCTCTGTCGGTCGGACAACCGGCGCGGCTCGAAGCGACGCCCTCCTCGGCGGTCTATGAACAGACCGTGGAACTGCGCGTGACCAAGCCCGGCCGCTATGCCGTGCGCATCGAAGGGTCGGCGCCGACTAGCACACGGTCGCGCGAAGACCCGTCGATACCGGCGGCGCGGCGGACGTTCGAGCTTCGGCCGCGTCTGTTCGTGGAAACGCTCGAAGGGCCGGGCCGCGTCCTGCTGCACGATTTCACGACGGAGGAGGGCGCGCTGGGAATGCCCGCGGACTCTCGCAACGTCATCACGGTGGGCGCGGCCGACCGTCAGGGCCGCGCCGAACCGTATAGCGCGGGCGGCCCGCCGCATGACGTAGCCTTGTTGGCGAAGCCGGACGTGCTGGCTTACGATCAAGTCGAGGCGGCAAGCAAGGATGCGGCGCAAGGCGTCGGTGTGGCGACGGGTTTCGCCGCCGGCGTAGCGGCCGTGACGCTCGGCAAGAGTTCGGCGCGGTGGCGCGAGAGCCTGGGCATCGAGCCGAGCGGCGTGGTGCGGGTGCCCGACGGCTGGCCAGCACGGCGGTAAGGCGAGCCGCCGGGTTTATCCC
>DHJA01000104.1:5023-5244 GCA_002404095.1 Planctomycetaceae bacterium UBA4732 | reverse complement strand
GGGGGACCCCCGCCGGGGGGCCGCCGCCTGTCCCCCTCGCCTTTCCAGGCTCCGTCGGTTATCTGTGGACCGCATGAGCGAAGTCACGCACATTCTGAACGCCATCGGCCAGGGCGACGCCCACGCCGCCGGCCGGTTGCTGCCGCTGGTTTATGACGAACTACGGCGGCTGGCGGCCCGGCGGCTGACCCATGAGACGCCCGGCCAGACGCTCCAGGCCA
>DHJA01000104.1:2586-4907 GCA_002404095.1 Planctomycetaceae bacterium UBA4732 | reverse complement strand
CCCGGCCAGACGCTCCAGGCCACCGCGCTGGTGCATGAGGCCTACGTCCGGCTGGTTGGCGACGACCCCAACAAGCGGTGGGATGGCCGGGGACACTTCTTCGCCGCCGCGGCCGAGGCGATGCGTCGCATTCTCGTCGAGGCGGCCCGGCGGAAGGGCCGACTCAAGCACGGCGGCGCCCTTCACCGCGTGGAACTGCCGGATTGCCCCGCCCCGACGCCGGATGAAGCGCTTTTGGCCCTCGACGAGGCGCTGACCCGGCTGGCCGTCGAAGACCCGCTCGCCGCGCGAGTGGTCGAGCTGCGCCACTTCGCCGGGCTAGGGCACGAGGCCACGGCGGAGGCGCTCGGCGTCACCGTCTACCTGGCCCGCCAGAAATGGGCCTACGCCCGCGCCTGGCTCGGGGACGCGCTCCGGGAGTGACATTTTTTTGGATTTTTTTCGACAACCTCGGCCGGAAACGTCGCATGGTAGTATGAACCCTCACGGAGACCCTTGCCATGCCTGTCGATCCTAAACTTGCTCAGCGGATTTTCCTGGCCGCCCTCGAAACCGTATCGCCGGCCGACCGCGCCGCCCTGCTCGACCGCGACTGCGCCGGTGACGCGGTGTTGCGCTGCCGCGTGGAGGCGCTGTTGCGCGCCCACGACGAACCCGACGGTCCCGTGGACAGCCCCGCCGCCGCCTCGCCCGTCAACGCCCCCACCGGCCTCTACGTGGCCGCCGACCCGGACGGCCTTCCCGTTGAGAGCGTCGGTTCCGTCCTGGCCGGACGTTACAAACTCCTCGAAGCCATCGGAGAGGGCGGCATGGGGGCCGTCTTCATGGCCCAGCAGACCGAACCAGTCCGCCGACTCGTCGCCGTCAAGCTCATCAAGGCCGGCATGGACTCCAAACAGGTGCTGGCCCGCTTCGAGGCCGAACGGCAGGCGTTGGCCCTCATGGACCATCCCAACATCGCCAAGGTGCTGGACGCCGGCGCCACCGACGCCGGCCGGCCCTTCTTCGTCATGGAACTGGTTAAGGGCGTGCCCATCACCAAGTTCTGCGACGACCGCAAATTGACGCCGCGGCAGCGGCTGAAACTGTTCGTGCCGGTCTGCCAGGCCATTCAGCACGCCCACCAAAAGGGGATCATCCACCGCGACATCAAGCCGTCCAACGTGCTTGTGGCGATGTACGACGACCGGCCTGTGCCGAAGGTGATCGACTTCGGCGTGGCCAAGGCGGCGGGGCCGCAACTGACGGAACACACGCTGGCAACGGGGTTCGGGGCGGTGATCGGCACGCTGGAGTACATGTCGCCGGAACAGGCGTCGTTCAACGCGCTGGACGTGGACACGCGCAGCGATGTTTACGCGCTGGGCGTACTGCTGTACGAGCTATTGACAGGCACGACGCCGTTGGACCGCAAGCGCCTGGGTCGGAGTGCTTTGATGGAGGCGTTGCGGCTGGTGCGGGAGGAGGAAGCGCCCAAACCGAGCGCCCGGCTTAGCACGTCCGACGCCCTGCCGTCGGTCGCGGCCAACCGCCAGATGGAGCCGGCGAAGCTGTCGCGGTTAATGCGCGGGGAATTGGACTGGGTGGTCTTAAAGGCGTTGGAGAAGGACCGGGCACGGCGTTACGAAACGGCCAACGGGCTAGCGCGGGACGTGGGGCGTTACTTGGCGGACGAGGTGGTGGAGGCGCGTCCACCGAACGTCGGCTACCGGCTGCGGAAGTTCGTGAAGCGGAACAAGGGTCGGGTGCTGGCGGCGACATTGGTGCTGCTGGCGCTAGTAGGCGGAGTGGTGGGTACGTCGCTGGGCCTGATGCGGGCGTTGGAAGCGGAGAGCAAGGCGTTGGCATCGGCGGACGCGGAGCGGACGGCAAAGGAGGCGGAGTCGGAGCAGCGGGCGGCGGCGGAGGACGCGGCGGCGAAGGCGTTGGCATCGGCGCAGGCGGAGCGAACGGCGAAGGAGGCGGAAGGCAAGGCGAAAGAGGTGGCGGAGCGGCGCCTGGCGCAGATCGAGAAGGGCATCGGCATTTTGGGTTCGATCTTCAAGGACTTGAACCCGCGGGCGGCGGAGAAGGAGGGCAAGCCGTTGCAGGCGCTGTTGGGGGAGCGGCTGGACCAGGCGACGGCGCAGCTGAACGGCGAGGCGGTCGGCGATCCGCTTACCGTGGCCAAGCTACAGATGACGCTGGGGGAGTCGCAATTGTACCTGGGCTACCCGGACAAGGCGATCGCCCTGTTCACGCGGGCGCGGCAGACGTACGCCGCCCGGCTCGGCCCCGACGCCGCCGAAACCCTCGAAAGCATGAACAACCTGGCCGCGGCC
>DHJA01000104.1:0-2335 GCA_002404095.1 Planctomycetaceae bacterium UBA4732 | reverse complement strand
CCAAGCTCGGCCCCGACCACCCCGGCACCCTCACCAGCATGAACAACCTGGCCGCGGCGTACTGGCGGGCGGGCAAGCTCGACCGCTCCGTCCCCCTGTTCGAGGAAACGCTCAAGCTGCGGAAGGCAAAGCTCGGCCCTGACCACCCCGACACGCTGCTGACCCAGGCCAACCTGGGCGTGAACTACCGCGACGCCAGCCGCCTCGACGACGCCATCCCCGTTCTCGAAGAAGTCCTCGACCGCGCGAGCAAACGGCCGGGGCCGTTCCCTGCCCAGCTGGCCTGGCTGCCCTCCGCGCTGGCGGACGCCTACGACCGGGCCGGCCGTTTCGCCCAGTCCGAGCCGCTGTATCGCAAGGCCGTGGACGACGCCGCGAAACAATTCGGCCCCGACGACCCGCGCACGGCCGTCGCGATGGCCCGGCTGGGTGACAATCTGGTTTGCCAGAACAACAAGGAGGCCGTGCCGCTGCTGCGCGCCAGCCTGGCCGTCCTCCAGAAGAAGGAGTCGGACGCCTGGACGCTCAGCACGCAATCGGTGCTCGGCGGCTGCTTACTGCGCCTGCACAAGGACGAGGAGGCCGAGCCGCTGCTGCGCGCCTGCCTGGCCGTCCGCCAAAAAAAGGAGCCGGACGCGTGGACCACGTTCAACACGCAGTCGGAGCTGGGCGGCAGCCTCTTGGGTCAGAAGAAGTACGAGGAGGCCGAGCGACTGCTCCTGGCCGGCTTCGAGGGGATGCAGAAGCGGGGGGACAAAATCCCGCCGCCGGCCAAGGTGCATCTGGCCGAGGCGGCGGAACGGCTGGTGCGGCTGTACGACGCCCTGAACCGGCCGGACAAGGCGGGCGAGTGGCGCGAAAAGGAGAAGGCGGCCAAAGCCGCCGCGAAGTCCACAAATAAGCCGGCGCCGAACCCGAAATCCGCGTCCGCGCCTTGATACGCTGGCGTTTCTCAGGCATCATGGCAGCTTGCCCGCACCAGCAAGGGGA
This sequence comes from Planctomycetaceae bacterium UBA4732, assembly GCA_002404095.1. Taxonomy (GTDB): domain Bacteria; phylum Planctomycetota; class Planctomycetia; order Gemmatales; family Gemmataceae; genus UBA4732. The sequence goes on along the minus strand of DHJA01000104.1, from coordinate 1,345 downwards.
GGCCGTGACGTGAGAGATGTGCTGACGATGATCCTGGCCGGAGGCAAAGGTACGCGCCTTGACCCGCTCACGCGCGACCGCGCCAAGCCGGCCGTGCCCTTCGGCGGCCTCTATCGCATCATCGACTTCACCCTGTCCAACTGCATCAATAGTAATTTACGCCGCATCCTCGTCCTGACGCAGTACAAGGCCCAGAGCCTCGACCGCCACCTCGCGGCCGGCTGGACCTTCCTCAGCCGGGAACTGGGCGAGTACGTCGATGTGCTGCCGCCGCAGCAGCGCATTGACGAGAACTGGTACAAAGGCACGGCCGACGCCATCTACCAGAACATCTACAGCATCGAAAAGGCCGATCCGAAATACGTCCTCATCCTGGCCGGCGATCACATTTACAAGATGGACTACGCCGCCATGATCCAGTCGCACCTCGACCGCAACGCCGACCTGACCGTCGGCTGCATCGTTGTGCCGCGCCCGGAGGCGACCGGCTTCGGCGTCATGCACGTGGATAAAGAAGATCGCGTAACGAATTTCGTGGAGAAGCCGAAGGAGCCGCCGCCGTTGCCGGACGACCCCAACAACTGCCTGGCGTCGATGGGCATATACGTCATCTCGGCCAAGATCATGTACGAATTGCTGTTCCAGGACGCGGCCAAGCCGGACAGCGAACACGACTTCGGCAAGAACATTATTCCCGGCATCTTGCAGTCGCAGCGCGTCTTCGCCTACCGCTTTCCCGACCGCAACCGCAAGCCGGTGCCGTATTGGCGCGACGTGGGGACGCTCGACGCTTACTACCAGGCTAACATGGACCTGATCGCGGTAGACCCGGTCTTGAACTTGTACGACCACGATTGGCCGATTCGCACGTTCCAGCCGCAGCTGCCGCCGCCGAAGTTCGTGTTCAACGACGGAACGTGGGAGAACGCCCGCCGCGGCGAGGCCAACGACAGCATGGTCTGCGCCGGTTGTATCATCAGCGGCGGCCACGTGCGCCGCAGCATCCTGTCGCCGCTCGTGCGCGTCAACAGCTATTCGCATGTGGACGATTCGATCTTGTTCGAGGGCGTAAACGTCGCCCGGCACTGCCGGCTGCGTCGGGTGATCGTGGACAAGGACGTGAAGATTCCGGAGAATACCACCATCGGTTACGACCTGGAGAACGACCGGCGCCGCGGCTTCCAGGTGACGGAGCAAGGCGTCGTGGTGGTGCCGAAAGCGGAGCCGCCTGAAACCTTCCACGGCCGGCCGTGAAGGTGGGTCACTCGCTCCGCGAGTGACTTTTGATCTCCACCTTTTTAGAGATAGTTTCTCCTCTCTGAGCCAAGCCGCTCGCGGAGCGAGC
>DHJA01000020.1:14160-33314 GCA_002404095.1 Planctomycetaceae bacterium UBA4732 | reverse complement strand
TTACAAACCGTGTCGTCCACCCGATAAGGCGTTAGGAACCGCTCCGGGGGCCGCTACTGTCTCTGCACCGTGAGCAGCCCGTGGGGCGCGTAGGGTGTAGGCGCCCCGTCGAAGCTGATGCGGAGCTTATCCAGCACGCCCGAAAGCCCCAGGAGCTTCCGTGGCGCGTTCGCCGCCCGGCCTGCGGGTGCGGTCGGATCGCCAAGGAAGAAACACGGCAAGACGTATTCGGTCGCGTCCATGCCCACGACCAGCACGCGCAGGTAGCCGGGCCGGATGGAGAGCCACCGTCTGCGTGTGGACGGCCCCCGGAGCGGCCTGTTGCGGCATGGGTAAGCCAAGCTTTCTAGCCCAATACGCGGGCATGGTGGTCATCTCGCTGCCCGAATCGACCAAAAACGTCTCCGGCCGCCACTTTCCTGAAGCGTCTTTCAGAAGCAGGTTTAGTTCGGCTCGGAGCAGCAGGTCGCCGGTGGCCCAGAGGGTGCGGTACTGGAACGGCACTTCGAGACGTGACATCAGGGGAGCCAGGTGAGGAGGTTGAGTTGTTCTTCTAGGGGCATCCCTTCCCGGACAGCCATGATCTCGTCCAGGCCCACGGCCAGCACTTCGGGGCCGGCGGGTGTGCTCCGGTACAGAACCTCATGGCCCAGCCTGTCGAAGTAGTACTGCAACGTCAGGTCGTTCACCAGGCGTTGCCGGGCCTCCGGCGTGGGGACGGCCCGGCGTTCCCGAAGCAACCGTACCTCCTCCTTCGCGACAATCTGTTGTACATGCTCCGGCGGTGCGACCGGGCCGTGAGGCAGGCCCGTGGGCGGACTCGGCGTCTCGACATGAAGCAAGGAAGCGTTCAGGTCGATGAATGGGTCGGACATTGGGATCGCTTCTTCCATAGCAGATTCGATAATCGTCTTTAACTATTGTACAAGCTAGCGCGGTCGCCAGCGGGTTGTGAGAAAAGGCTTCTCCATCAGGGCGCCCACGCAATCCGTTCTTCCTCGCTGAACGCCTCGAAGCCAGTCAATTCCTTGTCCGAGCGATAGTCGTGTTCGGCCATTTCCGCCGCCGCCGCCAGGATGACTTGCCGTTGCTCACGCGGCATCCTCCGCAACTCGGCCGGCGTCAGGCGTGAGGCCGACACCGGCGCCTTCTCTGCCGGCAGTTCGCTCAGGCGGATTTCGACTTGCGCCCCTTCGGGCAGCGACGCCATGGGAACAACGACCCCGTTTTTGACGACGCCGGTAATCGTGATTGGCATAGGCCACATCTCCGTTGCGGGCTGACCCTATTGTAGCCGAGTCTCGAAGCCGGGCCAACAGACCGAGAAAGTGCGAAGCGGTCGCGCGGCTTGACGAACAAATCCTACTCTGGTAGCCTGACAATATGAAAATCACTGTCGAAATCCCTGATTCCGAGGTCAAGGAAATCTGCCGCGTGACCGGCGAGCGCAAGAAAGGGCCGGCGATTCGCAAGCTGGTGGCGGACGCGTTGATGTTGAAACGCCGGGAGAACCTGGCGAAGAAATTCATCGACGGCGAATGGGGCGTGGAGTTGAAGGACTTCGAGGCAGGGCAGGCGGCTGACCGACAGGCCGACAGTCAGGATGAGCAAAGCCGGAGGGCCTGATGCCCACGCTGATCGACGCCAGCCTTTGGATCGACTTTACACGCGCCCACTCACCGCGGACAATCAAATATTTTGTCGCCCCGTACATCCTGCATCCGGACGCTCACCTGGCAGAGCCGATCACCTTTGAAATCCTGCGCCATGCCACGGCAGCCGAGGCCAAGCAACTCACGCAGCAGTTTCAGAGGCTGCGGATGCTGGCCAGGCCGCCCCTGCTTTGGGCGCAAGCGACGGAGCTGGGCCAGGAGTGCCGACGGAAGAACATCACCGTCGGTTCGCTCGATTTGCTCATCGCCACGATCGCGCTACACCACGGCGCGGAAGTCGTCACCTTCGACGGTGACTATCAGAGGATCGCAAGCGTCTCGAAGCTGCAAGTAAAGCTCCTGCAACGGCCCACGCCATAAAGCACTTCGCATTCCCCTGCGTAAATCGATGGCGCGCCTTATGCGTCCGCCGGCAGCGTCCCTCCACCCACTTTGACTCGCCCACGCACGATGGGTATGATGTCGAATAGGAGGGGAACCATGTGGCAGTCCCTGAAGCGCGCCGCCAACCGACTGCTCGACAGGGTGAACCGCTCGCTATCGCGGCCCCGGCGGCCACCGGCGCCGAAATCTAATGCGCCCGCGCCGACGGTTTCTTACGGCCCCTTGCGGCGCATCCTCCTCACCGACGGCGTCGCCCATACGCTGTTCGAGGAATACGCCGCCCATCGCGGCGAGGCGCATGGCGATGAAGAAACGGGCTGGGTGCTGCTCGGTCTGCGGATGGCCGATGAAGCCGTCGTATTGGGAACGCTGCCGGCCGGCGCCGAAGCGGACGCCGGCGTCGCCCATGTTCGCTTCAACAGCGACGCCCAAGCGCTGGCTTATCGGATCGTCCGCCAGACGGATCGTCGCCTTACAATCGTCGGCGTGGTGCATACCCATCCGGGTAGTCTGCGTCATCCGAGCGACGGCGACTTTCGGGGCGACAGCGCATGGGTGGCCGGCCTTCGAGGCGGCGAAGGCGTCTTCGGCATCGGCAACGCCGACGGAAAGGATGCGTCCGCCCCGCTGTTCGCCCAACAACCACGGCCGAATGTGCAATGTCTCGGAAAATTGCGCTTCTCCTGGTATACTCTGGCGCGTGGCGATGCGGCCTATCGCCCCGTGCCGCTGGAACTGACGATCGGGCCGGACTTGGCGCGATCTTTGCATCCCTTATGGCCGACTTTGGAGGCGCACGCGGAACGCCTCGACCGCCTTTATCTGCAACAGGCGGGAATGCGTTTTGAAGTGACGACCGATGAAAAAGGCACGGGGCTAATGCTCACCCTGCCCTTGGCCGCCGACGGTGAGGCCGTCCGCGTTCTTGTACGGCAGAAGGAAGTTCGCTACTACGTCGCGCGTGGCGGCGAACTGCTCGCGGTCCAGTTCAACGACGACTACGTGGATCGCGGCGTCTACTTCCTGCTCGCGGAGTTGGCCGGCCGTAATTGAGGGTGAGCGGATTTCGGCCTGGGGCCGGAGTCATCCTGTCATCTTTGTTTCTCGGAGAGGAGTACTTCTCATGGACTTCCGACCCCTGAACGACCTGGAGCGCCGGCAGCTTGTCAACGCTCTCCGCGGCAACGCCGAGAGCGACCGCGCCATCCTGCTGAACCGGCGCGACACCAGCTTCCTCGGCGCCGCCGAAGAGGTGCCCGAAGAGGAGGTCATCAACGCCATTAAGTCGGTCCCGTGCCACTACTAATTCAATGGGGAATGGGGAATGGCGAATGGGGAATGAGGAACAGGAGACGGCCCGGTCTCTCATTCCCCGTTCGCCATTCCCCATTCCTCATTTGAGGCATGAGTCTTCTCGACAGCGAAGTCGGCAAACGGCGTCTGCTCACCATCGAGATCCCGGTCATCGAACGCTACAACGAAGGCCGTGACCCCGACTTTCGTATCCGCGCGCATCGCGTCGGCGCCGCGCTCGTGCTTAGTTATCGCCTCAAACCAGGACATAATGTTTACGAGATGGAAACCCGTCTGGTGTCCAGCTACCCGACGGTGCCGCCCGAAACCCGTGTGCTGACGGCGCTGAAGCACTGCCCGCATCTGCTGGAAGGGCAGACGATGTGCCTATGGCGACAGGGCAGTACGCGGACGACGAGCCGTTGGGATCCATCGCGCTTCACCTGTATCTTCGCGATCCAAGCCGCGTGGCGCTGGCTGGCGTGCTATGAAATCTGGCACGAAACCGGAGAATGGCCCCTTCCCGAGGCGAAATAGGGCTAATATCGCTTAGCCGCGATCCGACAGGGGAGCGCGAGGATAGGTATGGCGCATCTACTCCAAGTCGGCGCGGGCAGCGGCGGGATGCCAGTACTCGACATGGTATGTCGGGACCGGCGGATCACGCGCGTTACGCTCATCGAGCCGGACGTTTACAAGGCGCACAACGTCGAGCGCCATTTATTTCCTTTGTCGGATGTTGGCGAGCGTAAGGCCGTCCTCGCCGAGCGCTGGCTCCGTGAACGGCGACCGGACCTAGACGTCCGCCTCCTTGTTTGCGACCTCATGGACCCGGCGCGCCAGGCGGAGATCGACCAAGCGGCGTCGAAGGCCGACATCGGTGTCTGCGCCGCCGACAACGAGCCGGCCAAGTTCCATTGGGACGCTCTGATGCGCCGTCACGGCAAACCCTGGACGCTCGGCGAAGTCCTCAGCGGCGGCATCGGCGGCTTCGTCCACTGGTTCACGTTCGGCGGTCCTTGCTATGGTTGTGTGGCCGGCCACTTGCAGCGCACCATTGTCCTCGACAACGCGCCGCCACCCGATTACTCTAACCCCGGCGGCCCCGTGGCCGAGACCACCATCCCCGCGAGCATGGCCTCTATCCACGTCGTCGCTTCTCTCCATGCGCTGGTGACGCTTGCCTTGCTTACCGACCCTGTTGGCTATGCGCCCGGCTTCACGAGTCTATTGTTTGCTCTTCAGCGGGCACCGGAAGTCTTCGAGGAAGCCTTCCGGCCGCACCGCTTCCGTGTGCCGCGCGCGGCGGACTGCTTGATCTGCCGGCCGCGCGCTTCGCCGTCCTCCGTGGAGGAACTCGATGTGGCCCTCGATCAAGCGCTGGCGCGACTGGGCAATGAATGAACTTTGGCCGCTGTACCGGATCAGCCCCCAGCCGCAGGCTCTGCACTACAGCTATGAAAAAGCCGGCCTAACCCTGCACGACCAACCCATTCCCTGGAATGCGGAGGCCGTCCTGGTCGAGGCGTTGCTGCGCCTGCCGCGCGGCGCAAGCCGGCGCAAGGCCGACTATTTCCTCCGCCTGCCGGGTCAAAAACTGATCGCCGCCGAGCAGCTTCGCCGTCAGGAAGCCGATGAGCGCTACGGCATCGTCTTCCGCCTGCCGCCGCTCACCGCCACGTCGGCGGCGGAAATCCTCTACCGCAAGCACGTCCTGGGGCAACTGACGCTGCCGTTCCTCAGCCGCGAGGAGTTCCTGCAAAACCTTCGGCTGCAATTGTCTTCCTTGTTCGTGCGGATTGGGGCCGAAAACGTCGCCTGCGAAACCTTCGTCGCCAGCCAGTGTCGCGGTCTTCTAGCCAGCGCCGTCCTCTTGAGTCCGACGAGCCTGGCGCCCTTGCTTGATCTGGACCTGCAAGTCGAGTTCCGCTGCGAACGCGGCGGGGCGGTGCATCGAACACCCGCCCGCCTGTCCAGTTCGCAGCTGTCCGGGCGGCAGGCGCTCGTCGCGGTGATGCCGCAGCGCCACCCGCGCCGCATTGGGGCGTGGACGGCGACATGGCTGCTCGGCGACCGGCCGTTGGGGACGCAACGCATCCAGGCCATTTCGCAGCATCATTTTCTGCGCTCGCTGCGCCTCTCGGATACTCGATTCGTCGTGCAGGACGGCGCCGGCCCGATGCGCCTGGCGCGGCAGGCGCCGCCGTTGGAAGGCGCGGTGCGGGTGGGGCCGTGCTTCCTGGTGAGCAGTTCCGAGCCGGGCATGGCCGGCCTATGCCCTCTCCGCATGGTCGCTCAAGTGCCGGGCGCCATCCAACCGCCGCTCCTTCAGGAACAGGAAGTCCTCATCACGGACGGCCCGGCCATGGTCGCGCCTGGTACGCTTGACGCGGCCGACCTCGCCCAGGTCAGCGGCTTTGAACTGAGCGTGAAGGGCCGCGTACTGGGGGTGCTGTCGCTGTGCCCGGCGCCGACGGCGGCGTTCACCAGCGAGGGCGGTTTCAAGCCGCCGCATGAATTCACCTGGACCGCCGCCGCCGAAGAGGAAATGACCGAACGCCTCAACCGCCTGCTCGAAGGCAAAAGTAAGGGCGAATGAGGGTATCATGTCTGACATGCTGGTGATCGGCTGTGGCTACTTGGGCCGGCGCGTTGCCGAGTGCCAGCGCGCGACCGGACTTCGCGTATTCGCCTCAACGCGCTCTCCCGGGCGCGCCGACGAGTTTCATCGCGCGGGTCTGGAACCCGTTCTCTGCGACGTACTCGACCGGGACAGCTTACGGGCGCTGCCGGCCGGGGCGGACGTGGTTTACTGCGTCGGTTTCGACCGAACGGCCGGTAAGTCCATGCGAACCGTCTACGTGGATGGTCTCGAAAACGTGCTGAATGCGCTCGACGCGGCCGATCACGGACGCTTCGTCTATGTCAGCAGCACGGGAGTATACGGCCAGACCGGCGGCAAAGAAGTGGACGAGACGGCGGCGACGGCGCCGGCGGGAGATTCCGGCCGCATCGTGCTGGACGCGGAAAACCTCCTTCGAGAGCGTCGGCCCGACGCCATGATCCTGCGCTTCGCGGGCATCTACGGTCCGAATAGACTGATTCGCGCGGCGGCGTTGAAGGCCGGCGAACCGTTGTCCAGCGACCCGGATAATTGGCTCAACCTCATTCACGTTGAGGACGGCGCCTCCGCCGTGATCGCCGCCATCGAGCGCGCGGGCGCGGGGAGCGTCATCAACGTATGCGACGACCATCCGGTACGGCGCCGTGATTTCTATACGCGGATGGCCGAAGTGTTAGGGGCGCCGTCGCCGTGGTTTCCGCCTAACGTGGAGGGGACGGTCGCCGACGCGGCAAACCGTCGCATCGTCAACCGGCGGATGCACGCGGAGTTGGGCGTGACGCTTCGCTATCCGAGTTACAGGGAGGGACTGCCGGCGTCGGTGGACGATTAGGGTTCCATAGGACTAATAGGACCTATAGGACTTATAGGTCCTATTAGTCCTATTAGTCCTATGAAGATCCAGAGTTGCGGTTCCGATACTGTAACCGGGCGCGGGTCATCCGCTCCCGGATGCCTCCCTCCCGAGTAAAGTCTTGCTCCAGCCGGCGGATTTGCCGGTCCAGCAGGTAGTTGGCCTGGTGGATCAAACAGACGGCGATGTTGGCCACGACCTCGGGAGGGCGGGTCTCGCAGAATTCGCGGAAGGCCTCGTAGGTCACCTGGGGCCGGTTGCCGCATCGGCGGACGAACCGGGCTTCCTTCGAGTCTTTGTCCCAGAGACGCAGGTCGCGCACCCGCAGGAAGTCGCTGTAATCGACCAGGAGTTCTTCCAGGCTGGCTCGGGCCACGTTGGTCAGCTTGACCTCCATTTCCTTCGACGTACCGGCGGCTTTACTGCCTTCCGCGATGTTCTGCTTCCCGGAGCGAGCGGCTTGTACCATTTGGTCGATGGTTCGGTCGCCCTTTTGCAGAAATCGCTGGCAGAAGCGGTAGGTTAGGTCGTAGACGACTTCGGCTTTCTGATAGGAGAGCAACTCCCGGTAGTTGCCGTGCGGCGGGATGAAGCCGGCCGACTCGGGGGCGGGGTTCATGACGGCCTCGCGATTGGTTTATGGAATTTATGGGTCTTATAAGTTCTATAGGACTTATAGGTCCTATAGGACTTATAGGACTCATAAGCAACCTTCAAGGGGCGCTCACGGGCATCGCTTTAACCTTCAAAGGAGGCTGAACAGGATGTCGGAGCGGGTCGTTCTCGGCGGAGGCGCTGGCTCCATCGACCGTGATGCGTTGTTCCAACGGATTGGCCCGGACGTGGAACGCCCCGCTGAGAAAGGACAATCCCAACGCCAGTACCGCCACGGAGGCCGCGAGGGCCAGCCGGCTGCGCATCATTGGCCATCCCTTTGCCGTGGCGACGACGACAGGCGGCGCCGGCGCCTTCAGCGACGGCCACGGCGCGGGCATCTGCGCCTTGAAGAAGGCGCGCAAGGCGCCGTCTACGTCATTAACCGGGGGTGGAGAGAGGTAGCTCATCATCCGTCTCGCAATGGTTTAGGTTAGGGCGCGTGGTGGACGCCGTTGGCGTGAAGGCGATTCGCTAACCGCTGCCGCGCCCTGCTGAGACGCATGTGGACGGCGGTGGCGTTGATGTCCAGCGTCTCGGCAATCCTATCCGTGTCATAGTCCAGGGCGTATCGCAAGGTCAGGATTTCGCGGTCGGCCTTGGACATTTCCGCCATAGCTTCGCGCAGCTGGCCGAAGGTTTCTTCCCGTTCAAGGTTTTCGAGCGGCAATGCCTCGCGCCCCTGAACTCCGTTCATCATCTGCGGCGGATGCGTACCGTTACGGCGAAAGGCGCTTTTGGCGAAGTCTTCCGCCAGGTTCCGCGCCACCCGTAAAAGCCAGGCCCGCGGATTGAGAATGACTTCCCCATCTTCCCATTGTTTCCATAGCCGCAGAAATGCTTCCTGGGCCACGTCCATCGCGGTATCGGCGTTCATCCAACGGGCGTACGCCAGCGCCCAGACTTCCCGGCTGTGCCGTTGGTACAGCGCCTCGAAGTCCTCGCGTCGCGCGGCTGCTTTCAGCGCGGTCGATTTCACCGTTCCGTTCTTCATTCGCCCCACCCTGTGGTGGCTCCGCACTAGAGGACGAGACAGGTCGCCGACTCTAACAGCGCCGCTTCCATCGTTTCCTGGACTCATAAGGCGCTGGGTTGCCTCCCCCTTCATACGATGTTACAAAGGAAGGGCAACGAAGCCGAACTCACCACCCGAGAAGCCGACGATGCACCCGCCGCTGAATGCTCCTCACGCGATCCCCGCGAAGGCCGCCGACCATCCCTTGGCGGTCGGGCCGCTGGCCGTCGTCGGCGGCTGCGGCCACGTTGGCTTACCACTGGCCTTGGCCTTCGCCCGAAAAGGTCACGCCGTCGATCTGTTCGACACATCGCCGGAGCGCGTCGCGCTGGTCAACAGCGGCCGGATGCCGTTTCAGGAAGACGGCGCTGATGCACTGCTCACCGAAACCGTCCGCTCCGGCCTCATCAGGGCGACCACCGACGCCGCCGTCCTCGAAGACGCCGCCGCCGTCATCGTCACCATCGGCACGCCGGTCGATGAATACCTCGACCCGTCCGTCGGCGAGTTCGACCGCTCGATGAACGAGCTGCTGGACCGTGTGCGGCCCGGCCAATTATTGATCCTGCGCAGTACGCTCTTCCCGGGCGTGACGGATCGGCTCGCCCGTCAGCTGGAGCAGCGCGGCCGCGCCGACGTGGACTTGGCGTACTGCCCGGAGCGCATCGTTCAGGGACAATCCCTGCGCGAATTGGAGCAATTGCCGCAGTTGGTGGCCGGCGCCACTACGGTCGCGGCGGAGCGCGCGGCGGAGCTGTTCCGCATCATCTGCCCGAAAGTTTTATTCTTACGGCCGATCGAGGCGGAGTTGGCCAAGCTGTTCTGCAACGCCTACCGCTACATCAATTTCGCCATCGCCAACCAGTTTTACGTCATGGCGCAACATTTCGAGGCCGATTTCCACAACATTTACCACGCCCTCCGTGAAGATTACCCGCGTATGCAGTCGCTGGCGCGGCCGGGCCTCGCGGCCGGGCCGTGTCTACTCAAGGACACGATGCAACTCGGCGCGTTCAATCACGGTTCGTTCGTGCTGGGTCAGGCCGCCATGATGATTAATGAGGGACTGCCGTATCTGATCGTGCAGGACGTGAAGCGCGCCTACCCGTTGGCGGACATGACCGTCGGCATCCTGGGCATGGCGTTCAAGCCGAATAGCGACGATCATCGATCTTCATTATCTTATAAGCTGCGCAAGGTACTATTGGTGGAATGCAAGCGCGTTCTCTGTACCGATCCATACGTCCCCGATACGGGGTTGACGCTGTTGGAGGACGTGATCGAACAGGCGGACTTGCTCATTGTGGGTACGCCGCACGACTGCTACAAAGGGCTGACTTTCCGCCAGCCGGTGATCGACGTGACCAACACGATTCATCCGGCGAGTGCGGGTCAGGCGCATTCCTCACTTAGCCGCTGCGAGGAAACTGCAAAGTGAAATGTGGACCGCAACGTGGAATAGAACCCCGGTACAGAACGCTTTCAAGCATTTTAAGGATCATGGCGCTGATTTCGGCGCTATAAACGCCCTGGATTACGTCCGTCGAGCGCGGAATTTCTTGCTGAATCCTCCGGCCGGGACGCTGACCAAGATTCGCCCCAACGGAGATGTGGTACGGTATAATTCTGCTACGAACACATTTGGAGTGTTGGCGCCAAATGGGTCGCCGCGGACTTTCTATAAGCCGGACCCTGCCGCACACGGCTTCGCCACGAACTTGGACTACTTCCATGCACAATGATGAAACAATCATGCACTGTCGCGTTTGCGGCTTGTTGCAAGGCGAGCCTCCCTGGGGGGACGACGGCGCATCGCCAACTTATGGGTATTGTCCCTGTTGCGGGGTCGAATTTGGGTATGGCGACGCGTCTACCGCTGCCGTCCAGCGATGGCGTGACAATTGGATCGCAACCGGCGCAAAGTGGGATCAGTCCGAATTGAAGCCAGTAAACTGGAATATGCAAGAACAGTTAATCACCGTTACGCCTTGTCTGGACAGTCCGGCAGGTAATCTCTCTGAGTTACTGTTGCCAGGCGTCGGCCGAGTTGATGACAAGATTTAAAAGGTTTAACGCCGAATGAAAATCCTTATTACCGGCGCTGCTGGCTTCATCGGCGGCTATCTCGTGGAAGAGCTGTTGAACGCCGGCCATGAGGTCGTCGGCCTCGACAATTTCTCCAAATACGGTCCTCTTCACCAACAATCTCTGCAACATCCCGCATACCATTTCGTCGAAGGCGACGCCAAAGACGTTGCTCTCCTCGGCGAACTGATGCGCGACGTGGATCAGGTCGTGGCGGGAGCGGCGCGCATCGGCGGCATCAGCTATTTTCACGAATTCGCCTACGCTTTGTTGGCGGAAAATGAGCGTCTGACCGCCGCCGTCTTCGACGCGGCGGTCGCGGGCCACAAGCGAGGGACGCTGAAAAAGATCAACGTCATCAGCTCGTCGATGGTCTACGAGAACGCGACGGTATGGCCGACGCCGGAGGGCGAACAGCGACGCTGCGCGCCGCCGTCTTCCACCTACGGTTTCCAGAAGCTGGCGACGGAATACTACGCGCAAGGCGCCTGGGAACAATGCCAACTACCCTATACGATCTGCCGGCCGTTCAACTGCGTCGGCGTCGGCGAACGGCGGGCGCTGTGTGAGGTCGAGGTCCATAGCGGCAACGTCCGCCTCGCCATGAGCCACGTCGTACCCGACCTTATTCAGAAGGTGGTCAAGGGGCAAGATCCTCTGCGCCTTCTCGGCGACGGCGGCCAGGTGCGTTGTTACACCTACGGCGCCGATCTGGCGCGCGGCATTCGTCTGTGCATCGAGCGGCCCGAGGCGGTCAACGAGGACTTCAACCTCAGCACCGCCGAGGCGACGACGGTACTGGAACTGGCGCGGATGATCTGGAACAAGCTGCGGCCAGGCGAGCCGTTCCGCCACGTTTGCGACGAACCGTACCGCTATGATGTGCAAAAGCGCATCCCGGACGTGACGAAGGCGGAGCGCGTTTTGGGATTTCGGGCCACAACGCCGTTAAGTGAGGTATTAGACGTCGTCATTCCGTGGGTGAAGCAACAAGCGGCCTATGGCAATATCTGAGGGAGAGCGAGTTATGCCCGTACACGACTGGACCCGCGTGGAAGCTGGCATCTTTCACGCCTTCCACCAGAATTGGATCGTCGTCCTCAGCGCCGCGCTGAACGAGGGCATTCTTCCCGAAGATTACTACGCGCTGCCGGAGCAATATGCGGCGGGATTCGGGCCGGATGTGTTGACTCTCCAGGGAGGAAGCGACGACGCGGACGATTCGGCGACGCCCGTTTCTTCCAACGGAAATACGGGATTGCTCATCGCGGCGCCGACGCTTGCGCCTACAGCCGAGACCGATCTGGAATTCTATCGCCGCAAGCAGACGCAGCTTGTGGTCCGCCACGTGAGCGGCGACCGGGTGACGGCGGTGATCGAGATCGTCTCGCCTGGCAACAAGTCCACGACCAACGGCTTGCGCTCGTTGGTGCAGAAGGCGGCCGAGTTTCTGAATCAGGGCGTTCACTTGCTCATCATTGACCTTTTCCCGCCCGGCCCCCGCGACCCGCACGGCCTCCATGCCGTCATTTGGGACGACGTCGCCGGACAAGTTTATAACCCGCCCGCCGGCAAGCCGTTGACACTGGCCTCTTATGAAACGGACTTGGCGGTACGCGCTTACGTTCGTCACGTCGCCGTCGGGGAGTTGCTGCCGGATATGCCCCTGTTCCTGAAACCGAACAGGTACGTTTCGACGCCTTTGGACGCCGCCTACCAGACCGCGTTTGCGGCCATGCCCCGACGCTGGCGCCGTGTTCTTGAACCAACGACGTGAACGCCGAGGCCGTCGAAGCGGTGCGGCTCACACCAGAAAGAAAGGAAAGCAATGATGCGTACGCAAGCAAAGTCGTGTCCGGGTAAGTACCGCATCGCTGTGGCGATCGCAGGCGGCCTCGTCCTCGCGCTGGCGGCGGTGCGTCCCGCGACGGCCCAGCCGCCGGCGAAGGCGGATCCGCGTGACGATGCCAGCCCCTGGGGAATCGCCTCGGGCGCGGAATGGTCGGGCGATTACCCGAAGTTCAACCCGATGCTCCAGAAGGCCGGCGTCGGATGGCTCCGGCTATTTCCCGAGTGGCAGGTCATCCAGCCCAAGAAGGACCAGTGGAACTGGAAAAGTTCTGACGCGATGGCGGCCGACGCCCGGGCCAACAACATTCACCTGCTTGTCTGCTGGGCATATCTCGCCCCCTGGGCCTCGGCCGACGGCGGGACGCGCAAGTTTCCGATCAAGGACATCCGGTACTGGCGCGATTACATCACCGGCACGGTGGAGCGCTACCAAAAGGACGTGAAGTACTGGGAGGTCTGGAACGAGTTCAACGGCAGCTTCGGCGACTCGAAGAACAAGGTGAAGGACTATGCCGAGCTGGTGGTGACGGCATACGACGCGGGCAAGAAGATCGATCCCACGGCCAAGATCGGCCTGAGCGTCGCCAACTTCGATGTGGGCTTCCTGGACGCGGTGATCAAGGCCGGGGCCGCCGACCACTTCGACTTCATCTGCGTGCATCCTTACGAGAACCTCGGCGCCGTGGCCGAGGGCGGGGAAGTGGGTTACCTGAGCCTCGCGGGCAACCTCCGCAAGATGCTCGCCGCCAACAAGCAACGGAAGGACATCCCGCTCTGGATCACCGAGATCGGCTTTCAGGCGCCCACCAAACCCGATGCCAAAGGCGACGCCGAGCAGGCCGACATGCTGGCCAAGGCCTACGTCCTCTCGATTGTGCAGGGCTTTGAGCGGATCTTCTGGTTTGAGGCCCGCGGCCCTGCCTATGGCAAAGGGACCGATCACGGGATCATCCGCCCCGACTGGACACCGCGCCCCGCTTATGACGCCTTGAAGACGATGACCGCCGTGCTGGGGCAGCAACCGCGCTACCTTGGCTGGCTGGATCTGGGCAAGGGCGGCTACGGTTTCCTGTTCCAGGGACAAAAGGGAAATGTCCTGGCGGCCTGGTCGCCCGCGGGCAAGGAGTACAAGGTCAAGTTCGATGCCGAAGTGGCCGTGACGGACCTGGCGGGCAAGCAGTCGCCGCTTCCGGCCGGCCAGGAACTGGTCCTGACCCAGAGGCCGGTCTTCATCAGCGACGTGCCGGCCGACCTGGCCAAGCAGGCCCAGGGCAACGACGGCAAGCCCTACCCGTGGGGCGGGGACTATGCCAACGCCAAGGTGGTCACCTGCCGGTTGGGGGCCGCCAATACCGAGGACGGCCTCAAGCAAGTCAACCCGAAGACGACCGTTGTCGTGAACGAGCAGGAAACTCTGGTCGAAAGCTATCGCCGTCCGGACTTCGCCAACCCCGCGCTGAAGAACGAGGGCCGTTACGTCTACTTCCGCGTCGATCCCCAGTTCGTTCCCTTCGGGACCAAGGAGTTGGAGATCACCATCGTGGCTAAGCGGTTGGCGTCCGACAAGGAGGCCGGGATGAATCTCACCTACGAATCGATGAAGGGCTACACGGGGGCGCAAGGCTGGTGGACGATCCCCAAGGACGACAAGTGGCACGAGAACACCTGGAAGATCAGCGATGCCAACTTCGTCGGCCAGTGGGGCTGGAACTTCCGGTTCGACGCGAACGGCTCACCCAATGAATTCTTGATCAAGGAAGTGCGCGTGAAGAAAGCGGCCGGTTGTATCGGCCCCGCAAAGGCCAAGTAGGCCGCGCCTCTCGATTTTGGACTGGGGCGTGCGAGAGGGTGCCATGCTTTCGCGGGCCGGTTCGGAGACGTTATCACGTCCCGACCCCGCGAAAGCATGAGTCCTCGCGCGGGAGTCATGCTTTCGCGGCAGCTTCGACGGCGGGAAGGTTCCGACGGAGGCCGCGAAAGCATGGCACCCCCCTTGTGTAGATGTACCTATGAGGAAACCGCGCCCCTACCTCCAAATTCGAGAGGCGCACCCGCCAAGTAGGCCGCCTTGTCTGCGCGACCGACCGGCGTTATCATTCGCCGACACGGATTCTTCCAAGGACCTCGAGCCAGGGTTTTCGCCGAAAGGAGTCTCTTCCGATGACCAACTACCTCTTGCCGATCCTCGTCTTGCTGAACCTCCTGCCTGCCTCATCTGCCGCCGACTGGCCCCAGTTTCGTGGCCCGAACCGTGACGACGTCTCGAAGGAAACGGGACTGCTCAAGTCGTGGCCGAAAGACGGCCCGCCGCTTGCGTGGCAAGTCAAGGGCCTCGGCAGCAGCTATGCCGGCGTCAGCGTCGCCGGCGACCGTATTTACACCCTCGGCGCCAACGGCGCGGTCTCGAAAGTCTTCGCCCTGGAGCGGGACAACGGCAAGGTCGTCTGGTCGGCCGATGTCGGCCCCGCGGGCGGCGAACTGGGCTGCACCCCGACCGTGGACGGCGACCGCGTTTACGCCCTGGTCGGTCAGGAAGGCGATCTCGTCTGCCTGCAAATCAAGGACGGCAAGCGCGTTTGGCATCGAAATCTGCACAAGGAGTTCGGCGGCTCGATCAAGCAATGGCATTACTGCGAGTCGCCGCTCGTGGACGGCGACCACGTCATCGTCACTCCCGGCGGCAAGGACGCCACGATGGTCGCCCTCGATAAGAAAACCGGCGAAACCGTCTGGAAATGCGCCATTCCCTTGGAACACACGGAGGCCGGCTATGCTTCCGCCGTCATCGCGGAGGTTGGCGGCGTCAAACAGTACGTCCGATTACTCGACGGCGGCCTTGCCGGCGTCTCGACCGACGGGAAGCCGTTGTGGACGTACCAGAAGCTTGGCCCCAACATTAACGTCTCAACGCCAATCGTCCTTAAGGATCAAATCCTAGCAGTGGCGGGCTACGGCAAAGGCGGCGCGCTCCTACAACTCACGGCGAACGGCAAGGAGGTGAAGGCCGAAGAGGTCTACTTCAAGAGCGAGCTAACCAATAAGCACGGCGGCGTGCTGGTCGTCGGCGATTACGCCTATGGCGATACCGACGATCACGGCCAGCCCTACTGCGCCGAGGTGAAGTCCGGCCATGTGATGTGGAAACGCGAGGGCAACGAGGGCAGGGGCAGACGCTCGGCATCGGTCACTTACGCGGACGGCCGGCTCTACTTCCGTTACGCCAACGGAGTCGTGGCATTGGTCAAGGCGTCGCCGGACGGCTACAAGGAGACTGGCTCGTTCCAGGTCAAGACGGACGGGGAGGCCTGGGCGCATCCGGTGGTTGTTGGCGGCAAGCTGTACCTGCGTGAGCAGGACTCGCTATACTGCTACGATGTGCGGGAGAAGAAGTAATAGACAAATGAATCACCGCAGAGACTGCGGAACAAACCGCGGGAGTTCGTGATGATAAGGAATGTCTTGGTCGCAGCTTTGCTGTTGCCCCTTGCTATCGTCGGTTGTGCAAAAGAGGCCGCGCAACCAGGCTCCGAGGACTGCCTTTGCCCCGTACCAGCTGGTCGAACACCTTCGTCTGCCTGGCGCCATGACGTTTGCCTTGCGGCCCGCGTTTCAGTCGTTTAGACTGACAACCGTTGAAGGAATGACCAACAAACTCGTCAAAAAGGGTCCGTTTTGTGAAGAGTTGGCAATCCTCGGAGGGGTGGCAGAGCGGCCGATTGCATCGGTCTTGAAAACCGACAACGCCGAAAGGCGTTCGCGGGTTCAAATCCCGCCCCCTCCGCTCGTATCTCCCGTAGGCCGCAACCAAGGACGACTAAACGCGGCACTAGCCCGTTTCTATCTGAGGATCGGGTTTTAGGACCACCACCGTATGCACGCTTCTCGACTACGGCAACCGTCGCGGCGGCGGTAGTTCCTGCGGCTTTGGATCACGCGGCGCCGGGTTGCGCAGATCGAAGGCGTTTTCCGCAGGCTCGCCCGTGTCGGGATAGCGATGCGAGGCGCCGGTCGGGACCAGTGCGGAGGGATAACAGCGGCCCTGCCCCAAGACGCCCAGCGGCCCCGCGGCGCGGAAGCGCTCCTCGTTAAACACCAACCCGTGCGTCTCCAGAATCGTGCCGGTCTGCCGTTCCAGATTGCCGAGCGCCACATTGTACGTCAGAAGCTGTTGCGCCTCGGATGTGACGGCATTGCCCCAGTCGTTGAGCGCCTGCAGTACGTTCAGGTAGATGGCCTGGCCTGTCCTGAATTTCTCGCTCTGGAGACGCAAATTAATTTCCGCGGCTACGCGGGTTTCTTTGAATGCCAGATACTGCTCATAGGCGCCGTCCAGTTCGCGCACGGTACTCGCCAACTCGTGAATCGCTTGATGCACTTGTTGTTCCGTGTTGGCCTTGTCGCGCGCTATTATCAACTTCACCCCTCGCACTTGGGCGCGCCCCTGGCGCAATCCCAGCGGCACGGAGAAATTGACGCCGACCGTCCAGTCCGTGAACTGTCCCGGCTCGGTCGCCAGGCGTTCGCCGTTGGGCATTTCGCCGCTGAGGCCGTTCCAGCGGTAATGGGCGACGGCGTCGAGCCGCGGCAACGCCTGGTCTTCCGCCTGCACCAGCCGGACCTGATCCGCTTCGGTGACGAGCTTTAACTCGACCACGTCGGGCCGGCGCTGTTCGGCCAGGCCCACCAGCGCGTCCCATTCGTGCGGCAGCCTCAGGCTCGTTGGCGCGGAAACAGGCACGATGCGTCGGTCGTCGTCTGGCGGCAATCCGAGGAGGTTCCGCACGGCCCCCTCTCGCGTCAGCACCTCCGCGCGGGCCGCGATCAAGGCGGCGCGGAACTGGCTGAACGTCACCTGGGCCTGGGCTACCGTACCCGCGTCGCCGAAGCCGGTTTTGAATCGCGCCTTTTCGCGCTCGAAAGCCTCCTGGGATTGCTGTACTTGGATGTCGCGCGCCCAGGCGACCACGCGCGCTTGCACAAGGTTCCAGTAGGATTCGAGGACGCCGCGAACCAATTCCTGCACGCCGTCCTTGTATTGGAAAAACGACTGTTCCGTGTTCAACCGCGCGATCACGATGGGCGCCGTGTTGACCGGATAGCCGGCCCCCTGAAGAAGTGGTTGCGTATAACTGAGGTCCACTGCGGTGGGATTTTGAGGATTGAGCGGAAAGACTCCGGGCGCGGCGATGCGCGTGGGGTTCTCGGTCCAGTCCAGCGCCAGTTGGCCGCCGAGTACGTTGGTCTTGGTCAGATTTAAGTCGCTGCGGTAAGCGTCGGTCGGCGTACTGGCGATGAGGGAACGCATGGGGTCGAGTGGATCGAAAGTGGCGAACGGCGTGTTCGTGCGGCTCCAGAGGTTGGTCTGCTTGAGGACCGGATCGAAGACGGCCTGGGCCTGGTCGATTGTCGTATTCGTAATGGCCGCGTCGTAAATGGTCCGGCCGCTTGAGGTCGCTGCGGTTCCGGCAAGCAAGCCGAGCGTGACGGGGACGGCCTTCAGCAACGGCCCGTCTTGGACCCAGACGATGCGGCGCTGACGATTCCGCGACTGCTCGGCTTTTTCACTGGCCGAGTGAATGAGTTTGCCTTCGGTCTTGTCGGGCGAGCTCGCGTCCAAGTAGTGCCGATCCTCTGGGCGGACTTGTGCGGCCGGCGGCGCATAGCGCAACGCCGCGACCGGGACGCGCAGAACGTCTGCCTTCGCATCGACCTGAAAGGAAATGTTCGTGGTCATGCCGGGCATGAGTTTCCGGTCCGGATTCGGCGCCTTGATGACGACCGGGTAAGTGACGACGTTTTGCGTCGTGGTGGAGTTCATGCGGATCTGGTCGATCACGCCCTCGAACAGGTCTCCGGGATAGGCGTCCACGGTGAACTTAACGGGCTTATTGCGTTCCTTGGCCGCGTGGATTTGGCCAATGTCGGCCTCGTCCACGGAGGCGTAAATGTGCATGTGCTTGTCGATTTCCAGCGCGATCGTGAACAGCTCCGGCGTCTGAAACGACGCGGCCACGGTCTGGCCGGGATCGACCTTGCGCTCGATGACGACGCCGTCTTCCGGGGAGAGGATGCGGGTGTAACCGAGGTTGTCTTCGGAGTTTTTCAGGTTGGCTTTGGCCTGTTCAATCGAAGCAAGAGCCAGCTTCCGTTGCGCCTCCAACGACTTGACGGTGTACTTGAACGTATCCATGTCCGTATCGGAGAGATAATCTTTGTTAATCTTTTGTAACTGGACGCCTCGCGTTTCGTTGTTACGGGCCTGCTCCAGGAGCGCCTCGACGCGCTCGAGATCGGCCTTTTGCGAATCAATGGCCGCCTTGTCGCGGTCCACAGTCGCCTTGAGCAACTTCGGGTCGATGACGGCGAGGACTTGGTCTTTCTTCACGGGGCTGTTGAAATCGACGTAGACCTCCTTTATCGGCCCAGAGGTGAAGGCGCCGACGGAAACGGTGCGGACCGGTTTGACCGTCCCCGTCGAATTGACGACTGTTTCCACGAGGCCGCGCGATACGGCGGCGGTCAGGTACTTTGGCGCGGCGCGTTGCTGCAGCCAGGCCAGGGCGGGGACCGCGCCGGCCGCGGCAACGCCCGCCAGCACGCTCAGGATCAGGAGCCGAATCAACCACCGTCGCATGGCCGCACCCGCGCTTCCACGAAATCGCCGACCGGGAAGACTAGTGCTTTGTCACGCATGGATTGATGGGTGGGACGGGCTTCTAGCCC
>DHJA01000020.1:0-14083 GCA_002404095.1 Planctomycetaceae bacterium UBA4732 | reverse complement strand
AAGCACGAGTGACGTTGCACTAGGTCAGGTTGGGCAGTGGTCCCTCGCCACAGTAGTTCGGATTGCCGAACCGCTCGACACGGTGTCCCATTCCGTGCGCCAGCGCCATCAGGAGGCGGTTGTGGGGCAGCAGCGGATACTTAAGAGATCGGCCCATGCGGAAATCCAGGCCGTTGCCGACGAGTACGAACGGAATGTTGTCCTGCGTATGCGAGTTGCCTTTTCCGAGTTCGTTGGTCCACATAATGAGCGTATTGTCGAGCAGGCTGCCGCCGCCGCCCGGCTCCGGCGTCTCCGCCAGCCGTTTGGCGAGGTAAGCCAACTGCTCGCAGAACCACTTGTTGATGCGGGTGAGCTTGTCTTGGGCCTTCGCGTCGGTGTCGGGCAGGTGGGATAACTCGTGGTGGCCTTCCGCGATGTCGAGCCAGTGCATCCGGGCGCCGCCGACCGAGTTGGTGAATTGCAGCGTCGCCACGCGGTTGAAGTCCGCGGCGAAGCCATTTACCATTAAATCGATCTGCATTTTGCTGATATGCGGAATGTTGTCGTTTTCCTTCTTCACGCCGGGGTCCGGCTCAGGGACCGCGTGACCGACATCGTCTTTGGTTGCCTTCAATTCCTGTTCCATCTCGCGGACGAAGGAGGCGTGTTCGTCTAGGAGCCGCCGATCCTCCACGCTGACCGCAGCGCCCACTTTGCGCAGGTCGGCCTGAACGTCGTCGAGGACGCATTTCAGATTTTCCCGATCCTTGACGTGGCCATAAAGCTTGGCGAACATTTGGTACGGGTCGTCGATCGGCGCGATCGGCTTGTTCGCCCCAGCATAGACCATGCGCGTCCAGGTGTCCGCGCGTTCGGGGACCATCACGCCATATTCCAACGACCCGAAACGGGTGCGCGTGGCGGCGTCGCTCTGTAAGTGATTCTTGATCTCTTGGTCGATGGAGAGGCCCTTGGACCAGCCTGCCGGAGTATCGGAGCCGCCTTGAATGTTGCCGGGGAACAACTCGATTCCGGTAAGCAGACAGCCGATGCCGCGCATGTGGCCGTCGCCGTCGCCGCGGATCTTGTCGCAGACGCCGTGCATAACCAGGGTGCGATCACGGAACGGCTCTAGCGGCTTTAAGCTCTCCTTCAAGGTGAACTTAGCCCCTTCCTCGTCCGGCCAGAATGCCGACGGCACAATGCCGTTGGGGCTGAACATGATGACCAGCCGCTGCTTGCGGCGCTGCTGGTTGGCGAAACCCAAGCTGGGTAGGTTGAGGAGGAACGGCAGGGCGGCCGCGCCGACTCCGAGGTCGCGGATAAATTCCCGTCGGCTTCTATTATGGATCATCTTCATGCTCCTTATAAGTCTTTTAAACGTCCTCAGCCGCCGATATTCCCGCGATGCGTTGGACCACCGGCATTAGGTCATTCAGCTCTTCGATCCGCAACATCCGAATATCGCGCACCGACGCGGCGAACCACGGCAGCCGGGTTGTCAACTCGATCACCGCAACCATAACGGACGCGGCAGTGACGGCCGGCCCGCCGAAGTAAATGCTTCCCTGCTGCCACAGAAACCCCTGCCCCTCTAGCACCCGCCGGATTTCAAGATAGGCGTTGTTATAAGGGTCTCCGTAGTGGACCCGTAATTGCTCAATATTCATGTCGAATGCGATTGCATACACAACGCCTTCCCTCTTGAATGAGGCCGGCAGGCCAGACCGGATCGAACTCGAACGGGCGTCCCGTAACGCAACAATTGCCATCGGACATTCCCCATATTTTGATTGGCACGCCTCGGCAGGTCAGGCAGATACACTTCGATCCTTGCCTTTTCGGACAGTGGCTACGAACTGCTCCTTCCGCTTGGCAAACTCTTGTACGCGCTTCAGCGACTCCTCGGCGGTAAGCTTTACGCGATCTTTTCCTTCGGCCGACAATGCTTTGACCTGTTTTTTCACCTTCGCCATGACTAGCCTCCCCCAGGACGCTTGGGACTTACTACCTATCGTAGTATATCATCGCGACGCCCTTCTCAATGGCTTGACTAAGTGATTTTACGCTTCTCTGGCTAGGCGGATATGTCTCAGCTGTCCGCGCCTTTGTCTCTCGTCCCTTCAACGCCGTCGTCGTCGCCGCTTCCACCGTGAGCTTGCGAATACTGTACCCATTCTTCGTGAACGATTCCCTCAACTCCGTCAGCGCCTTCGGACCATACGCCCGCACCGACTGCTTGGCCAAATGGCGGAACAGCTGCTCGACGAAGGCGGTTTGCACCTCATCGCTGCCAGCCAGGAATTCCGCCAGATCGCGCGCCCCGGTAAACTGCTTCGTCTCGCCAGTTCGCGTCAGGTAGGTTCCCGTGGAATCTATCGGACGGTTGTTGTCCTGTTCGCGGAAGCGACCCACGGCGTCAAAGTGTTCCAGCGTGAAGCCGAGCGGATTGATGATTCCGTGGCACGACATGCACGAAGTTGGTTTGGTCTGTAGGGCGACCCGTTCGCGGGTCGTCAGGTCCGGGTGAAGGCTTTCCGGCAGCGGAATGAACGCCTCCGGGGGTGGTCGCAGCGTCACGCCGAGAACGCCGCGGACGAGGAACACGCCGCGAAGAATGGGTGAACTCGACTCTGTGTGGGCGAAGGCCGCCATCATGTAAGGGTGGGTGATCACGCCGGCCCGCTGTTGCGGATTGAGTTTGACCTTCTGAAACGGCGCGTCGGCCGGCAGGTTGGCGCCGTAGAATTTAGCCAAGCGCCCATTGAGATACAAATCGTCCGCGAGTAGCAGTTGGCGGAAGTCGGAGTTGCCGCTCCATACCGCGTCGTCAAGGAACAGATCGAGAGAGGTTCGCAGGTCGGCCACGACGGCCAGGTCGAATCCGGGGTAGCGCGCGGCGTCCTTGGCTACGTCGGGCACGGGATCGAGCTTCAACCACACATGAAAGAACTCGCGGAGCTTGGCATGGGCGCGCTCGTCGGTCAACATGCGCTCGGCCTGACGGCTTACCTGCTCGCGGTCGGAAAGTTTGCCGGCTTTGGCGGCGTCGAGAAGCTCCTGATCGGGCGGCGAATCCCACAGGGCGAAGGAGAGCCGACTGGCCGTGTCATACTCATCCGGGGCGGCGCCGACCTCGCGGTACAGGAACCGCGGCGACAGCAGGACCAGCAACACGACGCGCTTGACCCCGGTATTCAGGTCGGCGCCCTTCTCGAAGAAGCGGTCGATGAAGAGGCGTTTCTGCTCGTCGGTGAGCGGTCGTCGAAACGCCCGTTCCGCGAAACGCTGGCAAAACGGCTGCAGCTTCGCGGCGCGGTCGGGCGCGTCGTCTTTCACATCGGCCAGTTGCCGGAGGTGTTTAGTCACATAATCGGCCGTTTCGATGGCCGCGTCCGTCGCCGCCTGATCCCAGGCCTTGGACACGGTCGTGCCGCGTTCCCAGCCGAGGCTGCGGTCGTCCGGCGGAAAGGCGGTCTGGCTGACGAGCGTCTCAGGGAAGCGATTCGGCGTCAAGTTTCGCAGCGGAATCGGCCCCGCGACTCCATACGGCGGCTTCCATTCCAGCGCGACCGCCGCCGTTTTCTCCTTGGCCTCCTTCGACTTGAAGAAATCCAGACGGATCGGGTAAGCTCGCCCCCCAAGCAGACGGATCGTCCCGCTCAGCTCAATCATCTTGCCGGACCGCACCTCCGCGTCGATCAGCGGCTTGGCCTCATCGTTGACCCAAAGACGGAGGCCGTTCTCGGCGCGAACGATGAATTCATAGTCGCCGGTTTCCGGGGCGAGGACCGAGCCTTGCCAGCGGATCGAGAACTCTTCCGGTTTGATCTTCGGGTCCGGGCTGGCGGTCTTGAAGTCGAAGTGGACGCCGGGATCGAGACGGTCGATAACGCGATTTCCAAAGTGGCGATTATCAAAGTATTCGCCGCGCAATCCGCGTTTCTCGTCCCAATGGCCGGCGCCGCGAAAGCCGGCGATCAAGTCGGCGATGGCGTTCTGGTGTTGGCGGACGGTCAGACGCGAGAACTCGATCCGGGCCGACTGCGAGTAAAAGGCGCCGTGAATGTAGGCGGCGACCTTGGCGGCCTCCGCGCCCGTGCATGTTCCGGGGTCGTCCTTCGGCATCGTCTCGGAAATAAGATGGGCCAGCTGCGGCACGGATCGATTACCGGCCAGCGGCTTGCGATAATGGTCCTTCGTCCCCTCGCCCGCGGCGCCGTGACAGGAGGCACACTGCTTGCGATAGATCTGCTCTCCGGATGGGGCATCGTCGGCAAAAACGCGCGAGACGGACAAAGCCAACAGCAAGAACGCCGCCACGGAAAGGCAACGACGCAGAGCGAACGCGGATAGGAAACGGTTTCGCATTAGGAAGCCAACAGCGGTGAGGACAAAGCTGGCGGGCCGGCAGGCGGGTTCGTGTTTAACCGATATTTCCCCGCCAAGCGCTCTTCGGGTGGGGAACTTATCTACTATTGTACCCCCACCAACGAGAGACGGCAAGGATTTCTCTCCATCAATAGCCCCTCGGAAAGCCAGCAGATACTCCAGGGAATGACTTGCCTTGAAAGGGCGGGCAAATATACCTTACGTTGTCGGACAACCCTTCATTTCCATGTTTCACACTGGGAGAATCGCATGTTACGTAGATCGATTGCGGGCGGCCTCGGACTGGCCATGCTGCTAGGCGTAGCGCTGGTCGCCAGCGCGGCGGACAAAGACAAAGACAAGGACGTGAAGAAAGAAGTCAAGGAAGTAAAGGGCGAGATCACGAAGATCGATAAGGACAAGATGACCTTCAAGGTCAAAGGCGAAGACGGCAAGACGGTGGTATACAAGATCGAAGAGGCCACCAAGTTCCTCGGACCTAAAGGCGGAGAGAGCAAGGAAGGCGTCAAAGACGACCGTTTCGTCGTCGGCGCCGAGGTGACGCTGGTGCTGAGCAAGAGCGGCAAAACGCTTGAGGAAGTCCACCTTCCGTTGCGCAGCGACTTGCCCGCCAAAGACAAGGCGAAGGACAAGCCGACGACTAAGGACAAGTCGAAAGAAAAGGACAAATAGCCCTCTCGGTTCTTAAAGCTAATAACATTATGGGCCAACGGCCGGCGTAAGCCGGCTGGTACGGCGCGCTATCGGCGATAGTGTGACGTACCAGCCGGCTTACGCCGGCCGTTCGCCATTTTCTAAGCCTAAGGAGTTGCCATGCCGCGCCGTAAGCTGCCGCCAATCCATCCCGGAGAAATCTTACAGGAGGAATTCCTGTCTCCGCTCGGCCTCAGCCAATACCGGCTGGCGAAGGATACGAGCGTACCGCCGCGGCGGATCAACGAGATCGTACGCGGGTCGCGGTCCGTCAGCGCGGACACGGCGCTACGGCTGGCCCGATACTTCGGTACGTCGGATCGGTTCTGGCTCAACCTCCAGACGCGCTATGACCTAGAAGTGGCGAAGGACGGACTTGGGGACCGGCTCAATCGCGAGGTGAAGATTCTCGAAGCGGCGGGCGCGTCGAAGCCGTCCAATTGAAAGTGAGAAGCCGCAAAAGCGAACGGCGACCTACGTTTTCAACAAGTCCGCGTCCTCCTTTTCCAACCGCAAATCCTCATCGACCATCGCCGTGCGCGGTTCGCTGGCTTCCTGGATGCCCTGCGCGACTTCGGGCAGAATGCCGATGCGGCGGTAGATCGGCCGGATGTGTTCGCGGATGCGCGGCAGCTGCCGGGAGAATATCAAGGCCGCGACGATGCACACCCCGCCGCCCAAGGCCACCGTAAACGGCGCCCCGAACACCTCCGCCAGTCCGCCGGCCGACAGCGCGCCTATCGGCGCGAAGCCGAGGAAGGCCATCGCGTAAAAGCTCATCACCCGACCGCGTTTGTCCTCGTCCACGATGGTTTGCAGGATGGTGTTGCTGGCCGCCATCTGGACCATGATGGCGAAGCCCATCACCGCTAGGGCCGGCAGCGCGATCCACAACGTCGTCGAAAAGGCGAACGCGATCAGGCCGGCGCCGAAGAGGAACGGCCCCGCGGCGATGTGCCGGCCTAGCCCTAGGACGGTCTTGCGCGCGGCCATGTACAGGGCGCCGGCCAGCGCTCCAACGCCCGAGGCGGCCGACAGAAGGCCCAGTGTCTCCGGGCCGCCTTGAAGATTGCGGACCGCGAAGATGCGCAATAGGGTGGCGTAAGGCGTACCGACGAGGCTGATGATCGCCACCAACAGCAGGATGGCGCGGATCGGTGGAGAGCTGAATGTGTAACGGGCGCCTTCCATCAGCGTTTTCCAACCTCGGGACGCGACATGCGGCTTGACTTCATGAAGCCGCATGGCCCAGAGGCCAACCAGGACTGCGACGTAACTCAGCCCGTTGAGCAGGAAGCACTGGCCCTCGTTTTCTCCGCCGCCGGCCCACAGCAGCAGCCCCGCCAGAGCCGGCCCCACCAGCCGGGCGCCGTTGAACAGCGACGAATTCAAGGCGATGGCGTTGGCAATGTCCTCCTTGCCGCCGACCATCTGCATCAGAAACGCTTGCCGGACGGTTACGTCGAAGGTGCTGACCACGCCCAAAAACGCGCCCAGGGAAAGAATATGCCAGATCTGAATCGATCCTGAATACGCCAGCCAGGCCAAAGCGAAGGCCTGGAGCATCATCAGCGTTTGCGTGATGTACAAGACCGGCCGGCGGCGGAAGCGATCGGCGACGACGCCGGAAAGCGGCGCCAGAAAGAGGCCGGGAATCTGGCTTGTGAAGGCGACCATGCCCAGCCAGAACGCCTCGCCCGCCACGCCGCTCAACCGGCCGACCAGCCACGCCATGGCGGTGGTCTGCATCCAGGTGCCGATGAGCGACATTCCCTGTCCGATAAAGAACAGACGGAAGTTGCGGTGCGCCAGCGAGCGCAGCATCGTGGCCATGAGCATTGCCGCCAAAGGAGGACAAAATTTTCACCACAAAGACACAAAGAAGAATGAGAAGAGAAGACTCGCAAAGCGCTATTCGAGTCTTTTTCTTCTTTGTATACTTTGTGTCTTTGTGGTGAATCTCTTCTTTAAAGCAGCGATTTTACTGCCTTGAGGATGGCGTCCGCGTCAATGCCGGCGGCGTGCATTAGCTCGGCTGGCGTGCCGGAGCCGGGCATTCCGCTGACGGCCAGCTTGATCACGCGCAGGCCGTTAAGTGGCTCCGCGGCCAAGGCGTCCAGCACGGCGTCGCCTAGACCGCCTTCCGGCCAATGGTCCTCGACCGTCACCAGCTTGCCGCCCACCGCCTTGACCGTCTCGCGCAGCGTTATCTTGTCGATCGGCTTGACCGTGTAGGCGTCGATGATGCGAATCTCGATACCCTCCGCTTTCAGCGTGTCGTAAGCCTTCAGCGCTTCGTGGACGGTGATGCCTGCGGCGATTACCGCGACGCTGTCGTTGTCGCCGCGCTTGACCACGCGAGCGCCGCCGACGGGAAAGACCTCGCCGGGTTCGTAGAGGACGTTGGTTTTCTCGCGCGTGGTGCGCAGGTAGGAAATGCCCGGCAGGTCCACCATCTGCTCCACCAACGCGGCCGTCTGATTGGGGTCGCACGGATAGAGAATCGTGCTGCCGTAGACGGCCCGCATCATGGCGATGTCTTCGAGCGCCATCTGCGACGGGCCGTCCTCGCCGATGCTGCAACCGGCGTGCGAGCCGACAAGGTGGATCGTCGCATTCGACACGGCGGCCATGCGGATCTGGTCGTAGGCGCGCGTGAAGAAGGCCGCGAACGTCGAGGCGAACGGGCGCTTGCCCAGTACGCCGAGGCCGACGGCCGCGCCCAATAGCTGCTGCTCGGCGATGAACATCTCGAAGAAGCGCTCTGGGTACGCCTTCTTGAACTCGTCGGCGTATGTCGAGTTGGACACCTCGGAGTCCAGCGCCACCACGTCGGGCCGGGCGGCGCCGAGGGCGACGAGGGCGTCGCCGTAAGCCTTGCGCGTCGCCTCCTTGCCGCCGAGCGGGTAGGAAGGCGGTTTCACGACGGTGGCGGTCGGAGGCCCCTCCGATCGCCGTTTCTCCGGCTGAGGACTCTTGATGAGGATGTACCGTTGGCCGCCCAGCTCCGCGATGGCCTGCTTGGCCTGGTCGGCGCTCATGACCTTGCCGTGCCAGCCGTCCTTGTTGGCGACGAAGGACACGCCGCTGCCCTTAATCGTCTTGGCGACGAGGACGGTCGGCTTGTCTTTCTGCTGCAGCGCCTCGGCGTAGGCTTTGTCGATGGCGGTGAGGTCGTGGCCATCGAGTTCAATGGCGTGCCAACCGAACGCGCGAGCGCGGGCGGCGTACACGGGAGCGTCCCAGCCGAGGTCGGTTTGGCCGCGCTGGCCGAGGCGGTTCATGTCGAGAATGGCGATGAGATTTTCGAGCTTATAGAAGGACGCCTTATCGAACGCCTCCCAGATGGAGCCTTCGGCGCACTCGCTGTCGCCGAGCACCACCCAAACGCGATACGGCAACTGGTCGAGGTATTTGCCGTTGAGGGCCATGCCGACGCCGATGGGCAAGCCTTGTCCGAGAGAGCCGGTGGCCACGTCCACATAGGGCAAGACGTGCGGATTGGGATGACCCTGGAGCCGGCTGCCGAACTTGCGGAGCGTGAGCAATTCCTGATCGGTGATGGCGCCGGCCGCCTTGTACATGGAGTAAAGGACGGGGCAGGCGTGACCTTTGCTGAAGATGAGGCGGTCGTTGTTGGGGTAGTGCGGCTCGGCCCAGTCGTAGCGGAGATATTTGGTCAGCAGCACGGCCATAAGGTCGGCAGCGGACATGGAAGACGTGGGATGTCCGGAACCGGCCGCCGTGGTGCAGCGGATGCTGTCGATGCGCAGTTGGGCCGCCAGTTCTTTCCACTCGTGGAGTTGATCCGCCATGACTTTCCGGTCCTCGTCTGGGTGTCGGATAGGGTCGGGACGCCGTTGGTTTCATCTTAGCGGGTGGAGGGTGAAGGGTGGAGGGTGAAGTCGTTTAGCCGCGACCCGACAGGGGAGCGCGAGGAAGACGCGCTCCCCCTGTCGGGTCGCGGCTAAACGACGCGCGCGAGGACTGGCATTCCGCTCCGCGACAGAGTACGATCACTGTTGGCGTGCAACACTTTTCCAATCCTCCGTTCCAGGAGGCTCTGCGCCATGGCGATTTCGACCGTCGATCCGTCCGCCCGCAACGACATTGAACTGGGTTCGGTCACGCACTGGCCGGCCGTCTACGCGGCGGCCGGCGTGGGAGCGTTCCTCGTTGTCGGTTTGGCCGCCTTCGGCGTACTCGCCTTAACCCAGGCGGCGCCGGCGCCGCGAGCGGCCGAACCGCTGGCCGAGATTCGGCCCGCGCCGCCTCCGCGTCCGGTCGGCGCGGCAACTCGCGCTGCCGCGCCTATACTAGCGGCGAAGCCGACCTCGGAGGCACCGCTGTGGAAAGCGCTTGTTCCACCGCCGGCGCCGGTGTCGTTCCCGGTCGCCGTTAAGCCTGTCGTTAATAGGCCCGATTTGATTTCCGTGCCGATTCCCATTCCCGTTCCCGTCGCGGTGGTCCAGGCGAACGGAACACTATTCTCAAGCGATTTAAAAGCGAGCGTGCGCCTAATCGACTTCGACAAAGAAGAGGCTGTCTCGCTGAAACTGTTAGTCAACGCCGACCATCGAAGCGCCTTCGACGATCAATACGACGCCCTCGCCTCACCGGAGAAAATAGCGTTGCTGGATGGTAGGGAATCCGTTGTCAGCTTCATCGCGCGTCGCAGCGACTTAGCCGGGTTGCCCGTGCGGGATGGGCCGGAAAGCCGCGCGTCGGAAAAAGCCGTGAAATGTCTTCAAGAACTCTCGCCTGTGATTAGGACGGAGCAGGCGCGTGCCGACCGACTTAACCGCGACGACCGCGACGCCGCCTCGGCCAACGAGAGCAAAGTACGCGCGCGCGACCAGTCGCTTATCCATATGCTGGACGGGCGAAAGGAATGGTTGAAGGACGAGTATTCTCTCGGCTTGGCGCAAATGCTCTGCGTCGAAACAATCCCGGTGCGCCTTCAACTGACGAAGATGCTGAATGCGACCAAGGGGCCGAACGCGAGCGTTGCTCTTGCCCGGCAGACCCTCTTTGATTTAAGTCCGCTAGTGAGACAAGCCGCAATCGAGGCGCTGACGGCTCGGCCGCGCGAGGAGTACCGGCTGGCCCTAATAGATGGTTTCCGTTATCCGTTGCCGCCCGTGGCTGACCGGGCGGCGGAGGCGTTGACGGCAGTGGACGACCGAGGCGCCGTCGCCGATCTTGTGAAGTTGCTCGACCGGCCGGACCCGGCGGCGCCGGTGTTCAGCGAGCAAAAGAAGTGGGTGGTCGCCGAAATGGTGAAAGCGAACCATCTCCGCAACTGTGTTCTTTGTCACGCCCCTTCCGGCGGTGAAAAAGACCCGATTCGCGGATTCGTGCCGCGGCCAGGACAAAAAATTCCCGTAGCCTATTACGCGCAGCGTCGCGGCGAATTTGTTCGCGCCGATGTGACCTATTTGAGACAGGATTTTTCTCTAATGGAGGACGTGCCTGACCCCGGCGTTTGGCCCGCGCGGCAGCGCTTCGATTACATGGTCCGCCAGCGCGAGCTGACTGATCAGGAGATCATCGACATGGTGGACTCCGGGGCCGAGCTTGCCAAGTCATATCCACAACGCGAGGCGGTGCGTTTCGCCCTGGAGAAGCTGACCACGCCGGACCACCACGCTGTCGGAGCGGTGGGATTGGGGCCGTGACGTGCTGGCGGACCCGGCCGTGAGGCGGTATCATTTCCCTAGGACTCGCCTCAATTGTTTTTCGCGACGTTCGCGCGCCGACGGTGCTTCGCATGACTGAAATCCAGGCCGTCTACGCCATCGACCGGCCCCTCTTCCTCCGCGAACGCGACGGCCATTGGGCTTTGAGCGCCGGCCCAGCCTCCCTCGATGGCCGCACGGCTTTCGCCCCGGCTTGCCGTCTCGAAGACCTCGGCGATCCCTCCTTCCGCGCCGATCACCGTCTACGTTACGCCTATGTCGCCGGCGCGATGGCCAATGGCATCGGCTCGGTCGAGGTCGTGGAAGCCATGAGCCGCGCTGGCATGGTCGGCTTCTTTGGCGCCGCCGGACTGCCGCTTGCCCGCGTCAAGGCAGCCATCGACCGCCTTTCGCGCAGCCTGGGCGACGCGCCGCACGGCTACAACCTCATCCACAGTCCTAACGAGCCGGATCACGAAAACGCCGTCGTCGAGCTTTATTTAAGCCGCGGCGTTCGCCTCGTGGAAGCGTCCGCCTTTCTCGATCTCACATTGCCCTTGATCCGTTATCGCACGCATGGCATTCACGCTGACGCCGAAGGCCGCGTCGTGACGCCCAACAAGGTTATAGCCAAGGTGTCGCGCGTCGAGGTGGCGTCCAAGTTTTTCGCGCCGCCGCCAGATCGTTTTTTGCAAGAGCTGGTACGCGGCGGCGCCCTCACGCCGGAACAGGTCCGACTAGCAGGACGCATCCCCGTCGCGCAAGATCTCACGGCGGAAGCCGATTCCGGCGGCCATACCGACAATAGGCCTCTCGTTACTCTGCTTCCGACGATGGCGGCCTTGCGCGATCGAATGCAGGCGCAATTCCGCTACGACCGGCCGTTGCGCGTCGGTGCGGCGGGAGGGATCGCCACGCCGGCGTCAGCCGCGGCGGCGTTTGTCATGGGGGCGGCATACGTTGTCACCGGCACGATCAATCAGGCGTGCGTCGAATCGGGATCGTCGGACGCGGTGCGCCAGATGTTGGCGCAGGCGGAGCAGGCGGACGTGATCATGGCGCCGGCCGCCGATATGTTCGAGATGGGGGTCAAGGTACAGGTGTTGAAGCGCGGCACGATGTTCGCCATGCGCGCCGCCAAGTTGTATGAACTCTATCGCGCGCACGCCCGCTTAGAAGACCTACCCGCCGCCGAACGCGCCGCTCTCGAAAAAAACTTATTTCGCGCCCCACTCGAAGAGATATGGGCGCAGACGCGCGTCTATTTCATGGAGAGAGACCCGCGCCAGGTGGAGCGCGCCGAACGCGAGCCGAAACATAGAATGGCACTGGTGTTTCGCTGGTACCTCGGCCAATCTTCGCGCTGGGCCAACGTCGGCGAACCGACGCGCAAGCTCGATTATCAGGTATGGTGCGGGCCGGCGATGGGGGCGTTTAACGAGTGGACCAAGGGGTCGTTCCTCGAACATGCTCGCAACCGGCGGGTTGTACCCGTGGCCTATAATCTGTTGTACGGAGCGGCCGTGCTGCTGCGGTTGAGTATGCTGCGCTGTCAGGGCGTACCGTTGGACCCGGAATGGTCGCGGCTTACGCCTGTGGAACCGGATCGACTTGACGCGGCGACACGGTGAGGGTTGCATGCTGTCAGCCGCCTGACACCACCGCTGTGATGAAGCAGCTATCCGTGAGAACATGCCATGAGTCTCAAGAGCTTTATCAAAAGGCCCGACGTAAAGGCCAAACTTAGGCCGATCCGTCCTGGGCTACCTCGTAAAATCGCCCCGGCACTCATGGTCGCACCAAAGAGCGAGCGCTACATGATGGTCGGAACGGCATTCAACTACCTCCTGCGCTTTGAACTCCAGCGCCGGGCGCCACACGCCGTGGCGAGATGCTGGACGGCTGAGTCAGCACCTGACAACATCTGGTGTAAGAATGATAAGGGGGTCACATCGTTCCGACACTTATCGAGGGATGACAAGGGGGTAATATCTCTCGCAGCGCATCCGGATGGCGATCCGCATTCCCTTGAAAAGTTGGCTCAGGAAGTGGCTGGCCGGGCTCGCAACGTCGTCGATAAGGCAAAGTTGGCGCAGGCCAGGTATGTAAAGAGTACGTCGCCGACTCGACTCGACCAAGCCGACCTCGCCGGCCATGCCATCCGGCTGGCCAAATTAGACGATAGCTCCCGATCCTGCGGGCGATTTGATTCAACATTCGAGGAGGCGGCCGTAGAAGATGTGGAAGACTTACTTGCCCTGCTGGCCATCGTGCCATTCAATGCATTGTTCCATGACAGGGTGATGCTCCTCAACCCGATCTTCGGCCAGACATCTTCACTTGTCGGCGGCGCTGATGCGGATTTGATCGTTGGCGACATGCTCGTGGATTTCAAGACAACCAAAAGCGACAAAATGGCGGCGGACGACCTAGACCAGTTGCTCGGCTACTACCTACTGGCCCGTCGCCAGCGCCAGGCTGATCCGAAGTTCCCGGCCATCAACCGGCTAGCGATTTACTTCTGCCGGCAAAGCTATTTGTGGACCTTGGATGCAACCACTTGGACGGAGCATCCGCTATTCGCTGAAACTGAGGAATGGTTCTTTAGCCATGCCAAGGAAGTATTCAAAGCCAAAGTCACGGAAATAACATGGTCAGGTGTGAAAATAGACCCAGCCGACATGAAGCGGACATTGCGGGATCTGTTCAATGAGGGGCGACTGAAACTACGGGAACCCCCGACGAAGGCAGACTAACCAAACGAAAATCGACATGACGTTTACGGGTAAGACGGATTCTTGCCTTTGAACTCCAAAGGTGCCGCCAGAAAAATTATGTCCGTTCAACACCTTGTGATGTCACAAACTGTGGCCGTGCGGAGTTAAAGAGGAAGCTGCCTTGAGCGACATGGGTAAACCTCAATCTGAAAGGACCGCCACCCCTCTGGCGATCATCGGCATCGGCTGCTTATTTCCCAAGGCCGACAGCCTCGGCGCGTACTGGGCCAATATCAAGAACGGCGTCGATTGCATCACCGACGTGCCGCCCACGCACTGGCGACCCGACGACTATCTCGATGCCGACCCCAAGGCGCCCGACCGTGTTTACGCCGCGCGCGGCGGTTTCCTTAACGCCGTCCCCTTCAACCCTGGCGCCTTCGGCATCGCCCCCAGCAACCTCGAAGCCACCGATACGTCGCAACTCCTCGGCCTTGTCGCCACGCAGCAAGCCCTCGAAGACGCTGGCTATTCTGTCCAGGGTGGGCCCCTCGCTCCCCGAGCGGGAGGGGGGGGCGCCGGGGGGGCGGCCCCCCCTTTTACCCCCCCCCCCGGGGCGGG
>DHJA01000010.1:3609-8018 GCA_002404095.1 Planctomycetaceae bacterium UBA4732 | reverse complement strand
CGCGACCTCAAGCCCGACAACATCATGCTCTTGGAAGATCGTAAAACGATCAAAATGATCGACTTCGGCACCGCCCGCGACCTCGGCCGCACTCAGAAGGAAAAGCTGGCTGCCAAGACCAAGGTATACACCGAGGGGTACGCCCCGCCGGAGCAGATCATCGGCCGGCCGGAACCGCGCAGCGATCTGTTCGCGCTCGCCGGGACGATGTATCATCTGGCGACCGGCAAGGCGCCGGAAGGCTATTACACGGCCCGCGAAATCGAAACGCAACTGGCCGACGCGCATGGCCCCGTCCCGGCCGACCAGCGATGGTTTTACGACCTTATCAAGACAAATCTGGCCGAGGACGTCAACGAGCGCTATTTCTCGGCGCGCGAGATCAAGGCCGACCTGGACAAGCGGCAAGTGACGCGCGAAGTGGCGTGTACGAAGTGTCAGCACGTCAACAAGGTGCGCGAGCCGTACTGCGGCAAATGTGCCGAGCCGTTGACCGACCCGACGCCGCCGTGCCACCAATGCGGCAAGAACAACCGCATGGGCAGCCGCTGCTGTATACATTGTGGCAATCGTCTGCGGTGATCTGGCGAACGGGGGGCCCCCTGATTACGCATCCTGTCGATGACACCAGGAAGAATCAGGGGGCTTACGCCCCCCGCTCGCCAAGTCAGGTTCGTGCGAAAGGTAAGGTGGACCCGTGAACCCGACCGATGAAACCACGGACGAACTACTCCCCACCTGGGACTGGCCGCTTCCGCCGGCCGCGATTCCCCTGGCCGAGCCGATGCTCGCGGAAGATCCACCGATGGCGCTGCCCGTCGCCGAACCCGTCGAGGTTGAGCCAGTCGAGCCGGTGCATCCGCCCGCACCGGCGACAATCCCTTGCCCGGTCTGCCAGTCGCCCCACGTCGGCAAGAATCCCTATTGCCTCGATTGCGGATACTACTTCTCTCCGACCGAGTTGACCATCGCAACGGCCGTTCCCGCGGCGCCGCCCGCGCCCACCGTCCGGCTGCAAGACCGTTTCGAGGTCGGGGCCAAGGTCGGCGAACGGCGGGGCGTCGAGCGCTTCCACGGCGTCGATTGCGCCGCGGCGCCGCCCGTACCCGTGTGGATCGTCCGGCAGTCGTTGCCTCCGGCGGCGATCGCGGAACCGGTCGTTGAAACGCCGCCGGTCGTCGAGAACGCGCTTGACGAGGAGGAGATTCTACCGGGCTTCGACGATTTCCCGTCGGCGGAGTCGATGCACACCGCGATCCTGCCCGTCCGGCCCGGTTGGCCGAGCATCGCCTGGGAAAAGGGTCTGTTGCACGCGCTGGACCACCCGGCCCTGCCGCGCGTCGTCGCTTCCTTCGATGAAAACGACTTTGAGTATCTCATTGAGGAGATACCGACCGGGCGCGTCTTGTGGGACGCCTGGGACGACCCCGCGTCTCGATCCGAAGAGCGCTTCGGCTGGCTGGCGCAGGTCGCGGAAGTGCTGCATACTCTACACCTGTCCAACGTCATCCTGGAAGGCGTCCGGCCGGATATCGTCGTCGTCGCGCCCGATGGCCAGGCCCGGCTCACGGACTTGTCCGATCTCCTGCCGCTGCCGCTGCCGGGCGATGCGCCGGTGCGCGGTACGCTATACACCGCGCCGGAGCTGACGACGGGAAACGGCCAGGCCGACGCCCGCGCCGACCTCTACAGCTTCGGCGCCATGATGTACGCCTTGCACGTCGGCCGCGAACTGACGGACACCGACTTCGACAAGCCCGGCCAGCCCAAGCCGTTCATCCCCCGTTTCCCGGACATTCACCCCGCATTCGGCCGGCTCATCACCAAGACTTTTCGCAAAGAAGTGATCTCCCGCTTCCCCAGTGACGAGGCCGGCAAGGAAGACGCCACCGGCTTCACGGAGCTGATTCGCACACTGACCGTGTTGCGCCGCACCTATGACAACGTGCGCATGGAAATCGCCAGCTGGACGACCACCGGCATCGTGCGAACGGGCAACGAGGACGGTTACGCTGTGTTGCACGCCTGCGAGGCGCGCCAGGACGATATGGCCGAGTCGGCGCTGATCCTGCTGGCCGACGGCATGGGCGGCTACGAGGCCGGCGAAGTGGCCGCGGCCCTGGCCCTTCAGGTGTTGCGGAAATATCTTGTAGCGCAAAAGGGGTTCGAGGCGCTGGCCGGCGCGTCGGGTTTGCCGACCGATCCGCTGAACCCGGGCAACCGTCCCGAAGGCCACGCCCCCGAGCCGCTCGACGTGACGGCCTGCAAGTTTACACTTAAAAGCGCATTAAGGGAGGCGAATCGGCAGATATTCGCCGCCTCGCGGGCGCCGGGATCAAAGCGGCGCGGCATGGGCTGCACCGCCGAGGCCGTCTACCTAGACGGCCGCAACGTCGTGGTCGGCCACGTCGGCGACAGCCGGACGTACCATCTCAGCGAGGGCCGATTAATCCAGCTGACGCGCGACCAGACGCTGGTGAATCGGCTGGTGGAGCTGGGCACATTGTCGCCGGAAGAGGCCGAGACGCACCCGCGCCGCAACGAACTGCAACAGGCGGTCGGCGGTCAGCCGGACGTGGAGCCGGGGACTTACGCCGGCATCTTGAAGCCGGGCGATTGGGTGGTGGTCTGTTCGGACGGCCTATCCAATCACATCAATGCCAACGACTTGAAAGAGATGCTCCAGTCGGAGGCGACCTCGGCGGAGATGGCGGCGCGGCGATTGGTGAATCTGGCCAACATCGAAGGCGCTACGGACAACGCCACGGTTGTGGTCGTTCGATTGACATGATCGGGCGACATTGTTTAGCCGCGACCCCAAGGGGGGGGGGGGGGGGGGGGGGCCCCCCCTCGGCGGGCCCCCCCCCGGGGGGGGGGAGCCGCTCGAGGCCGAGCAGGTANNCCCCCGCCCCGGCGCGGGGGGGGGCGGGGGGGGGGCGGGGGGGGGACCCGCCCCCCCCCCCGCCCCCCCTTCGGGGTCGCGGCTAAACGAATTACCTTTGTCCCAGCGACGCGACCGCCAGGACCACCAAGATCAACTCGACCAACAACAGTACGCCCAGGCCGGCCAGCAGCGCCACCACCCACCAAGCCGGTCGCTTTTCACGCCATTTCCTCCACCAAGGCGTCCCCAGTTCGGCCGGCGGTTCTTCCGTCTCGGCCGTGGCATCCTTCCAGTTCACAATGCCCAGGTTCGTGAACGATATATCCGTCGGCGATTCGGCGGCTTGCAGCACGGCCACCGATTCGAGGAAATCAACGTCGTCGGGGTTGTCCAACGGCTGTACGGGTTCGCCGGCCGCCCACGCCCGCAGGTCGGCCTCAACCGCTTTAGCTGTGGGATAACGCCGGGCGGGATCTTTGGCCATCATCTTGCGAACGATCTGCACGAACGCCGGCGGGAGTGCCGGATTGAGATGCAACAACGGCACCGGCTCCTGCGTGCGGTGGCAGTGGATCTTGTCCGCGTTGGTGCCGCCGGGGAAGGGCGGCTTGCCCGACACGGCGAAATAGAGCGTACAGCCGAGGCCGTAAACGTCGCAGCGGCGATCCACCTTGGAGGCGTCAGCCGTCTGCTCAGGAGCGATGTAGTCCATCGAGCCCACGATATAGCCTTGGCCGCCGACCACCGCGGGATCGAGGACTTTTTCCCCCTGAATTAGCGCTAATCCAAGGTCAAGGACTTTGGCGTGGTCGTGCGGCGTAACGATAAGGTTGGACGGCTTGAGGTCGCGGTGAACCAGCCCCCTTTCGTGGGCGTGATCCAGCCCCGACGCGACTTCGGCGAACAGCCGGGCGGCGCGGGGAGTGCGCAGCGGGCCGTCGTCCGTGACGAGGTGGAAAAGGTTCTTTCCGGGGATGTATTCCATGGCGATGAAGTAGGCGCCGTGGTACTTACCCACCTCGTAGGTCAAGGCGATGTGCGCATGATCGACCTTCTGGCTGATCTCCATTTCACGCTGAAAGCGGGCCAACATCCGGCCCTCGGCCTTGTGCGGCGCCAGCACCTTGAGAGCGGCGAGCCGCTCGTCGCGCCGGTCGCGGGCCAGGTAAACCACGCCCATGCCGCCTTTACCGATGGGCGCCAGCACCTGGTACGGCCCTAGCACAAGGCCAATTGCCGCTCCCTTAAGTAGCTTTTGGGCTTGGTAGCGCGACAGCCAGCCGTTGCGCACCATATAATCGGCCAACGCCTTGGCGGTCTCGCGTTGGCCGGGCGGCACGGCGGCCAGTATGGCGTCGAGCTGTGGTTGGTCGAACAGGCCGCTGCGCAGGACGGCTTTGAGGAAGCCCTCCACCGTCATCAGCGGCGGATTTGCTGCGGTCATGCTCGCTCGCTTCGCTCACGGTAACCAGTAGACAGTAAGGTGTTCGTTTAGCCGCGACCCGAAGGGGGGCGCGTCTCCCCC
>DHJA01000010.1:0-3440 GCA_002404095.1 Planctomycetaceae bacterium UBA4732 | reverse complement strand
GGTCGCGGCTAAACAACCCCTCTATTGATCTTCCCCACGAATCCGCGCTTGCAGAACGTGCCGCAATCGCTCCTGGATCTTCTTGTGTGCCCGATCCACTTCCTTGTCCGTCAAGGTGCGGTCGTCGGCCTGGTAGGTCAGGGCGTAGGCCAAGCTCTTGGCGCCGGCCGCGATGCTGTCGCCGTGATACAGGTCGAACAGTCGCACACCGCGCAACAAGTCGCCGCCGCCCGCCCGAATCTCCGCTTCCACCTGATCGGCCGGTGTCGCCTCCGGCACGATCACGGCCACGTCGCGCAGCGCGGCCGGGAAACGGGGGATTGCGGTATAACCATGCCGCGCCGGCGTCGTGGCCTGCAACGCCTCCAGGTCGAATTCGCTGGCCAACACTTGCCGGCCCGCCATGTCGAACGATTCGGCTATTTTCGGGTGCAATTCTCCAAAATAGCCGATGACGCGCCCGTCCGCCAACAGCTCGGCCGCTTTACCAGGATGTAGGCAGGGAGTGGACGACCGGCGGTACGACGGCGCGGGCAGGTGCAGGCCGCCGACGAGCGCCTCTACCACGCCTTTGAAATCGAAAAAGTCCAAAGGAGCCGGCGCCTTGTCCGTCTCGCCCCAGAAGTCGGGCGCGCGACGGCCGCATAGGACCACCGCCAATCGACGCGGTTCGTCCGGCAATTTGGCGTTTGCCCGCGAAACGTAAACGTGACCAATCTCAAAGAGGCGCACGTCGGCTGTGTGACGCAGATTCGCCGCAGCCGCGTCGAGTACGCTGGTCAGCACGCTCTGACGCATCACCGAGCGCTCGCTGCTAATCGGGTTGAGCAGGCGGACGTATTCGGCCTGTTGTACGCCCAACAGCGCCTCGCGCTCCGGCGTGGTCAGGGCGTAGTTGATCGTCTCCTGAAGGCCGGCGCCGGTGAGCAAGTCGCGCACGCGCTCCTCAAACTCCAGGGCCGGATTGCCGGTCTGCGGCGGCAAGCGGTCGGCCAACAACGTGGCCGGTAGACGGTCGTAGCCATACAGCCGAGCGAGGTCTTCGATCAGGTCGGCCGGCCCTTCCTGGATGTCGAGCCGGTGCGGCGGCGCCGTCACGCGCAGCACATCCGACCCGTGCCGTTCAACCTGAAACTCTAACGCCGTGAGGATGCGCGTAGCCTCTTCAATGGGGAAATCCATGCCAAGAAGTCGGCGGACCTCCGACATCTTTAATTCAATCACTTGGGGCGAAGCCGGCGCGGGATAGACGTCCACGATTCCCTTGCACACCACCGCCCCGGCGTGCTGACGCATCAATTCCGCCGCACGCTGCGCGGCAGGCATCACTAGCTCAGGATGAATGCCGCGGCTGAAGCGCATACTGGCCTCGCTGGGCAGATTCAGCGTTTTGATGGTCCGACGGATGTTGAGGAAATCGAAGTTGGCCGACTCCAACAGCACGTTGGTCGTCGTCTTGGACACTTCCGTCTCGGCGCCGCCCATGACGCCGGCCAGCGCGATCGGCCCGGCCTCATCGGCGATGACTAACACGTCCGGCGTCAGCGTACGGTTAACGCCATCGAGCGTTTTCATCGCTTCGCCGGCGCGGGCAGGGCGCACGGTAATCGTCGGCGCCTTGCCGCCGGCGCGGGCGGCCAGCTTGTCATGATCGAAGGCATGTAACGGCTGGCCCCATTCGAGCATGACGTAGTTGGTAATATCGACGACATTGTTGATCGGTCTCATCCCCGCATAGGTGAGCCGGCGTTGCATCCAACCGGGAGAGGGACCGATCTTCACGCCCTGAAGCAGCGCGGCCGCGTAGCGTGACGACAATTTCGGATCTTCAATTATGACATTGACCCGCCCTTCCTGCCCTCCCCCAGCGTCGGGGGAAGGTTGGGAGGGGGGGCTGATAGCCGCGGGCGGCACTATAGCAAGTCGCTTTTTCCCGGCAACCACAGTTCCGGCCTGTCGTCTCTGCCAAAACCTGCGTATACTCCTTTCCAGGTTCGCCGGCTTGCCGGTCTTTCCGGCGCGGTTCCTTATCGCGGAGACGACACATGAGACGCCCCCAGATTAACTGGTCGTGGATATTACTCCTCCTCGCGGTCGTCGCCATCTACCTATACATCCAGTATTCGCCGCCAGGCGATGAGGTAGACAATTCGTATGTCCATCTTCGCTGGGGCAACCCCAGCGGCGCTACGGAAGACGCCGGCAACGTCAACGACTTCCTGATGAAGAAGAAGTATTTCGCCCTGGCGTACAACAACGCCAAGGGTACGCCGAACTGGGTTAGCTGGCGCGTGGTCCCCGCCGATCTCGGCAACGCTCCCCGCTTCCCATTCGTCCCCGACGATACGCTGCCGCCCGGCTTCAAAATAGTCGTCACCAAGGACTACGTCGGCTCCGGCTTCGACCGCGGCCACATGTGCCCTCACAGCGACCGCGCCAGCGACGAGGAGGCCAGCAAGGCGACGTTTGTGTTGACCAATATCGTTCCGCAGTCGAGCGCCAACAACCAAAAGGGCTGGGCGCAGTTCGAGGACTACTGCCGCTCACTGGTTCTTAGGGATGGCAAAGAGCTTTACGTCGTGTGCGGGCCGCAAGGCCAAGGCGGCGAGGGAAAAAGGGGCCATGAGGACTTCATCGACGGCCACAAGATCACCGTCCCGGCTAGGACGTGGAAGGTGGTCATGGTCTTGAATCAGGGCGGCCCGGTGGACCGATCGACGCGGCTGATCGCCGTCGTCACGCCCAACGACGAGACGGTGGGCGAAGACTGGTCGAGATACCGGACTACGGTTAAGGACGTGGAAGAGTTGACAGGCTACCGATTTTTCGACCGGGCGGATCCGCGCGTCCTCGGGCCGTTGAAAGAAGAAGTGGACGCCGTGCATATTCCGCCGCCGCGCCCCCGCGGCCATTGACGCGCCCTTTACACTGCGAGGCAGGACATGCAAAAAGCCGCATTAATCGCTCTGCAAAAAGCGTCGGCTAGCTTGCTGTATCCGAGCGAGACGGATGAACCGTTCGAGGCGTTTTCGTGGGGCAAGGCCAACGGCGACCTCAGCGCCGCGAAGGCGCGAGAGCTTGCCGGCGCTAGGCCGGACGAAGCAGTTAAAGAAGTGACTCTCGGCGACTTCTTTAAGAACCTCACTTCCGACGAAGTAGAGAACGCCGATAAATATCAAGCGCTCTTAAAAGTCGTCAATGAGCAGTTGTCCGGCGTGAAGGTGTTCCGTTTCGGGGACGTGGAGTTAGCCATTTACCTTGTCGGCAAGACCAAGGAAGGCGAATGGGCGGGGCTGAAGACTAAAGCAGTGGAAACGTAAGAGAGTGGGCGACTCGCTCCGCGAGTCGCATTGGAGTGTGGGCAAGTCGCGGTCGCTCTTCAATGCGACTCGCGGAGCGAGTCGCCCACTTTCTAATACTACAGCGCCCCCCTGTCGATG
>DHJA01000291.1:391-7807 GCA_002404095.1 Planctomycetaceae bacterium UBA4732 | reverse complement strand
TGCGCTTTAACGAAC
The DNA here is from genome assembly GCA_002404095.1 of Planctomycetaceae bacterium UBA4732. Classification (GTDB taxonomy): domain Bacteria; phylum Planctomycetota; class Planctomycetia; order Gemmatales; family Gemmataceae; genus UBA4732. The sequence goes on along the minus strand of DHJA01000291.1, from coordinate 7,792 downwards.
GGTATTGCGTTTAGCCGCGACCCGAAGGGGAGCGCGAGGACTGAAACCAACGCACCGTTTCCGCCAGCCCCTCCTCGAAGGCGACGCGCGGCTCGTAACCAAGGTCGCGGCGTATGCGGGAAATGTCGGCGCGCGAATGGCGCACATCGCCCACGCGCGGCGGGCCGTGCCGCGGCGTCACATGCGTACCCAGCAAGCGGTTGAGGGCCTCAGCCAGCTCCAACAGCGTGACGCCGCGGCCCGTGCCGACGTTGTAGACTTGGCCGGAGACGTTGGGGGCTTCGGCCGCGCGCGTGAGTGCCTGCACCACGTCGGTGACATAGGTGAAATCGCGCGTCTGCAAACCGTCGCCAAAGACAGTCGGCGTTCGGCCCTCGCTCAGGGCGGCGGCAAACAACGCGATCACGCCGGAATACGGGCTGTCGGCGCGCTGGCGCGGGCCGAAGATATTGAAGAAACGCAGACGCACCGTTTCGAGTCCGTAGGAGACGGCGAACGCCTGGCAGTAGAGTTCGCCAGCGGCCTTGGCGGCGGCGTAGGGCGACAGCGGCTGAATCGGTTCGTCCTCGGTCTGCACGTCGCCGCGCGGTACGCCATAGGCGCTGCTGCTGGCGGCGTAGACGACGCGGCGGACGCCGCCGCGCCGGGCGGCGTCGAGGACGTTCAACGTGCCGGTGACGCAGACGCGGTGAGTGTCGGCCGGCGCCTCGACGCTGCGCTGGACCGAAGCCAACGCGGCCAAGTGAAAGACCCCATCCACGCCGGCCGTCGCGCTCTCGACGGCCTTGGCGTCGGCGACATCGGCGTCGATGATTTCCGGTGCCGGGTGGACATGCGCCAGGTTGTCGCGCTGGCCGGTGCTGAAGTCGTCCAGCACGCGCACACGGCCGCCGCCAGTCGTCAGCGCCTCTACGAGATGAGAGCCGATAAAACCCGCGCCGCCTGTTACCAGATAGGTCTTGGTCATTGAAAATCTCACGCAAAGGCGCAAAAGCGCAAAGAGACACTATACCAGGCTCAACCGTCGATCTCGTCTCCTGAATTCTTCTTTGCGCCTTTGCGCCTTTGCGTGAGATCTTTTTATTCCACTTCCACCGGCTCGATCGCGCCGTCCGGCAGGTCGAGTACGATGAACTGCTTCGGCCGCGCCCGGTGCAGCGCGCCCGGATTGATCACGCGCGTCGGCCCCGTGAGGTGTTCCTCCGGCTGATGCGTATGGCCGTAGAACAGGAAGTCGTAGGCGCCGCTATACTCTACGTCGTGGAACATCCGTTTGTCGTCGCCGTGGAGGAAGGCGAGCTTGCGGCCGGCGATCTCGACGTGGCCGAAGTTTTCGTGCAAGGTCGCGCCGACCTCTGCCATCGCCGTTCGCAGTGCCGTCTTATCGCCGTCGCAATTGCCGAAGACGAAGTGAGTCGTCAAGCCGCGAAAGAGTAAAACCGTTTCCTGGTCTTCAATGTCGCCGCAATGAATGACCGTGGTCACGCCGCGGGCTTGCAACTCGGCCAACACCAGGCTGACCGTGGCATGACGGCTGTGGGTGTCGCTGACGACGCCGATTTTCATGGCCGACTCTCCGGCTTGGGGCCGTCCGCCGGTGGAAGCAAGGCTCGCAAGTGCGCGACTTCCTGTTCCAGTTCGTCGGCGCGCTTACGTTCCAGCCGGGTCTGCTCCCTTTCCAACCGAATCTGCTCCTCCGCTTCGCGGGCATTCCGTTGGGCTTCTTCCAGCAACGGCCCTAAATCGTCCGGCGCCGGTACGCGCTTGCCGGTGCGAGACTCGAACAGCGCTAGGAGTTCGCCTTCGGGCACGAGCCTCATCCCTAACTCTTCGCTGAGCAGGCCGTCGTCGTCCGTCGGAATCAACGGCTCGTACTTTCCGTCGATCAAACGGAAGCCGAGCAACTGCCGCTCCAGGTACTCGTGTAGCGGGTCGAACAGGAAATACTCACTCACCCCCAAACGCTCATACAACTCCCGCTTGTTTTCCACGTCTTCATCGGCCGTCCCTTTGGAGGTGATTTCAAAGATCACGGTCGGCGGTACGCCCTCTTCCCAGATTTTGAAAGAGCGGCGCTGAGGTCCGGAGCTTACCCCTTTGACGACCATCGCGTCCGGCGCCTTGCAAGCCCTTGGATTTCCCTTCTCGTAATAGAGGAAGATGTTGCCGATGATGTATATGTCGCGCTGCCTCGCGAAGTACATGCGCAAGGCGCCGATCAAGGCGATCATCGCCATTACGTGGATGCCGGTTTCGGCCATAGGCTCTCCATCGCTATCGGGGTAGTAGACATCGTCCACCGGGTCTGCGGGCATCTGCTTCAGGTCGATTGCGTTCATGCTTGCCTCCCGTGCGGCCGTGGGGAACCGAGTCGGATTATCCCAGACACCGCCGTTTGAGCCAAGGTCCAATCATCCGGAGCGGACCAGCGTTGGACGCGATCATGTATAATGAGTTAGGGATGATTCTGGGACGGAAGCCGTGGTGACGCCTAGCAAACGAGAACCCGAAATGGCCACAAAAGAGAAGTCGTCCCAGCCGCTGAAGCTGGGGGATTACGTTAAAATCAAGTACTATCCAGACCTACGAGCGCGTATTGTCGAACTTCGCGGTCCCCTCGGGCCGGGCGGCGCGCAGGTCTACCGCGTCCGTATTCGGCGCAAGCCTAGGTCAACTTACGTCGAGTTGCCCGAGGACCAGTTGGAAGTCATCCCGATGGAGAGCTGACTTGGCCGGGCCGGACGGCGCCCGATGCGGTAAGAAGAGGTAGAAATTGTAGAATTATTCGGGCAGGGGCGGGAAATCGTTTGCAAACAGACTTTCACGGCGGTAACCTGAGTTCAGTAATGTTAGACAAGAGCGCTGAAAGCGCAGCCTTGGCCAAGCCGGCCGACGAATGAAAGCGCTTGCGAAAGGATCAAGTCTATGCGGATACTTTTGGCTCTTCTCGTTGGTTTCGGGTTAGTGTGCGTACCGACGGCCGCCCTCGCCCAAGACAAAGACGACGTAAGCCCCGACTTGGCTGCATTAAATCAAAGGGCTTAAAAACAAACAGTCAAAGATCAGGATCAAAGCCGCAGAGGACATTGGCAAGCTAGGTGAGGAGGCGGCCCCCGCGGCGAAACCTTTGTGCGACGCGATGATGGATGGTTCCCAAAAGGTCGCAACCGCGGCCTTGGATTCGCTCGAAAAAGTTAGGCCCGATCTCTACAAGCCGCTTTCAACCCTCGTCCTCGATGCGACGCCTGCGAAGCAACTGGCGGCGATTAAAGAAATTGGCTTAATGGGCGAAAAAGCCTATCCGGCCATGAGCCTCTTGCTGGCGAGGCTGCGAGGCGAGTTGGCGAAACCGGCATACAGGCGCGGGCTGTCCGAACTGGCGCTGGCGTACTTCGCGGCCATTCGCCAGATCAAGCCTGACGACGCCGAGACGATCAAGCTGTTTAAGGTAATGGCCGGCGTGTCGGATCGGGATTCGTACGCCCGCCTAGAGTCCTTAATCTTTCTGGAAGACTGGGCCGGCGAGGACGAGTCAAAGCGGAAAGAAGTACTCCCCTTGCTGAACGTCGGTTTGGACGATGGAATTTGCCAGCTGAATTGCATCCAGACGGCCGGAGGATATGGCGTCTTGGCGAAAGATTTTGTTCCGAAGTTAAAGAAACTTAAGCTGTCGAGTTTGGAACAGATTCGTGACGCGGCGGGAGCGGCCGCTGATAAGATCGAAAATCCGTGATTCCCTGTTGCAGCGTCGGGCGTTTCCATTTGTCCCATGAGTCCTATAGGACTTATAAGTCCTATAGGACTCATGGGACAAATGGAAACGCCCCTTGCTTGGCCGGCCCGCGGAAGATTCGCTACCCTAACCGGAGAGGATCGCCCGTCCGGACCATTCCCATGATGCGACGCTCGCGCGGCCGTGAAGTGGCCCTGCAACTGCTGTATCAGCGCGACCTGAATCCCGGCCTCGGCCGTGAGGTTCTCGCCGAGTTCGTGCGCGAACGGCTGCGCGCTCCGGCCCTGGAACCGTTCAGCCTCGGCCTCTACGACGGCGTTGTCGCCCACGCCGACGACATCGACCGCCGCCTCGCCGCCGCCGCTGAGAACTGGCGCATCTCACGCATGGCCGTCGTGGATCGCAACGTACTCCGCCTTGGCGGATACGAATTGTTGTATACGCCGGAGACGCCGGCCAACGTCGCTTTCGACGAGGCCATCGAGCTGGCACGGCGTTACGGCTCGGCCGAATCGCCCGCGTTCGTCAATGGCGTCCTCGACCGCTTACGCCAGGATAATGACAAGATATGTAGTGCAAAGGACGAAACTCCGACGCCGAACCTGGCAGGCCCGAATAAATCGGTCGTGCCGAATCGAACGCCCCTTGATAGGTAATGACTGGACCGTCGAGCTGGCGGGCCGCCGTCGGCGGGTGTAGAATTACATTTCGCTCCCCTTTGTTCCACTTCCCGATAGGTGTTAGGAACGTGACGGAACCTCTGGTTGGCGTGAAACTGGTTGGCCCCGACGAGGACGCGGGGAGCGTCCACTTCGACGATTTCCGTCGCTTTTGCAATACGCTCAATTCCTGTCTCAAAAAGTCTGAAACGGCGGTTACGGCTGAACCCGAGCGCATTCGTTACCGAGTAAGCGGGCTGGCGGACGGCAGCGCCGTTGTCGAATTGCAACCCATTCGTCCGAGGAAAGGGCAGGATCGGCGGCGCGAGGTCGTGACCTTCTTCAAGAAGGCTGTTGCGGACCTGCGCGCCGGGCGCCGCCCCGATCCGCGTCTGAATGCGGACGCGCTCAAAGACTTCAAAGAACTATACAGCGGCCTGAAGCGGACAAAAGAGGTGTGGATTGACGGCGAGCAACTTACATCCCGGTACGTCGCCAACATCGACGACTACCTCAAGCCGGCTTTCGCCTCGGAGGGCAGAGTTACCGGAATGTTGGAGCGTCTGAACGTCCATAACAAGAACGAGTTTATCCTTTACCCGGCGATCGGTCGCCCTGTGGCTTGCGTCTTTCCAGACGAATTGTTTGAGCAAATTCGATTGGCCGTGAAACGAAACGTGACGGTTTACGGCGCTGTTTTCTATCCTCCTGATGGGCCGTACCCCGATTCGGTTCAGGTCAAGGAACTGGAAATACACCCGCCCGACGCCGAGTTGCCTACATTGGGTCAACTCCGTGGCGCGTTTCGCGGATGCTTCGGCGACCAGACGACTAGGGAGTTTGTCAGGATGATAAGGGATGAGCAAGGTTAACTATGCCTGGGATAGCACCGTCGCCATAGCGTGGTTGCGCGAAGAAGAAAGCGCGCCCCTAGATGACATTGCGGAAGTGGTGCGCGAGATAGACGACGGCAAGGCTAATTTGATTTTCTCCGTAACGACCTTCACGGAAATTCTCACGTCAAAGTTCTCTGAAAATCAACGAAACCAACTCGAAAAGCTACTGCTGCGAAGCAACGTGATAAAGGCTGATACGACCTTCCGTATCGCTCAAGAGGCGGCAACGATCCGCGACGCTGGTCTTAAAGAAAAGAGGAAGATTCGCTCGCCCGACGCCACGATCTTAGCCGTCGCCGTTTTGTTCAAGGCCGACGCCCTGCACACACTGGACGCCGACATGCTCAACCTGAATGGCAGCAGTATCGTAAGCGGCTTGCGAATCACAAAGCCCTGCCCTTTCAGCAGCCCTTTGTTTTCCGCTCAATCTTAGCAACGCCTATGCCGCGACATATTTCCTATCTGTTTTGTGGCTTGTGAAATTAAGCCGCTACCTTAGTTCGGCTATCTTCTTCGTATTGGTGAACATGCCGGCCCGACAACCCTTCACCGCTCTCTGTCAACTCGCCGCGCGCAGCCGTCTCCACGACCGCGCCGATCTTCACGTTCACACCACCCACAGCGACGGCAATTACACGCCGGCCCAGGTCGTTGAACTGGCTCGCCGCGCCGGGTTGGCCGCCGTCGCCGTCACCGACCATGACGCGGTGGGGGGCGTCGCCGTGGCGCGAGCGGCGGCGACCGGCAGTGGCGTTGAAATCGTGGCCGGCGTCGAGATCACCGCTGAATTTCACGGCCGTGAGCTGCACCTACTCGGCTACTTCTTCCGCACCGATGATGGGCCGTTGACAGCCGCGCTAGACAGAGTTTGTCGCGGACGGGTGGAACGCTTTCAGGAAATGATCGAGCGATTACGGCTCTGCGGCGCGTCCCTTGATCTGCGGGACGTACCGCCGCCGGCCGCACCGGAGGCGCTCGGCCGGCGTCACTTGGCGGAGATGTTGGTGAAGCAAGGAATGGCTGGCTCGGTGCGCGAGGCGTTCGCGCGTTGGCTGCACGACGGCGGCCGGGCGGCCGCGCCCAAATTGCGGCTGCCGGTGGGCGAGGCCGTCGCCTTGGTGCGCGGCGCGGGCGGCGTTGCGGCCTACGCCCACCCGCCTTATGATTGCACGGTGGAGGCTCTGACCGAACTGCGCGACCTGGGATTGAACGCCGTCGAGGCGGACCATCCCTCGCTGCGGGCGTCGCGCAGCCGCGAGCTGCGCGGCTGGGCGAAACAGTTGGGTATGGCCGTCTCGGCCGGCAGCGATTGCCACGGGCCGGGCAAACACGCCATCGGCGCCTGCACGGTTTCCACAGAGGAACTGGACTTACTGCGACCGAAGAGATGAAATATCGGCGCTAGAGGCGAACGGCCGGCGTGAGCCGGCTGGTACAGCACAATGTCGGGGACAGCATCCTGTACCAGCCGGCTCACGCCGGCCGTTCGCCTCTAGCGCCTAGACACTGTTTGGGCGACGTACATGGTTTTCCGCGCTATCTTCGACAAGATCAAGAAGGGTCTCGCCCGAACGCGCGGCGTCTTCTCGGGCATCGCCTCGCTGTTCCGCTTGCGCGGCAAAGTCGATAAAGACTTCCTTGGAGAGCTGGAAAAGCGCCTTTACCTCGCCGACGTCGGCGTCGGCGCCACGGCCGAAATCGTGGACCGCGTTCGCCAGGCGTTTCTCGACAAGGAAATCACCAGCGACGTGGAAATCTACGTCAAGCAGCAGTTGAAAGAGATGCTGACGTCCGAGGGGACCGACCTCAACTGGAACCCGTCCGGGCCGACGGTGATCCTGGTGGCCGGCGTCAACGGCTCCGGCAAGACGACCAGCATCGCCAAGCTGGCCAAGCGCCTCCAGTCGGACGGCAAGAAAGTAGTGGTGGCCGCATGTGACACCTTCCGCGCGGCGGCGGTCGAGCAGCTGACGATTTGGAGCCAACGCATCGGCTGTGAGATCGTCAAGAACGCGCAAGGCAGCGACCCGGCCAGCGTGGCCCACGATGCCTGCGAGCGGGTCAAAGCGCGCGGCGACGATGTGCTAATCGTGGACACCGCCGGCCGGCTGCA
>DHJA01000291.1:0-286 GCA_002404095.1 Planctomycetaceae bacterium UBA4732 | reverse complement strand
CGTGGACACCGCCGGCCGGCTGCATACGCAGACGCACTTGATGCGCGAACTGGAGAAAATCCATCGCGTCGTTAGCAAACAGATCGCGGGGGCGCCGCATGAGGTGTTACTGGTGCTGGACGCGACAACGGGGCAGAACGCCATCGCCCAGGCGGAGACGTTCAAGAAAACGGTGCAATGCACCGGCATTATCCTGTCAAAGCTGGACGGCACGGCGAAGGGCGGTGCGGTGTTCGCCATCAAGCAGAAGCTCGGTTTGCCGGTCAAGTTCATCGGCGTCGGCGAA
>DHJA01000170.1:9596-75789 GCA_002404095.1 Planctomycetaceae bacterium UBA4732 | reverse complement strand
ACTCCTGAGTCCGGGGTGCGACGGCGCCTAATTCCCAAGACACGCCATGTCACGGCATCCTTGTCATCGTTCCGTCTGGCGTAGGCGCGGTCGTCGCCGTAGACTAAAGGAACGCCGCCGTTGATCCCGCCGTCACGCCGAGGACCGGACATGCTCCTTTCACTAGCCAAACGAATGTTGCTCGAGACTGATAAGCGCCTCCTTTGGAAACTGGCTTGGAACATGGGCCTCAAGGGTATGCTATCCGTCGAGCGGCACAAGCGCCGCCTGAAGCGCGGCGAAGTGTTTCCGCCTTTCTTATACATTTCGATCATCAATAGTTGCAATTTGCGCTGTCAGGGCTGCTGGGTGGACGTAGCCGCCAAGCAGGAGACGATCAAGCCGGACGCCTTCCACAAGCTCGTCCGCGAAGCCCAGGCGATGGGCAACGCCTTCTTCGGCGTCGTCGGCGGCGAGCCGTTCATGCACCCGCACTTGATCGAAATGCTGGCTGAGCATCCGGATTGCTATTTCCAGGTCTTCACCAACGGCCAGTTCATCACCGACGAGAAGGCCAAACAGCTGCGCCGTCTCGGCAACGTAACGCCGCTCATCAGCGTAGAGGGCAATGAGATCGTCAGCGACGAACGCCGCGGCCGGGCCGGCGTTTTCAGCAAGTCGATGGCCGGCGTCCAGAATTGCCTCAAACACAAGGTATTCACCGGCGTATGTACGAGCCTTTGTCAGACGAACATTGACGATCTGCTAACGGAAAAATGGGTGGACCGCCTGATCGACATGGGCGTGATGTATACGTGGTTCCACGTCTATCGGCCGATGGGGCCGGACGCCAACCCGCAACTTTGCCTGACGCCGGAACAGCAGCTGCGTGCGCGCAAGTTCGTGGTGGAGATGCGGGCGAAAAAACCGATCTTAATTGTAGACGCCTACTTTGACGGCGAGGGGCAGGCGCTTTGCCCCGCGGCGACCGGCATCACGCACCACATCAATCCTTGGGGCGACATCGAGCCGTGCCCGATTATCCAGTTCACAAAGGAGTCGATCCATTCCAGCGAGGCTGACGGTCGGCCGCTGCGTGACAAGTTTTTGCAATCGGAGTTCCTGCGCGATTTCCGCGACTTGGCCCGCTCGACGACGCGCGGCTGTATCGTGCTGGAGCGGCCGGACCTGTTGAAGCAGCTTGTCGAGAAACACGGCGCCCGCGACGCCACCGTGCGCGGCACGGCGATGGCCGAGCTAGAAGGGATGGAAATACGCACGTCGCAGTACAATCCCGGAAACGAAGTGCCGGAGAAAAGCTGGATGTACCGTCTGGCCAAGCGCTATTGGTTCAACGACTTCGGCGTCTACCGAGGCCACGATCACAGCCGCACGGCGGCGCCGGGGTTGGTGCGCGCTAAGGAGGCGACGGCGGGGAGCGTGCCATGACCTGGATTCGCACCATTCCGCCGCAGGAAGCCGGCCCCGAGTTGCGGCGCGTCTATGAAGCGCTGCGCGGCCTCTATCCGCCGGAGTACCACACCGACGTCGATGTGCTCAAGCGGCCGGACGGCGGCACGGACAGCATCGTCGCGGCGCACAGCCTTTTGCCAGATGCGATGTTCCATGCCATGTCCACCCACGCCGCTTTAATTCAGCCGGACATGCCGTTGACGCGACGGCAACAGGAGATGATCTCGACTGTGGTTTCGGCGTTGAACCGCTGTTTCTACTGAACGGAGAGCCATTCCGAGTTCCTGGTCCGGGTGAGTCTGGACGCGGAACTCGCCGCCGCGTTGCGGCGGGACTATCGCGAGGCCGACCTGACGCCGCAAGACCGGGCGATGCTGGATTTCACGGCCAAGTTGACCAAAGAAGCATACAAAACCACTCCGGATGATCTGGAACAATTGCGGATCGTCGGTTTCGACGACCGGGCGATTCTACAAATCACGATGCTCGCGGCGTGGTTCAATTACATCAACCGGGTGGCGGACGTACTGGGGGTGGGGCGGTGAGTGAGGATATTCAGAAGGAGCCGGTTCGCCGTCGGAAGCCTGAGCCGCTAATAGACGACTCGGACGACCAGGGTTTAGTGAACCGTAAGGAACCGCCTTATCCGGCGATGGCGATGGCTGCCGGTGTGCTATGGATCATCTTCGGAAGTTTAGCCGGGCTAAGTTTGGCGATGATCGTCCTCTCAGCGTTCATCGCGGCGGCCAATCGGGGCGCCAGGGTGGGGGTGGAAGCAGCCTCCGACTTGAGCTGTCCAGCGACCATTAGCTTCCTGATTGCTGTTGTGTTTATTTGCATGGGTATTCAAAGCGTGCGCGGAATGGTTGGCGACAGGTTGCGATACGGACTCGGGTCGATCTTCTTCGCCTTCCTGCCATTCTTAATGCTGATATACTCGGCGAGCCGAGGCGAGTTTATCGAGGCAGGGATTGAGGGACTCATCGTTGCCATCCTGCTAGCGGCGGGCATCCTTGCGCTAGCGGGCAGAAGCCAATATAAGCTTTGGCGCAAGGCGCGGAGCGCCCACAATCCATTCCGCAAATGAATAAATCGAATTCATTGCGAAGACGGTGTTGAGGGCGCCACAATAAACATGGGCAAGAAACAGGACCTCAAGGAAGTAGACCGGGCGGCGAGAGAGTCCGGCATCCCTCCGGCGCGGCGGCGGGACTTCGGTCGCTACCTGGAGCGCTGCAAGCGGCAAGGCAACGGCGGGACGAAGAACGACAGGGGCGATTTTGTTTACGAGGAATTGCTAAAGAAGGCCCGCGAGTTCCTTGGCGAGGGCGTATGAAATGAGTATCGTCATCGACCTGAAAAGCGAAGTGAAACAGTCGGCCGACCTTCACCTCCTGGAAGGGATACTCGGCGCGCTCTTGGGCCAACGCTGCCTGAAGGTGGAATTGTCCTACGGCGAGGAATTAATGGTCCACCTCGGCGATCCCGTGCCGTGTTCCAGCCCTGAGCTGGCGGACGAAACCAAGGGGTCATGGATTCTCGGCGCGCGGGCGTCGCGGTGGACTCTGCTGCTCCATGATCCGCCTGTACTAATAGCGTCAAACGGCCAACCGTTTGCCGATGCAGAAAGCGCCGGCCACCAAGAGACTCTTCCCTTAGAGGTAGAAAAGCGGGCCGAACCGCTGATCGGCTGCAACATCGTCACAGCCAAAGCCAAATGTATTTTTCCAGAAATACCAGGATGCGGCGGCATAGCGCTTCTTTTGGAATTCAACGACGGCTCACATCTTACCGTCCTCCCTGACGACGAAGCGGACGATGACGAAACGCCTCTAGCGGATTGGGAGTTGTTCACGCCCTATGACATGTACTTGGCCTGCGGGCCGGGGCCGGTATGGTCCTACGCACGCTCCGATGTACTGAAATCGGTCTGATCGGTTTGCCCTTGACGCCGACCAATCGCCGTTGAATGATAACGATACTGACCAGTCAGTTCGATTTGTAAAGTTGCTTCGCCCGGACGCATGTAAGTCAAACTAAGAGCAGACTGGCAATGAACGATACGGTGAGGACGCGAAAAGGGCTGTTTCTTTCTTGGCGGATATGGGTCGCCGGCGCTCTTCTAGCGGCCGTCGCTGTCGTTGGCTGTGAAGGAGAGGGCAAATCGCCCGAAGCGACGAAGCCGGAGATCGAGGTCAGCATCCCCGGGTCCGACTCCGTCGCCGATTTCGAGGTCTTCACCGGACGCACCCAGGCGACCCACTATATCGACATCCGCGCCCGCGTGACGGGCTATCTTGACGAGGCGCCGTTCACCGAAGGCGAAGACGTCAAGGAAGGCGACGTCCTCTTCAAGATTGATCCGCGGCCTTATGAGGCAATGCTGGCTCAGGCCGAGGCCGACGTCAACCTGGCGACCAGCCATTTTCAGAGTATGCAGGACGTTTATACGCGCGACGTGAAGTCGCCTTCCGCCACGCCCGAGGCGACCCTGATCCAGGACCGCGACAACCGGGAAGAAGCCAAAGCGACCATCGCCCGCGCCAAGGCCGCGCGCCAAGCCGCTCAGCAGAACGTCGATTATTGTGTCATCAAGGCGCCGTTCAGCGGCCGGATCAGCCGGCGCAACGTGGACACCAAGAACGATGTTATCGCCGACAACACCGTGCTGGCGTCGCTTATCCAAGTGGACCCGCTCTACGCCTATTTCGACGTGGACGAGCGCACCCTGCTTCGCATCGGCGCGCTTCTGCCCGGCGGTAAAGTTCCCGCCGACGCGGCCAAGCAACTCCCCCTCACGCTAGGGCTGGCCAACGAGAAGCCGGAAGATTTCGCGCACAAGGGGACTCTCCGGATCGCCGACAACAAGGTGGACTCCGCGACTGGCACGGTGCGCATGTGGGGCGTCTTTGACAACACCAAAAACGATCTGAGACCGGGCTTATTTGTGCGCGTCCGCATGGACGTCGGCCAACCGCAGAGGTCGCTGTTCGTCGCGGAAACCGCCCTTGGCTCCGATCAGGGGCGTAAGTATTTGTACGTCGTCAACGATGAAAACAAGGTGGTCTACACCCAGGTGGACGTCGGCCAGCGAAAGGACGGTTTGATCGCCGTCAAGCCGGTCCACGGCTACCAACTGACCGAAGGCGACCGGGTCGTCGTCAACGGCCTCCAGCGCGTCCACGCCGATATGGAAGTTGAGCCGAAGCGGGTGGACATGCCGCGCGTGAAGAACCCCGCCACAGCGCCGACAGTCGTTACGCAAAAGGGTTAGTAGTCTGCTCCTTGCTCCATGAGTCGTTTAGCCGCGACCCGAAGGGGAGCGCGTCGCCCCCGCGCTCCCCTTCGGGTCGCGGCTAAACGACCCCTCTTGAGGACCGGCCGTGTTCTCGCGTTTCTTCATCGACCGGCCCATCTTCGCGGCGGTGCTGTCCATCGTCATTACGCTGACGGGGGCCGTCGCCGTCTTCAACTTGCCCGTCGCGCAGTACCCGCAGATCACGCCGGCGAGCATCCTCGTCTCCTGCACCTACCCCGGCGCCAGCGCTCGCGTCGTCGCCGAGTCCGTGGCCTCGCCCATCGAGCAGGAGGTCAACGGCGTCGAGAACATGCTCTATATGTCGTCGCAGTGTGCCAACGACGGTTCCTACGGCCTGACCGTTACGTTCAAGCCCGGCGTCGATCTCAATTTCGCCCAGGTTTTAGTACAAAACCGCGTCAACCTCGCCCTGCCGCAGCTCCCCGACGTGGTGAAACAAACCGGCGTCACCACCCGTAAGCGCAACCCCGACATTCTGCTTATCGCCAGCGTATTCTCTCCCAAGGGCCGCTATGACGAACTTCATGTGAGCAACTTCGCGGCCATCCAGGTCAAGGACGAAATAGCGCGCGTGGACGGCGTCGGCGACGTGTTCATCTTTGGTCAGCAGGATTACAGTATGCGCGTTTGGGTGGAACCCGATCGGCTGGCCTCGCACAACCTGACCGCTTTCGACGTAATTAGCGCCATTAAAGAGCAAAATATGCAGGTCGCGGCCGGACAGATCGGCCAATCGCCGAACTCGGCGGGCCGGCCATTCGAGTACACGGTTCACACGCTTGGCCGATTATCCGACCCCGAACAGTTTGCGGATATCGTCCTGCGCGTCGGGGACGACGGCCGAAAGGTCCGCATCCGCGACGTGGGCCGCGTCGAGCTAGGCGCCCGCAACCGTGACGTATCGAGCAAGATGGACGGCCATCCTTGCGCCAGCGTCGCCATATGGCAACTGCCGTACGCCAACGCCCTCCAGACCGCCGACAATGTGCGAGCGAAAATGGAGGAATTGAAGCGGACCTTCCCCGAAGACATCGACTACGAAATCGCCTACGACACAACTCCTTTTATCCGCGAGTCGATCAACGGCGTTTTTCACACGCTCGGCGAGGCCATCCTTCTCGTCGCCATCGTCGTGCTGTTGTTCCTGCAAAACTGGCGCTCGACGCTGATCCCGCTGACAGCCGTGCCGGTGGCGATCATCGGCACGTTCGCGGTCATGGCGGCGATTGGGTTCAGCGTAAATAATTTGACACTATTCGGATTGGTTTTGGCCATTGGCATCGTCGTGGACGACGCCATCGTCGTCGTCGAGGCCGTCGAACACCATATTGAACGAGGGTTGGCGCCCAGGCAGGCCGCGATCAAGGCGATGGAGCAAGTGTCCGGCCCGGTCGTGGCCGTGGCCCTGGTGCTGTCGGCGGTGTTCATTCCGTGCGCGTTCATCAGCGGCATCACGGGACAGTTCTTCCGCCAGTTCGCCTTGACCATCGCCGTCTCGACCATCATCTCGGCCTTCAACTCGCTGACCCTCAGCCCGGCCCTCGCCGCCCTGTTCTTGCAAAGCCGGTCGGCCCGGAAGGATTGGTTCGGCCGGCTGCTCGACCTGGTTTTGGGCTGGTTTTTCCGCTTGTTCAACTGGGGTTTCGCCCGCACTACCAGCGTTTACACGCGCATGGTCGGCTTGGGGCTGCGCGGCAGCGCAGTGGTGCTGGTTCTCTATGGCCTCCTGGTGGTGTTGACGTGGTGGACTTCTGCCCAACTGCCGACCGGCTACATCCCCGTAATGGACCAAAGTAAGCTGTATGCGGCGGTTCAGCTGCCCGACTCCGCCTCGTTGGAGCGGACGCAGGAGGTCGTTGATCACATCGCCGAGGTCGTGAAGAATACTCGCGGCGTCTTGCACACCATCTCGGTGGCCGGTCAATCGTTCTCGCTCGGCGCCAACGGCTCCAACTTCGGCAACCTGTTCATTACGCTCGAAGGCTTCGATAAACGCCACGATCCGGAGTTGTATAGTGATAAAATCGCCGCAGTACTGCGCAAGGAAATCGCCCGCGAGGTTCCCGAGGCGATCGTGACGATCCTCGGCCCGCCGGCGGTGTCCGGCCTGGGTCAATCGGGCGGCTTCAAGTTTATCGTCGAGGACCGCAGCGGCGAAGGCGACCTGCAAAACCTACAAAAACAGACTGAGAAACTCATCGCGGCGGCCAAGCAAGACCCGAAGCTGGCCAACATGCTCACGGTCTTTCGCGCTGACTCGCCGCAGATGTTCGTGGACCTCGACCGCGATCAATGTCAGACGATGGGCGTCAACCCGCGCGACGTTTTCACCACGCTCCAGGTATACCTTGGCTCCTATTACGTCAACGACTTCAACAAGTTCGGCCGCACCTGGCAGGTGGTCGTTCAGGCGGAGGCGCCGTTCCGGAACGACGTGGAAAAAGTCAAACAGCTCAAGGTGCGTAACGCCGACGGCAATATGGTCCCACTCGGGGCCGTCCTCACCGTCCGCGAGATCGGCGGCCCGCTGCTGCTGACGCGGTACAATATGTACCCATCCGCCGCCATCGTCGGCGGCACAAAGCCCGGCGTTAGTTCCGGCGAGGGTATCGATGCCATGCAGCGATTGGCCGCTCAGAACCTACCGAAAGGGATGGGTTATGAGTGGACGGAGATCAATTTTATCCAGATCGACGCGGCCAAGAACTTCTGGAACCGCCTGATCTTCCCGTTGGCGGTGGCCTTCGTGTTTTTGGTGCTGGCGGCGCAATACGAGAGCTGGGCGCTGCCGTTGGCCGTCATCCTCGTGGTGCCGATGTGCATTCTCGGCTCGCTTGCCGGCGTGGCGATCACTCATGGCGACGTGAACATTTTCACGCAGATTGGTTTCGTGGTGCTTGTCGGACTGGCGAGCAAAAACGCGATCCTTATTGTCGAGTTTGCCAAGCACAAACGCGAGTCGGGCTTGTCGCGGCGCGACGCCACCTTGGAGGCGGTGAAGCTGCGGCTGCGGCCGATTCTGATGACTTCGTTCGCCTTCATCCTCGGCGTCGTGCCGCTGATCCTGGCGGTCGGCGCCGGGGCGGAGATGCGGAAGGCGTTGGGCGTGGCCGTGTTCAGCGGCATGTTGGGTGTGACGCTGTTCGGAATCTTCCTGACGCCGGTGTTTTTCTACGTCATCGAATGGATTGCCGAGGCGCCTTGGCGCACTGCGGAGCGGACGCCCCGGCCGCACCGAATCACCGCGCCGAAAACCGCGTCGGCCTTGGTAAACGGCCACAACGGGGCGGCGCACGTCGCTCCCGAACGCTCAAAGACTTTAACGTAAGGCCATGAGGTGTGGGTTGTACCTCAATGGTATCAACATAGGTGGGGTGCCATGCTTTCGCGGCCTCTGTCCGCACCGTCCTGCCGTCTGAGCCGCCGCGAAAGCATGTGACCCGCGCGAGGTTTCATGCTTTCGCGGGGTGAGGACGGGACAAGGTTTCGTGAGCGGCCCGCGAAAGCATGGCACCCCTCTTGTGGACATATTAATGCGCTTGTCCCTGCGGGCCGGAACGCCGCGGATAAAACCCACCGCTCGCTTTGGTTTGGAAGTGAGGCTTTCGCTGTGTTTTCGCGATTTTTCATCAATCGGCCAATCTTCGCCGCCGTCCTGTCCATCTTCATCACGCTCGGCGGCGGTATCGCCCTGTTCACGCTGCCTGTCGCGCAGTACCCAGACATCGCGCCGCCTACCGTCGAAGTGTCGGCGGCGTACCCCGGCGCCAACGCCCGCGTCGTGGCCGACACCGTGGCCGCGCCCATCGAGCAGCAGGTCAACGGCGTCGAAAACATGATGTATATGTCGTCGCAATGCACCAACGACGGCAATTACGCCCTGACTGTCACGTTCAAGCCCGGCGCCGACCTCAACATTTCGCAGGTGCTGGTACAGAATCGCGTATCCCTCGCCGAGCCGATCCTACCCGACCTCGTCAAGCGCCGCGGCATCGCCGTCAAGAAGAAGTCGCCTCACGTCCTCCAAATTGTCAACCTTTATTCGCCCAACGACAGCCGCGACAATTTGTACCTGAGCAATTTCGCCACCATTCAGCTCCGCGATGAGCTTTCACGCCTACCGGGCGTTGGCGACGTGACCTATCTCGGCCAGCGCGACTACAGTATGCGTCTCTGGCTCGACCCGCAAAAGCTGGCGGCCTACAACCTCATCCCGCAGGACATAATCCAGGCCGTCACGGCGCAGAACATCCAGGTGGCGGCCGGCCAGATCGGCCAGCCGCCGGCCCCGAACGGACAGGTGTTCCAGTACACCATGACCACGCTCGGCCGCCTCGAAAACACCGACCAGTTCGGCGACATCGTTCTCAAAAACTACAACGGCTCTCTCGTTTACATGCGCGACGTGGCCAATCTTGAGTTGGGCGCCCAGTCGTATGATCAGACTTGTACGCTCAACGGCCAGCCTTCGGTGGCACTGTCCATCTATCAGCTGCCCGGCTCCAACGCCCTGGAAGTCGCCCAGCGCGTCAAGGAACGTATGAAGGAGTTACAGGAGTATTTTCCTCCGGGAGTCGATTATTCCATTGTCTACGACACCACGCCGTTCATCAACGAGTCGATCAGTCAGGTGGGCGAAACGCTGTTTGACGCAATTCTCCTGGTGGCCGTGGTGGTGCTGGTCTTCCTGCAGAACTGGCGCTCGACCCTGATTCCGCTGGTCGCCGTGCCGGTGGCCGTCGTCGGCACTTTCGCCGTCATGGCAATGATGGGCTTCAGCCTGAACAACCTGACGCTGTTCGGCCTGGTGCTGGCCATCGGCATCGTCGTGGACGACGCCATCGTCGTCGTCGAAGCCGTTGAACATCACATCGAACACGGCCTAGCGCCGCGCGACGCCACGCTTAAAGCGATGGAACAAGTGTCCGGCCCAGTGCTGGCGATTGGACTGGTGCTGTCGGCGGTATTTATTCCGTGCGCGTTCATCAGCGGCATCATCGGCCAGTTCTTCCGCCAGTTCGCGCTGACCATCGCCGTCTCGACCATCATCTCGGCTTTCAACTCGCTGACGCTCAGCCCAGCCTTGGCCGCGATCCTGCTTCGATCGCGCGCGAAAGGGAGTTTCGAGCGACTCCCTTGGTTGGCCTTCGCGCTGATCGGGGCGTGGCTCGGCCACAAGATCGGCATCCACTGGGCCGCCCCTGCGCTGGCCGCGCTCCATCTTCACGCCGCGCCGGAGTGGATGGAAGCCATCCGCTTTTTTGGGCCGATAGCGGCGGGGGCGCTGGCGATGACGCTAATGGGGCTAGTGTTTGGCGCGCCACTCAACTTCATGCTTGGCTGGTCGTTTCGCCAGTTCAACCGCGCCTTCGACTACTCGACCGGCGTCTACACGAGCGCGGTTTCCGGCCTGTTGCGCGTCAGCGCTGTCGTATTGATCGTATACGGAGGGCTATTGGCGCTAACGTGGTGGGGCTTCACGCACACGCCGACCGGCTTCATCCCAGCGCAGGATAAGGGTTATTTGCTCGTCAACGTACAGCTTCCCGACGCCTCGTCGGTCGTGCGCACGGAGGACGTCGTCCAGCGCATCGAGAAGATCGCGCGGAAGACCCGCGGCGTCAAAAACACTGTAGCCATCTCCGGGCAGTCGATCCTGCTCAACGCCAATGCGCCCAATTTCGGGGCGCTTTATCTGATGCTCGACGACTTCCAGAACCGCAACCGGCCGTCGCTGACGGGCGACGCCATAGCCGCGACGCTTCAAGAGCGACTGCGGCGTGAAGTACCGGAGGCGGTGGTGAACATCTTCGGAGCGCCGCCGGTGGAAGGGCTGGGAACGGCGGGCGGCTTCAAGATCATCGTGCAAGACCGCGGCGACAACGGTTTGCCGACGCTTCAGGAGAAAGCGGACAAAGTGGTGGCGGCCGGCGAGGCCGACCCACGCCTCCAGAGGGTATTCACTAGCTTCCGGGCCGATACGCCCTGGCTTGAACTGGTCGTCAACCGCACGCAAGCCAAGGACAAGGGGGTGTCGATTGATGATTTGCGCACGACTCTAGAGTCCACGCTCGGGCCGTACTACATCAACGACTTCAACCGTTTTGGCCGCACTTGGCAGGTGAACGTGCAGGCCCAGGAATCGTTCCGCGAAGGGACCGACGGCATCAGTCAGCTAAAGGTCCGCAACAGTCAGGGCGGAATGGTGCCGCTCACCGACTTCGCCACGTGGCGCTTCGTGAGCGGGCCGGTGCTGGTGATGCGCTACAATATGTACCCGTCGGCCGCCGTCTACGCCGACGCCGCGCCGGGAACCAGTTCCGGGCAAGCTATCGCCCACCTTCAGGCCGACGCCAAAAAAGAGCTTCCCAAGACCATGCGCGCCGAATGGACCGAATTGGCTCTGTTGCAGCTACAAACGGGCAATACGGCGATGTGGGTTTTCCTCCTGGCGGTGGTGCTGGTGTTCCTGGTGCTGGCGGCGCAGTACGAAAGCTGGTCGCTGCCGTTGGCCGTCATCCTTGTTGTGCCGATGTGTCTGCTCTGCGCCATCGCCGGCGTAGTCATGGCCAAGATGGACGTGAACATCTTCACGCAGATTGGCTTTATTGTGCTGGTGGGGCTTGCGTGTAAAAACGCGATCTTAATTGTAGAGTTTGCGAAGGCGCGGCGCGAGGAAGGCGCCGACCGTAGGCAGGCCACGCTGGACGCGGTGCGCTTGCGGCTGCGGCCGATCATGATGACGTCGTTCGCGTTCATCCTGGGCGTGGTGCCGCTGGTAATTTCGGAGGGCGCGGGGGCGGAAATGCGGCGAGCGCTGGGCACGGCCGTATTCGCGGGGATGCTCGGCGTGACGCTGTTCGGCATCTTCCTGACGCCGGTGTTCTTCTACGTCATCCAGTGGTTCACCGACCAGTGGCGCCGCGAAACGCCAGCGGTCGCCGATGACGCGCTGGCGTTGGTGCCGTCCCATGAGTCGCTTTGGATCGAGGACGGTGAGCATTTGATCGACCGTCCAAGTTGAACCTTCGCCAAATCCGCGATGGAGTTACCCGCATTGTAATGCTATCGCAACATCGCCAGCCCTCGGATAAGATCGACGGGAGAAAAAGGAGCAATCATGGACCAAGCAGTCATTGTCGGCTGGGAGAGAGCGCTCATGGCGGCGGAGAAGGTCAAGGAGCGGTTGCGCAGGGCGACCAGGGCGCTCGATGGCGCAGGCGTGCCCTATGCCGTTGTCGGTGGGAACGCCGTCGCCGAGTGGGTGGCCCGCATGGATGACGAGGCCGTTCGCAACACGCGCGACGTCGATCTCTTGGTTCGCCGCGCCGATTTCGCCGCGGCGCGAACGGCCCTGGAGACGGCCGGCTTCGTTTACCACCATCTCTGGGGCGTGGATGTATTTATTGACGGTCCCCAAGGCAAGCCTAGTGCCGGAGTGCATCTCCTGTTCGCCGGCGAAAAAGTTCAGGCCGACGATGAACACCCCTGCCCTGAAATCGACGAATCCGAACGGGCGGCCGAGTTCCAGGTGGTGGCGCTCCCCGCCCTGGTTCGCATGAAGCTATTGGCTTGGCGCGACAAGGACCGCACCCACCTGCGCGACATGATCCAGGTGGGTCTCATCGACGCGACTTGGCCTGCGCGTTTGCCGCCGCCGCTTGCCGACCGCTTACAGCAACTGCTTGATAACCCCAACGGTTGACGGCGTCGAATCCACGCCTAACGGGCCGACGCCCTCCCCCGAGCGAAGAAGTTCAGCAGCCGGCTCACCCGGGCTTGACAGACTACATCGAAGAGCCGTGTTCGCGCGGCCGGCCTTCTGCAGCGACTTGGTCGTCGGCCTTTCATTGGTAGATCTGCACCTTTTCTTTCGACCGCCAACAGAACCCAGGAATCGATCCCGCAACCTGCCCGAATGCCAAGCCTTTCTCAACCGAAAACTGGATAGGGAAGATTGCCTGCGTCTCCTGGCCTATTTCCTTATAGATAGCCGTACGAGCCTTCTCGGGCCGCTTGACCATCCCATCCCAAAAGCTGCACCACTGTCCCGACGGAAGAAACAAATGTGGTTGTATTGTGCCGAGGTTGAACGGCTCTCCCTCTTGCTGGGGCGTCACGAATCCGGTGAAGACGCGACAATCGGCAACAGTTAGTTTGGCGCGCACGAGAAACATGCCCGTGTCAGGGCTGACGGGCAAGGCTCCGGTCCAGGGGCGGAACGTCTCCTCATCGGCGTCGTCATACCAAGGCTCGTCGTAATCCAGGGTATGGACTGATGCCCACACCGGATGTTTGGCGAAGTCGTCGGACTTCAGGTCGCCGAATTGTTTGAGAAGAGGTTGCCGCTTCATGGTTTGTCGCCGAACTTGATATTCGCGCTTTATCCTGACACATCGCACGCCAGCCTCGGCCCATCCTCTTCGAGCCGCTTGCCGAGGCTTATTACATCATCTAGAACGTACCCCACGCGCTGGTAAAAGGCGATGACCTCGCTATTGGTGGATCGCACTTGGAGATTAATCTTCGGGCAGCCGGCCTTGCGCAGCAATCGTTCCGCCTCCGCCAAAATATACCGCCCCAACCCCTTGCGCCGGTGTTCCGGGGCGACGCCGAGATAGCTGATCCATCCCCGATGGCCTTCGTATCCCACCATCGCCGTCGCCGCTATGTCTCCGTCGAGTACGCCGACGAGGAAAAGGTCCGGCCGAACACGCAGCTTACGGCGGATGTCTTTGTGGGGGTCGTTCCACGGCCGCGTCAGACCGCACCTCTGCCATAGCGCGACAACGGCTTCCTCGTCGGACGTTTCAAACGGACGAATGTGCATGGCCCGTCGTTTCCGATTGTCACTTGCTGAATCTCAAAACCGCAAACGTTCCGGGGACCATCGCCGGCCGCTGGCGCGGGTTGTTAGCGCCGCCGGCGAGGGCCGCCTTGAAGTCCGCCGACGGCAGGAACAGGTCGTGCGTCTTGAGGTCCAGCGCCATTGTTTTGGACCCCGGCTTCGTCTTGATGGTCTGCGTCACGGTGTACTTGCCCTCCTTGTCCGCTTGGATGGCCGTCACCGTGCCGTCGCCGCAGGAAAAGAACGCCGTTCCCGTCACCGGGTCGAACGCGGCCGCGTCCACACGGTCGCCGATGGGCAGATCAGCGATGACTTTGCCGGTTTCCGCGCTGAGAACGATTGCCACTTTGCTCCGGCAGCCGACGAAGAGCTGGCCGCCCTTCGCGTCCATCGCCAGGCCTGTCGGCGTTTTGCCCGGCGCGAGCGGCCAACGCTCCAGGACGGTCATCTTTTTGGCGTCGATCTTGAGGAGCATGTCCTTGTCCTCCAGGTTCACGAAGACGTTGCCCGATCCGTCCGCCACGCCGAATTCGGGTGCGCCGCCGAGGTCGATTGTGCCAAGAACCTTGCCTTCGGCCGCGTCGATGACGGTCGCGCTGTTGCCGTGTCCGCAGAAGGCGAAGACGCGCTTGCTGGAGGGGTCGTAAAGGATCGCATCCGGGCCTTTGCCGGTCGCCACGTCTTCACCGATGCGTTTGAGCGTTTTTAGATCGAAAATGGCGACGGTATCTGATCTGCCATTGCTGATGAAGCCGCGGCCGAGATCCGCGGCCACGGCGATGCCGTGGACGCCTTTCGTATCCGAGATCGTTCCTTTTACCTCGCCGGAGTCCGCATCCAGCACATCCACTTGGTTGCCGTGCGAGACGTAGACGCGGCGTCCCGCCGCGTCTACGCTCAGGTAGTCCCAACCGCCGTCGCCGGGCACGGGGAATGTTTTGTCCAGATGGTAGCCTTCCGGGGCGGCGACGACCGCGCCGGCGGCGACAAGGATCAGCAGAGAAACACCGAGGGTGCGCATGACGGTCTCCAAGGATAAAGAATGTGAGCCGAGGGGCTGAGTGGGCCAACCGTAATCTATTCGCGCGTCGTGGGCAAACAAGCGCGTCCTTGCTCATCCCCCGTTCGGGCGGCTATAATGTCATTTCGCCTACTCGGAAAACTCACGGGAGCCGTTGCTCATGCCGTCGATGACCATGACCGAGAAAATCCTGGCTCGCCGCGACGCCGTGCAGCCCGGCGACAACATATGGGTGAACGCCGACGTGCTTATGACGCACGACGTTTGTGGACCAGGGACAATTGGCATCTTCAAACAACACTTTGGCAAGGACGCGAAGGTATGGGATCGTAAAAAGGTCGTTATTATCCCCGATCACTATATCTTCACGGCCGACAAGATGGCCAACCGCAACGTGGACGTGCTGCGCCAGTTCGCGGCCGAGCAAGACTTGCCCTACTACTACGACGTGGGCACCGACCGCTATAAGGGCGTCTGCCACATCGCCTTGCCGGAAGAAGGACATACGCGACCCGGCGAGGTGCTTTTCGGCACCGACAGCCATATTTGCACAGCCGGCGCCTTCGGCGAGTTCGCCACCGGCATCGGCAACACCGACGCCGGCTTCATCATGGGCGCCGGCAAGCTGTGGGTCAAAGTCCCGCCGACGATGCGCTTCGTCTTCCACGGAGAATTGCCGCCTTACCTAATGGCGAAAGACCTGATTTTGGCGGCCATCGGCGACATCGGCTGCGACGGCGCCACCTACCGGGCGATGGAGTTCGATGGCGACGGCGTTTACGCCCTGAACATTGAGGAGCGCATGACGCTGTGCAACATGGTGATCGAGGCCGGCGGCAAGAACGGCGTCATCGCCCCGGACAAAATCACTCTCGATTACGTCAATTCCCGCAACAAGAGCGGGCAGCCGTACACGCCGGTCCACACCGACGCCGGCGCGAAGTTCGACTTCGAGAAGGTGTACGACGTGACCAAACTACAGCCGGTGGTGGCGAAGCCGCATAGTCCGGACAATCGCGCGTTCGTCAGCGAAGTCAGCGGCACCAAGCTGGATCGCGCCTATATCGGCTCTTGCACGGGCGGAAAACTGACCGACTTCCGGGCGGCGGCGAAGATCCTCAAAGACAAAACGGTCAAGATCGACACCTTCGTGGTACCGGCGACAACTGAGATCGCCAAAGCGCTGAAAACGGAGATGTGCGACGG
This sequence comes from Planctomycetaceae bacterium UBA4732, assembly GCA_002404095.1. GTDB lineage: Bacteria > Planctomycetota > Planctomycetia > Gemmatales > Gemmataceae > UBA4732. The sequence continues at coordinate 59,943 of DHJA01000170.1, read as the reverse complement.
CCAAACCCTAGAGGAAGTGTTCCTGGCGGCGGGCGCGAAGATCGGTGAGCCGTCGTGCGCCGCCTGTCTCGGCGGCCCGAGTGACACCTTCGGCCGGCTGAACACGCCGATCAGCTGCATCAGCACGACGAATCGCAATTTCCCTGGCCGCATGGGTCATAAGGAGGCGCGCGTCTATCTCGCCAGTCCGTTGACCGTGGCGGCGAGCGCCGTGGCGGGGGCTATTGCCGACCCACGAGAATATCTGGTATAAGAACGTGAGATACTTGGTGCGCAAACACAGAGTGGAGACTAAAAATGAGCGCAAAAGCGACCGAACTAGCAGATCGACTGCGTAAGCATTTTGAGGGGCCGATGTCGGCGGCGGAGATCGAATTTCTGCGCGACGCGCAAGCGTTCATCGAGTTCGCGATCCGAAATGGACTGAATTTCCCCGTGGTCGTCGCCAACCTCGGTCATGATTTCAGCAACCTCTCTCGTGAAGGTTTTGATCTGTCCTCGGCGAAAGCGAATGGCTTCCTGCCGAAAGTCTCGGGCTATAGCAAGATAACGTCAGAGGATTTCGGCGATTCGGAAGATTCGCAGGCCTAAGTCCCGACATTTTTCTGGCGGCGAGCATGCTCATTCAGCGAGGGGACGTCTTCTTCGTTCGATTGGAACCCACCAAAGGGCGGGAGATAAACGATAAAAGGCGTCCGGTAGTAGTTGTATCCATCAATTACATCAACTTCAAGCCATCCGTCGTGACAGTCATTCCTGGGACCAAGTGGGCGCCGTCGAAGAAGATCTTCATGAACGAGGTGAGGGTTGACCCGTCTTCAACGAACGGCCTCAGCAATCCCACGCTGTTCCTTAGCCACCAAATCAGGGCGATTGACCAGTCTCGATTCGATCAGGCGTTGGTCGGGCGGTTGTCGTCCCAAGAGCTTGGAAGCATCGAGAAGGCTATCGGTCGATGCCTCGGCCTCCCCTAGGAGTCTCTTACCGAACGGCGACTACCGCGCCGAAGGGCGCGAGCGAGTGGAGGCGCGTATGAAACAGAAAGCCGATATCCCCGCCGTCCCCGCCGCCGACAGCCGTTCGGCCGCCGTTAATGGCGTCATCACCGACCCGCGCGAGTATGTAGGGTGATTCGGGCAGACCCGGCGACGTGATGGTTGCCCTGGAAGGAAGGATAATTAGCGGGCCCGACGCGCCAACGAGGGACGGACGATATAGGAGAAACGTGTGATGGACGAAAAGGGTTCCGGAACCATTGCCGTCATTGTCATTCCGCAGGCAAACGGGCGCTACGTCTGTGAGGTAACGCCGACCCTGGCGGGCGGAACCGGCGCGACGAAGGCCTTCCACGGCCAAACCGCAAACCATGCCATCGCGAACGCCCTGGAGAACCTGGCCCGTGCATTGCGGGTGAAAGTAGAGGCCGGACAAAATGTCAATTGGGACGCGGTGGATCGAACACCTTCAGGGGAGGTAATCGACAAACATTTCCATGTGATCTTGCACTATGAACGACTTGTTGAAGACGAATCGAAATTTGATGCGGCGCACAACACGCTGCTTGGCAACACGGTGGTGGAAAACGCCGAACTCACCATCATCCAGGTCGATCCGGACTTGCCAAAGCTGGCCTGGAAAGGTCGTTTCTAGCAATGAAGTGAGGCGCCGAACCAGACCCGCGAACGACTTGAGGCCAAACTCCGCGTCCTGGGCCTAGACCCTAACGCCTGACCCCACGAGAACCCCATGCAATCGACCATCACCGGCAAAGCCTACGTCCTGGGTGACAATATCGACACCGATCAGATCATCCCCGCCCAGTATCTGACGTTCAACCCGTCGATCCCCGAAGAGTACAAGCAATTTGGCAAGTACGCGCTCAGCAGCGTGCCGCCGTCGCAGTCGGGGTTGCCCAAAGGGCATGTGCCGTTTCACACCGACGACGAGTTTGTGTCGCCTTATAAGATCGTGATTGGCGGCAAAAACTTCGGCTGCGGCTCGTCGCGAGAACACGCGCCCATCGCCTTGGATGCGGCCGGCATTGAGGCGGTCGTGGCGGAGTTCTACGCGCGCATTTTCTACCGCAATGCGGTCAACGGCGGCTACTTGATCCCGTTCGAGAGCGAAGGACGGCTGTGCGACCGCGTTTGCACCGGCGACGAATTGTCACTCGACGTGGCCGGCGGCGTGCTGCGCAATCTGACGACAGGCGAGGAATATCGTCTCAAACCGCTGGGCGACGTGGCGCCGATCCTGGAGGCCGGCGGCGTCTTTCCGTTTGCGCGCAAAACGGGAATGCTCAAAGCATAAGGCGCGTCGTATGTTTAGCCGCGACCCGAAGGGGAGCGCGTTGGCGCCGCGCTCCCCTTCGGGTCGCGGCTAAACGGCCGCGGCGGCTTCAATAAGCGTTGGTGTAGCGGGCGGTGTCAAAAAGTCCGCATGATGCGCCGCTCGTTCTTTCTGCAACTTGAGCCAACGAGCGCGGCGCACCCAGTAGAAGCGCACCGGCAAGAATATGTCCACCACCTCATCCGCAATGAGCAAGCCGCCCAAAACCGGCAGCGCCATTGCCGATATGACCTCGGAGCCGACGCCCGTGGCGAACAACATCGGCGCCAGCGCCACGATGGCCACGCCCTCCGTCAGCAGCTTCGGCCGCAGCCGGTGGACCGCCCCCTCGATCACCGCCTGACGCAATTCTTCCAGGGATTTGATCTTTTCCAAGCCGCCGCGCTTGTCGATGGCCTCGCGCAAATAGACGAGCATGATGATGCCCGTTTCCGTCGCCATGCCGAAAGCCGCGATGTAGCCGACCCAAATGGCCACCGTGAACGGCGTCGGGGCCGCGTTCCAGTCGAACGCCTGGATCTTGGGAAAGAGGAACTGGAAAAAGACGCCGCCGGCCAGCGCCTCGGGCACGGCCAGCATCATCAGCGCCGCGTCGGCCAGATCCTTGTACGTCAGGTACAGGATGACGAAGATCAGCACGAACACGGCCGGCAGGACGATCCGCAGCGTCTGGGCCGCCCGCACCTGGTTCTCAAACTCGCCGCTCCACTCGATGTGAACGCCGTTGGGCAGTTTCACGCGCTCGGCCACGACGCGCTGGGCTTCGTCCACGAAGCCGACCACGTCGCGGTCGCCGCTCACATTTAGAGCGACGTAGGCGACCAACTGACCGTTCTCGCTTTTGATCTCGGCCGGTCCCTCCACGATGTTCACGTCGGCCACTTCGGAGAGCGGGATTTGCAGGGGAGATTGTCCCGCCGTGTGCCCCGGCGCGAAGGCGTGGGGGTCGTCCGATGGGCCGGTCGTGGAGGGCGGGGCCGTGTCGGTCATGGCCGGAGACGCCGCGGGCCGCTCCGCCATGCCGCGGCTGACCAGGAGATGTTTGACGGCCTCATCGTCCGCGCGGTAGTCCCGCGCGTAGCGGACGCGCACGGGGAAGCGGTCGCGGCCCTCGACCGTCTGCGTCACCATCCGGCCGCCTAAAGCCACCTCTATTGTATCCTGAATGTCGCCGACGCGAACGCCGTAACGGGCCGCTTTCTCCCGGTCGATCTTGATCTCCAGATAGCCCTTGCCCATGACCCGGTCGGCCGCCACGTCCAGGGCGCCGGTCACGCCGGGCCGGTGCGCGTCCCCCTTGAGCGCCTGCTCGACCTCCTTTGCCACGTCGGCGATGGTCTGCGAATCAGGGCCAAACACCTTAACGCCGATCTGGCTGCGCACGCCCGTTGCCAGCATGTTGATGCGGTTGTCGATCGGCTGCGTCCAGATATTGGTCCAGCCGGGCACCTGGAACACCGAATCCATCTCCTGGTGTAGATCGCCCTTCGGCCCGCCCGTTCTCCGCCAGAAAAGCACACGTGACGCGAACGGCTTCTCCAACTCCTGCCGCAACGTCACGAACGGGGCCAGGGCCGCTTCGTCATAGTCCTTGCCGCCGGACGCGAGCGCGGACTGATCGAGGAAGCGAGCGTAGTCGTCGCCGTGCGGCGCGTCGGCCAGCAGGCCGCTTAACCGGGCGCTCTTGCCCACCTCCTCCAGCGCCCACCAGGTGAACGCCTCGACGCCCCGGTCGAATAGCTCCCAGTCGAGCTTCCCCTGAACGAATCCCGTCCACAGCGCGTCCCGCTTTTCCTGAACCGTCCGCAGCACCTCGCCGGCGAACGTCTTCTTGCCCAAGCCGGCCGACTCGGCCACGGCCGTCACGACCGTCTCTACCGGGTTCTCCTTGATGACGAGGGCCAGGGCCGGCTCCGACTTCAGGACGTGGCGGTCGGACAGCGCCTGAGCCACGGCGTTGGTCAGCTTGGTCACGTCTTCCAGGACCGGGTTCTTCGCCAGCCACTTCCCGTAGGCTGGGGTCAGAGTGTTCGTCAGGGAATCGACCTCCGCCTTCTCGTCCGCGCCGGCAGGCCATTGCAGGTCGCCATTCTCGCGGAGCCGGCGGATCGTCTCCGCCACGGCGAAGCGTGTCAGCGTCGGGCCGAGATCCTTCTCGAACGCCTGATAACGCTCCTCGGCCAGCGTGCGCATCGTCTCGTCGAAGCGGTTCAGGGTACTCATGCCCGCGTCGTTGACGAGGGCGTCGCGGTCGTCCGCGTTGGCCGTTTTGACGTAGCCCTTCTCCTCCAGCTTGGCTAGAACCGCGCGGGTCTGCCGGGCGGCGTCGTCGAACTTCATCGCCCGCTTGGGCCATAGTTCCTTGGGCCGGAAATTCACGAACGTCTCGACCATTTCCAGCGGCGCCGGGTCGGTCGGCGTGTCGGCTCGGCCGGCCTTGCCGATCACCGACTCCACCTCGGGGAACGACCGCAAGAGGGAGTCGCGCGCCTTGAGGTCGTCGGCCGCCTGCGTGACGCTCGCGCGGGGTACGGACACCGGCATGTCCATCACCGTGCCTTCGTTCAGGGGCGGCATGAAATCCACGCCGATCTTGGGGAAGTGGTAGGCCCACAGGCCGATAAGCACCAGCGTGAAGAAGCTCAGGAGTTGCAAGTGGAAGCCCTTGGTGAAGTAGACCGTGATCGCCACGAACAGGAACAGGGAGACGAGGAAGCAGATCTGCCAGTAGTAGTGCGAGCCGCCGAGGCCGAGGATCGCCTGCACGGGGAACATGCCGAACGCCAGGATCAGCAGCACCGCGAAGGCCCACATGACGAAATTGCGCTTGGGCATCGCCCAGGTCAGCAGCGGCTTGTAGACGTGGATGAAGCTGCGGACGATCCAGTTGTCCTCCTCGCGGCGCAGCTTGCCGCGGATGAAGGTCGGGATCATGGCCGGCACCACCGTCACGGAGATCAGGGCCACGCCAATCATCGCCAGGCTCTTGGTCAGGGCCATCGGATGGAACAGCTTCCCCTCCCGGCCGGTCATGGCGAAGATGGGGATGAACGAGATGAGGATAATCATCACGGAAAAGAAGATGGGCCGGCCGACCGTCGTGCAGGCGCGGATGACGATGTCGCGCGTGTCGCCCGTCACCTTCTTGTCGCCGAACTTTTCCTTGAGCTGGTGCGTGGCGTTTTCGACCATGACGATGGCCTGGTCCACGAGGATGCCGATGGAAATGGTGACGCCGGCCAGCGACATAATGTTGGCCTGGACATCGAGGATATGCAAGACCCGTAATAGCCACATCATCAGGAAGGCAAACAGCACCGCCAGCGGCAGCGTGATACAGATGACGAAAGCGCTGCGGAAGTGCATAAGGATGAGCATGATGGCGACGGCGGCGATAATCATTTCGTGCCACATGACGCCTTCCGGCCACAGCAGCGGGATATGGTATGACGTGAACGGGACGCCGACCGAAAACCACGAAACGCCCACTAAGGTATCGATGGCGCCGTGGATGAGCCGGGTGCGGTCGTAGGCGGGAACGATGTGAACGCCCTTGGGCAGTCCGGCTTGAAGTTCCTGAATCTTCTTCTTGATCCGCTCCGTGACCGCGAGCGGGTTCTCGCCAAAGCGCATCAGCACGGCCCCGCCGACGGCCTCGTCGCCGTCCTTCTCGAAGACGCTGCGGCGGTACTGCGGCCCGATCTGCACCACGGCCACGTTCTTGACGAAGACCGGCGTACCCGCCCGCTCCGTGACGACCGTATCCTCAATGTCCTTCGTGCCGCGGATCCAGCCGACGCCGCGCACGAGGTATTCGGCGTTGTTCTTCTGGATGGTCTGGCCGCCGACGGCCGAATTGCTGCGGGCGACGGCGTCGTACAGGTCGGCCAGCGTGATGCCGTAGGCGCGCAGGGCGTTGGGGTCCACGTCGATCTGGTACTCAAACGGCATTCCGCCGACCGAACCGACCTCGGCCACGCCGGCCACCGCGTTGATCTGGGGGCCGACGTAGAACTTCTGCAAGGCCCAGCGCCGGCCGGGGTCGAGGTCGCCGCCGTCGAGCGTGTACCAGAAGATCTGGCCGAGGGCGGTGGCGTCCGCCGCCATGTGCGGGCTGACCCCTGCCGGCAGGACGCTGCCGGCCTCGATCAGGCGCTCCAGGACGCGCTCGCGGGCGAAGTAGAAGCCGATGTTGTCCTCGAAAATCAAGGTAATCATCGAGAAGTTGAACTCGGACGAGGAGCGCACGGCCTTGACGCCGGCCAATCCTTGCAATTTGAGAGAAAGAGGATAGGTTACTTGGTCTTCGATCTCTTGCGGGCTGCGGCCCATCCAGTCGGTGAAGACAATGACCTGGTTTTCGCTCAGGTCAGGCACGGCGTCCACGGGCGTGTTGAGGACGGCGTAAATGGACCAGACGGCCAGCGCCGCCGCGACGATCATGACGATAAAGCGATTGCGGATAGAGTATTCGATTATTTTTTCGATCATGACTCGTTTCCCTTCTGGCGAGCCGGGTCGCGTAAGCGCCCGGAGTTTGCCAAGCGATCACTGAACCCATCTCCGGGCGCTTACGCGACCCGGCTCGCCATTACACTCAGTTGCCGGAAGGCGCAGACTTCAGCTTTTGCACACTGGCCAGCGTCTTATCCGGGTTGTCAAGGGCTTTCTTCTTACAGCCGTCGCAACACAGGAAAACCGTCTGGCCCTTGACGTCCACCTTGATCGGCGTCCCCATCCCGCCCAGCGGTTCGCCGGTGATGGGGCAGAGCCGCTGCGCTTCCGCGAGCGGCCGATCCTCCGGCGCCAGCTCCGCGATGCTGGCTTGCGCCTCCGTCGTTTTGGCGCCCTTGTCCGCCGCGGCCTTGGGCGGGTTCGTCCCCGAGTCCTGGCAGCCGGCCAGGACCATGAGACTCAGTAGGGCGGTTAAGCCGACCCATTGATAAACTTTCATAAAACCGATCCTCCTTCCCTGGGATTCGGGGGGCCGCGCGGCCCCCTCACACTTCGCCGACGCCGCTTGGTGATCCATCACTTCGCAGGCGCCGCGCCTTTCGTCTTGGCTTTTCGCAGGTCGATCTTGTCCAGCGTCCCTTGCTCATTGGCATTGGCCTTGGACGGACAGGAGCTACAGCAGAGGAGAACAGGCCGGCCTTTCAGGTCGATCTTCACCGGAGCGCCCATCGAGCCAAGGCGCAGCCCGGTGATCGGACAAACCTCTTGGATTTCGGCCAGGCGTCGATCTTCCGGACTAAGTTGGTCCAGAGCGACCTTGATTTCAGCTTCCTTGTCCTCATCCGCCGAAAGCCGAGCCTTCGTGGACGGCCCTTTCGGATTGGGTTCGCTGGAGTAGTTCGAGCCGAGTCCGCCGGACAGCCGGGTTTCGGCGTCGATGAGGAACGAACCGGCGCCTGCCACCTTGTCGCCCGCTCGGAGGCCGCGAAGGACGGGGTAGTAATCGCCGCAGCGCGGCCCCAGTTCGACCTCGACGCCCTCATACAGGCTGGGTCCGGCTTCGCGATAGACCACCTTGCGGGCGCCGGAGTCAATCACGGCTCGCTCCGGCACGGCCAGAACCTCGCCTTTGTCGAACAGAGTCCGCTCCCCCGCCGTGAGTATCATCGACCCCAGACCCGCGCCGCTTGTCGGTCCCATAGGTGCAAACAGGGCGTGGACGGCGAAATCAGCGGCGGCCAAGTCGGATTGGCGTTTGGCGGCGAGGACGGCGAACTCAGTCAACTGCGTCGCGGGAACCTTCAGTGTGACCGCGGCGTACATGCCCGGCCGCAAGAGGTGCTCCGGGTTGTCCACATCAAAGCGCACCTTAAGTGTCCGTGATTCAGAATCCAGATGCGGATGGATGAAGGCCAGCATTCCGGTGAATTCCCGGTTGGGAAACGCCTTGAGCCGGGCGCTGACCGACATATCCGGCTTCAGGAACGCCAATTCGTCCTCGTAGATCTGGGCCTCGATCCAGACCGTTGACAGGTCGGTCACGTCGAAAAGCCTGGCCCCTTCTTCGATATAATCGCCCTCAATTTGATACTTCCGCAGGACGTGGCCGCTCACCGGCGAGCGGATGGTCAAGTGCGTGATCGGTTTGCCGGTCTTGAGGACCGTCTCGATCTGGTCGCTCTCGATGCCCCAAAGGTCGAGGCGCTGGCGCGTCATGCGCTCGAGAGCCTTGTTGTCGGCGCGGTGGGCGTCGAGCAGGTTTTGCATGGTAAGGTCGAGGTCGGGGCTGTACAGCAGCGCCAGCGGATCGCCCTTGGCGACGGGCTGGTCGGTGACGTTGACGTTGAGCTTGTCGATGCGGCTGCGGCCGCTGACGTGGTTGGTGATGCGCGTCAATTTGCGCTCGTCGAACTCCACGAAGCCGGCCGCAGTGATCTCCTTGGACAGGGCGCGGTACTCGACCGGCTTGGTCTCGACGCCGGCCAAGGCGACCCGGTAAGGCGTGAGCTGGACGCGGCTGATGACGCCCGCTGGCAGCGCCTCGCCGTCGCCCTCGATTTTCTTTCGTTTCGACAGGGGCATGCCGCAGATGGGGCACTTGTCGGGATGGTCGCGGATGACGGTGGGGTGCATCGGACAGTAGTACTCGCTGTCGGCGTCGGCGGGCGACTGCGCCGTCGCGGGGCGCGTCCATTTTTCGTAATAGCCCTTTAACGTATCCCAATAGAGGATGACGCCGCCCATGGCCGCCAGTAGCACGAAGAAGCGCAGGCGGGCCTGAATCGTCTTCAGAACCTGTAAGACTTTCCACCCGACGCTGTGCTTTTCCGGCGGCGGCTGGAGCGTGGCAACCAGATCGCCGTTGGTGCCGGCCGGGCGCACGGTATGATTTTCGGACATGATTCCAATCTCCGGGGCGCGGAAAGGGCAGGCGAACGGCCGGCGTAAGCCGGCTGGTGCGTTACGCTATCGCCGACTTGGTGACGTACCAGCCGGCTTACGCCGGCCGTTCGCCAACAAGTGGCCGGCTCACGAGCGCTCTATCCCTTAAAGCGCAGGGAGGACGGCCTTGTTACAAGAGACGAAGAGGAGTGGCAGAGGTGCTTAAATTACGAGGCGCCCGAGTTGGACGATGAGATCGGTCGGCGGCGGTGGGTCGCGGGTCAAAACGGCGGATCGCGGCAAAACGGTTACGGATGCCGGAGTGGAGAAAGCGGCTTCCAAGGCTAGTGGTTGCAGGTCGCCCAACGTCGGGGTGGAAGGAACCGCCTGCGCGTCGGAAGAGGCGACCGTCTTTCGACACCGAGGCCCATTGTGGGGACAAGAAGTGGTAGAGTGACCGGCCGCTTTCCCCGCATGGACCGCGCCGCAACAACTCTTTTCTTGCGTGCCGGCAGGAGCGCCACCCGATGGTGTGCAGCAACAGCAGCCCGTCCCGCCCCAAAGGACGCCAAGGAACGAAGAGTGGACGGCGCCGTCAGGACAGACGCAGGAAAAGCGCGGAACGCCGGAGAGGAGCGTTAAAAGGATCGCTAACCAGACCTGTGTGACCAGAGATGTTCCGCGCAATGCGAGCATACTCAATTTTTAGCCGGTTTTCCTGGCCCTGTCAAGCCGAGACCAAGAAGCCAAACGGGCTTGAATAATTGTCGATTCCGGCGAAACATTGCTTTAGAGACGCTGCTCAAGTCCCCGCCCGGAGCAATCTCCAGGCGGGCCTGGACCAAGAGTCTGTCCCATAAGCCGTCGAAACACGGCTGACACAGCCGTGGCGCACTGGAAACCTCGGTGTGCCACGGCTGTGTCAGCCGTGTTTGACCTCCCTTCTGGGAAAGACTCTAAGCGATCCGTGACGGGGGCTGCACAATCTTACCTCCCCCCACCCGATAAATATCCCCGGTGCTCGATTTCACTTCCCAGTCTGCTTGGCGTTCTTAGCCTTCAGTTCCTTGACCTTGGCTAGGGTCTTGTCCGGGTCGGCTTTAGCCTGCTTCTCGCACGCCTTGCAGCAGAGGAACACCGGCTGATCTTTCAGCATCACCTTGACCGGCACACCCATAGCGCCGAGCAGCGTTTTGTTTTCCACCACGCAGAACTTCTGCGCCTCCGCCAGCTTCCGGTCCTCGGGCGACAGTTTGGCCAAGTTGGCCTGGGCCTCTGCCACCTGATCCGCCGGGGTGGCGGCCTTTCGGATGAAGAAGCACTGCATCTGACCCGCCGTGACCGGGATGCTGGACTCCTTGGAGACCCAGTGGCCGTCCTCGGCCCAGGCCACGCGAACCATGTAGTGGTACTCCTGGTCGGGCGTCATGCGGGGCGACTTAAAGAATCGTTCCGTGCCGGTCGAAGTGGTCGGGTCGCCCTCGATCCACACTCGGGCGTCCTCCGGCACATGGGCCATCAGCACGACGCGGTCTGCGTCCACTTCCCCGGCCTTCTGAGGGACGGTGGTAACCGAAATAGTGTATTTCACGGGTGGAGCGGTGATGACGGCCGGCAAGGGCTGGGTCGGGCGCGCGGTTTCGTGGTAGTCGTTGAAGCTGGGCGGTTGCCAGGGCGGGAATTTTCCAGACGGGGGAACGTCGGGAACGGGGGCGGCCGTCAGGGCGGGGCCGGCCGCCAGGATCAGGGCCGCCGTGAGCGACAGGCCCGCGAGGGCGAAGGTGCCGATTCGGAACGTGCGCGTAGGCGCCATAACATATCTCCTTGTAGATGCCAGGTTTATCGGCCGCATATGGCCCGGCGCCTGGACGGTGTAACCGACTCTTTTCATTCACTTTCAACTGTTCATTGTTGAGGATAGGATTGAGCCAGCGTGAATCCGGGACCAACACATGCAGGCGCGGGTTCAACGACGCCTAACCAGAGCCTTGCGCACTCCCGTCCTCGCAACTCGTCTGTTATAAGGATTATGGCAAATGGTGTGCCGCATTGCGGCCCAGTGACGTAAGTTCTTAATAAACAATCTATTGTGGCTTGCGATAGGGCAGATGTTCTTATCCGTCGAAACTCGCAACCTGCCAAAGTGTGACTTTTCCGCACACTTCCGGCTCACCGTTTGACGAAATCGCTCGATTCCTTGAGGGGGTCGCCGTCCCGCCGGTGCATGCCATACCCCACATCCGGGTTCCTCTAGGCTGCGGTCTGTTTCTGCTCAATGCTTGTGGCGATGATGGATGTCAGGGTAATGGGGATGGGAATGCCTCATCGCCGGGTGGAAGTGCGGGTGGCTGTGGGGTTCCCCTGCGGGGTCGTCGGGACTATGCGCGTGCTGATGATGCTCGTCGTGGACGTGGCGGTGGTCGTGAAACATTTCTTCGTGTTCGTGCATGTGTTCGTGGCGCTCCGTCAAGTGGAGCCACACACCTACACCCATGAGCGCGGTCGCCGCCAGAAAGACGAAAGAGATTGCCCCTTGGAAGATGAGCAGGGACAGTCCCGCCCCGACGAAGGGCGCCAGCGAGAAATAGGCCCCGGTGCGAGCCGTTCCAAGGTGACGCAGCGCCAAGACGAAGCACGTCAGGCTCACCCCGTACCCCAACAATCCGACTGCCGATGCCGCCATAACTGTTGAGAAGGCGGGCAGACGCGCGCCTGCCGCGAAGGCAATCGCCAGGTTTACCCCGCCGGCGACTAACCCTTTAATTGCCGCAATCTGAAGCGGGTTGCCCGCCGACACTTTGCGGGTCAGGTTGTTGTCGATCCCCCACGCGAGGCAGGCGCCGGCGATGCCCAGCGCGCCCCACGGCACGCCGCCTGAAGGATTGCCGGTCCAAGAGACCAGTATCCCGCCTGCGGTGATGCACGCCATCCCCAAGGCGATCCGGCGGTCGAAGTTCTCCTTGAACACGAACCACGCCAAGAGCGCCGTCAAGACGCCTTCAAGGTTCAAGAGCAAGGAGGCGTCGGCGGCTGGCGTCGCGGCGAGGCCTAGCATGAGCAACAGCGGCCCCGCCACGCCGCCGAAGAATACGGCACCGGCCAGCCAAGGTAGGTCGGCGCGCTTCAAGGGAGCTTCTTGGGATTTCTTTCCGGTGAGCCACGACCCCAGCAAGAGCCATAAGGTCAGGCCGCATCCCGAACCAAGGTAGAGCAGAGCCGCCAATAGCACCGGCGACACGCTACTCAGCAGCAGCTTGGAAAAAGGCGTACTGGCGCCAAACAGCACGGCGGCGGCGAGAGCGTAAACAATCCCGACGGAGAGCCGGTTTCGTGGGGCCGATTGCATCGCCAACTTGAACTCCTGTCAGGCAAAACGCTCATTCCCCGTGATAAGCGTATTCTATCGCAAAATAGCGTTTCCTTGCAGAGCCTATTTATCCGATACAACCTTGTGCGGTAAGAAGCGCATCCAGGCGCCGAGCTAAACGCGAACCGCGGAGTATTCAAGGATGTTCACCTCACAGGGCAGGAAGCACCCACTGCTGGCTTGTCTGATCGTCGGCCTGGCGTTGCCTCTCGCGCCCGCGGCGGATTCGCCGCCGCCCGCCCAATCCGCCTCTCTGACGCTGGCCGATCTAGAACAGGCGGCCCTGCGCGGCAACCCCACGCTCGCCCAGGCCGCCGCCAACGTCGAGGCGTCGCGGGGCCGCGCCCTGCAGTCCGGCCTCTACCCCAACCCGACCATCGGCTATGAGGCCGACCGCATCAACGCCGCCGGCAGCGCCGGCGAGATGCAGGGTCTCTTCATCGACCAAACCATCGTCACGGCCGGCAAGCTGCGACTGAGCCGGGCCAAGTTCGGCCAGGAAGTATCGCAGATGGAGAGCCAGGCGCTGGCCCAGCAATACCGCGTCCTCAACGGCGTCCGCACACGGTACTATCAGCTTCTGGCGATGCAGCGGCTCCTCGCCGTGCGCGCCGGCCTGCTCAAGAACGCCGACGACGCGGTGACGACCACGGAGCAATTGAAGAACGTCGGCGCCGCCAACAAGCCCGACGTGTTGCAGGCTCATATCGAGGCCCGTCAGGAGAAGGTGGCCCTGGAAAACGCCCGCGCCTTGTACGATGCCGCATGGCAGCAACTCGCGGCCTTCGTCGGCGATCCCTGCCTGCCACTCGGACGGCTGGAGGGAAACCTGGATGCGCCCGGCGCGGCGCCGGACTATGACGCGGCCCTGGCCCATCTGCTAGAGGCCAGTCCGGAGCTACAGATCGCCCGCGCCGAGATTACTCGCAACCAGATCGGGTTGAAACGTGAACAAGTCGAGCCGATCCCCAATATCCAGGCGCGCGTCTCCAACGGCTACGACTTTGAAACTCGTAACGACGTGACCAGCGTTCAACTTGGCGTCCGTCTGCCGCTATTCGACAAGAACCAGGGCAATATTCAGACCGCCCACGCTCAGCTTGCCTACGCCCAACAGAATCTTTGCCGGGTCGAACTGTCGCTGCGGCAGCGGCTGGCGCGGACGCACGCCCGCTATCGCACCGCCCTGGCCACGGTGGAAGAATATAGGGACCACAGCCTGCCGGACGCGAAGGAAGCCTACGAGTTGTACCTGGACAGCTTCCGCAACCGGACGGCGGCCTGGCCGCAAGTACTCGTCGCTCAGCGGACCTACTTCCAGATCAGCGTGGATTACGTCGAGGCGCTGGAGCAGCTGCGGCAGTCGGAGACCGCCATCCTCGGTCTGCTCCTGGTTGACGGGGTGGACGAGCCACCGGGGGCGCCGGGCGACAGCCGAATGCGGCAGAGTGGGATGGGCGCCGACTTGCCGGACCCCATCACCCCGCAGGGTCGGAGCCTGGAAGACCGGACGGGCGGCTGAGAGGGCTTGCACACGCAAGCGAGGGATTCTGTCTTAACCTCGCTTGCGCTTCGGGTTAAGTGCATCAGTGATGGTGCATTCCCGGCATCTCTCCTTCGCCGCCGCCGGGCACGCTGGCGCCGGGCGCCACGTCGCCTTTCCCCGACACGACCTTGTCGTACAACTCAGCCGGCAGCACCCGGACGATGGTGTGCAACGCCTCGACGCCGTGGAACCAGTTGCGACGCATCCCACGCGTCTCCGGTTTGTTCAGCTTCTTGAGGTCGGCCGCCGAATACGGCATCGGCATGTCCATCATGTCCGCCGGATAGCCCGGCACGGACTTCCCCGACATATCCATGCCGGGCATGTCTTTCATACCCGGCATGTCTTTCATGTCGTGTCCCTTGTGGTCGCCGGGGGCGTCCATCTTCATCATGCCGGTCATCACCGCCCGCTCGTTGCTGGTGTTTTCGCCCATGCCGCGCCCTATACTCGCGCCGTTCTCCTTCGACAGGGCCGGGCCGCCCTGGGTCATGCCCATGCCCGCCTGGGCGTTGCTCCCGGCCGGCATGCCGCCCATCTGCATGGCCATCGGCCCGACCATCACGGCCATGTGGTTCATCATGTGGTGGAACATATGGCAGTGCAGCACCCAATCGCCAGGGTTGTTGGCGATAAACTCGATCTCACGGGCCTGGGCCACGGCCACCAGCACGTTGTTGCTCGGCATCCAGGCCGTCTCGGGTATCCTGCCGCCCTCGGTCCCGGTGATCCAAAAGGTATGGCCGTGCAAGTGCATCGGGTGGTGGTCAATCGGACTCATGTTCACAAAGCGGATGCGAACGCGGCTGCCGAGCCGCACGAGCAGCGGCGTGATGTACGGGGCCGACCGGCCGTTCAGAGTGAACCAGTTGAATTCCATCGAGGTAACGTTGGGGATGGTGCTTTGCGGCATGATCGCCCATTCCTGAATCGTCAGGGCGAAGTCATGGTCCACCGCAGGCTGGTACGCCTCCTTGGGGTGGACGATGAACAGGCCGGTCATGCCCAAGCCTTCCTGCATGGGGCCGTGCGAATGGTAGAAGAGCGTACCGTTCTGGCGCAGGGTGAACTCGTAGACGGCCTTGCCGCCGGGAGGGACCGCCTCTTGAGTGACGCCGTGAACGCCATCGATGCGGTTGGGGCCTTCGAGGCCGTGGATGTGCAAGATTGTGGATTCCGGCAGCATATTGTGCATGACGATCCGCACACGGTCGCCTTCGGTCACTTCGATGGTGGGACCGGGGCACAGGTCGTTGTAACCCCACACATCCATCCACGCCCCGGGCAGGAACTCGCGGCGGGTGTGCATGGCGTGCAGGTGGAACTCCTTGACGCCGTCGATCAGCTCGAAGGGGAGCTTCTCCAGATCGGGAGTCACGACTGGGACGGGCGGGTCACCCGCCTTGCGGAAGCCGGCCACGAGCTTGCCGCGATCCGTGGCGCTGCCCACGGGGCCGCCGACGCCAGGATGATCGCGGGGGTATTCGGCATCCGCATCCTGGTGAGGTTCGGCTGCGCTCGTGGGCAGCCCTTCCGCGGCGAGAAGGCCCGCGGCCGCCGCCCCACGTAAGAAGTTTCTACGGGTTGTATCCTGTGACATTGGGTCGTCTCCTCGTAAGTTCCAACGATGTGCCGAATCTCATTAGCAAGCCACTGACATTATAACTGCGAGAAAGCGCGCGCGATCGGCGGTCGGCGTTGTAGACGATCTTCCCGTCCCTCCTGGGCTAATACCAATTGTCAGACAGAGCCAAAGGTTGTTGCATGCGGCAGGCGACAGGTTATAATCTATTTGGCCTACCTGCAATACCGCCCCAGCCAACCGTGAAGAGACGCACCACGATGAGCGTGTTTTCCCTGTCCTCCGTCCGAGCCGCGATGCTCTGTCTCGCGGGCGTCGTCATATTGCCGGGGGCGGCGCGAGCGGCGCCGCCGCCGCCGCCGACGCGGGCGTTTCTCGAAATGTATTGCTTCGACTGCCACGACGCGGAGTCAAAGAAGGGCGGCCTCGACCTCTCGGCGCTGACGGTAAAACTTGACGACCCGACTATCTTTGCCGAGTGGGTAAAGGTGCATGATCGCGTGCGCGCCGGCGAGATGCCGCCGGCGAAAAAGTCGCGCCCGGAAGCTAAGAAACTCGATACCGCGATGTCCGCGCTGGCTAAGGAACTCACCGCCGCCGACGGCGCCCGGCAGCAGCGCGACGGCCGCGCGCGGCTGCGGCGGCTAAACCGAGTGGAGTTTGAGAACTCGCTGCGCGATCTGCTGGCGATGCCGGCGCTGAAGCTCAAGGATTCGCTGCCAGAGGACGGCAAGGCGCACGGCTTTGACCGGCTGGCGGATGCTCTCGACATCTCCTTTGTCCACATCGAGTCTTACCTTGCCGCGGTGGACAAGGCGCTGAATGCCGCGCTGTGTCCGCTGCCGGAACCGCCGCCCGTGTTGAAGTATCGCTACCGTCCCTGGGACAACCTCGAACGGCCGGGCGGCAAGACATGCGAACCGTCCGTACAGCTGGCGGTGGGGAACAAAGAGGGCATCGGACTCATCGGCATGAAACGGGACGAAACCTTCGTTGCTGAACACGCTCCCAAGCCATCACCTGCCTTTCCCCTCATTCGCGATGAGGAGCCGAAGGCCACGGCCGTCGGCCTCTTCCGCCATGAGGACGCGGACTACCACTGCACGATGACGAGGATCGAGCCTTACGTCACCGGCTGGTATAGGCTGCGCGTATCGGGTTACAGCTTTGACTGGGATGGCAAGCAGGTCGTGCCCACGGATCGTCACGGGGCGCTGGGTTGGGGAGTGTTTCAAAAGGGCGAACACTACGGAACCGTTGACTTGCCGCCAAACAAAGCCGCGGTGCGCGAGGTCACCGCCTGGCTGGAACGCGGGGGCGGCATGAATCATCCGCACGATGATTTCCTCCGCATTATCGGCGAGTCGCTGCAGAACGTGCGCGACTACGCCAACGGCAAGAACAAGGACGTGCCCGGCCCGCTCTGGCCTGTGCCCGGCATCGCCGTCGAGTGGGTGGAAATCGAAGGCCCCTTTAACGATCAATGGCCGCCCGCGAGCCACCGCGCCTTGTTCGGCGACCTGCCGGTAAAGGTGTGGACGAAAGAACTCGGCATCCCCCAACCAACACAGCAGACCTGGCCGAACGGCAATCCGTATTCGGAGCCGAAGGACATCTACGGCGTGCGCGGCGAGAAGCGACCCATCGTTTATGTCCAGACGAAGGATGCGTCGGCCGACGCCGAACGACTGCTGCGGACGTTCTTGCGCAAAGCCTTCCGCCGTCCCGTGACCGACGGCGAGGTGAAGGAATACGCCGCGAAAGTGAAGGCGAAACTCGCCGCGGGCGCGGCCTTTGAGGACGCCATGCGCACGGCCTATCGTGAGGCGTTGACCTCGCCGGAGTTTCTCTTTTTGCGCGAACCGGCCGGTAAACTTGATGACCACGCGCTGGCCGCGCGACTCTCCTATTTCCTCTGGAGTTCGCTGCCGGATGATGAACTTTCCACGCTGGCCGATGCGGGCAAACTTGCCCAACCCGCCGTGCTCCGCGCTCAGACCGAACGGATGTTGAAGGATCCTAAGGCCGCCCGTTTCGTGGAGAACTTCCTCGGTCAATGGCTCGCGCTGCGCGACATCGCCGCCACAGCGCCCGACCGGAAGCTCTATCCTGAGTTCATGCCGTGGCTGCAAGAGGCCATGCTCATGGAAGCGCGGGCTTACTTCACCGAACTGCTGCGCGGCGATCTCGGCGTCACGCATCTCGTGCAGTCGGACTTCGCCTTCCTCAATGAACCGCTCGCTCGGGTTTACGGAATCGAAGGCGTGCGCGGCTGGGATTTGCAGCGCGTCGCGCTGCCGGCGGACAGTCCGCGCGGCGGCTTCCTCACGATGGCCGCCATACTCAAGACGACCGCCAATGGCACGACCACATCGCCCGTGAAACGCGGCGCCTTCGTCATGGACAAACTGCTCGGCATCGTACCAACGCCGCCGCCGCCCGACGCCGGCAGCGTGGAGCCGGACACTCGCGGCGCCACGACGATTCGCGAGCAGCTCGCCAAGCACCAACGCAATGCCACTTGTGCCAGGTGCCATCAAAAGATGGACGGCTATGGCTACGCGCTGGAGAGCTTCGACGTGGTCGGCGAATGGCGCGACCACTACCGGGCGATAGGCGTCGTGGACCCCGCGAAGTTCCTTCATGGCAGACGCCTCGAATACCATTCCGGCCTCGCCGTGGACTGCACCGGCCAGATGCCCGATGGCCGCGCCTTCAAGGAAGTCAACGAGCTTCGCTCCATCCTCGCCACCGACCCGGAGCGGCTGGCCCGCGCGTTCACCAGCCAGCTCATTACCTACGCCACCGGCGCGGAGATCAGCTTCGCGGATCGTGCCGAGGTGGAACGCATCGTGAAGTACTCCGCCGCGAAAAACTACGGCCTGCGCACACTGCTCGTGGAAGTCGTACAAAGTGAACTTTTCACCCACAAATAGTAGAACACTGCCATGAACACCCCATACAACGCCGTCACCCGCACGCTCGACCGCCGCAGGTTTTTGAAAGGCGCCGGCGTGGCCCTCGCCTTGCCCTGGCTTGAGGCGATGGTCCCCGCCTTCGCGCGGGTACGGGGCGCGCAAGCGCCCGCGCCGCCGCGCCGCTTCGTGGGCATGATGACGAACATGGGCATCCTGCCGGAGTATTTTTTTCCAAAGAACGCCGGCCGCGACTATGAGAGTACGCCGTATCTTGACATTCTCAAGGAGCATCGCGCCGACATGACGGTCTTCTCTGGCGTGTCGCTGCCCGGCGTGGACGGCGGCCATGCCTCGGAAAAATCTTTCCTCACGGGCGCGCCCGGCGCTAGTCGCGGAACCTTTCGCAACAGCATCTCGCTCGATCAGGTCATGGCCGAAAAAGTGGGCGGAGACACGCGCCTTGCCTCGCTCACTCTCATGATCGGCTCGGATAACCTCAGTCTTTCCTGGACGCGCAGCGGCTCGATGATCCCGCCGGTGACAAGCCCGGTGAAGCTCTACCAACAGCTCTTTGTCGAAGACACGCCGGAGGCCAAAGCTAGCGCCGTGCAGCGTCTCAAGGACGACCGCAGCCTGCTCGATAGCTTGCGCGAGAGAGCCAGCCGCCTGGAACGCCAAGTCGGCGCGGCGGACCGTGAGCGGCTGGACCAGTATTTCACCAGCGTGCGTGAGTTGGAGCGCCGTCTCGCCACGGCGGAAGGCTGGATCGGCAAACCCAAGCCCAAAGTCGCCGCCGCCAAGCCGGAAGAAATCAGCGACCGCAATGACCTGCCGAAAAACGACCGCGTGATGTTCGACCTTGTACGCCTCGCGCTGGAAACCGACAGCACCCGCATCGTCACCATTGCCGTTAGCCTCGCCAGCGTCACCCCGCGCACCATTCCTGGCGTGAAATCCAACACGCACGAACTCACGCACCACGGACACCGCCCGGAGAAAATGAGCGAGCTGCGCCTCATTGAGGAAGCGCAGTTCCACGACTTCGCCGTATTCCTCACCGGCTTACGCGGCGTCTCCGAGCAGGGCGTCAGCTTGCTCGACCGCACGGCCGTGCTATACGGCGCGAACATGGGCAGCGCCAACGCCCACTCGACTGACAACCTGCCCGCGCTGCTCGTCGGCGGCGGCTTCAAGCACGGCCAGCATCTCGCCTTTGACCTCAAGAAAAACTACCCGCTCACAAACCTCCATGTCTCTCTGCTCCAGCGACTTGGCATCGAAGCCGGCGGGTTCTCCAGCGGCGCCGGCACGATGCGCGGATTGGAGATGTTGTAAGAGACGCTACCAGAAGGCGTGCCGCCAAGCTCGTCCCGCAGGACGATTGCAAAGTCCATTTTGTCTGTTATCCTGTTGACTTGACACAACTGGGTTGTTTCACACTCGGAAGGATTCCCATGTCCAGCACATCCGCCACCACGCCCCCCACGCCACCACCCTGACCCGCGTCGCGGCGCTCTGCTCCTGGTCCACGTGGACAGCGAGACGCGCGTCGCCGGGGCCGATCCCAAGGCGGAGACTCGCTACTTCGCGGCCAGTTCGGACCCGGGCCGGGTGACGCCCGATGACCTGTTGGCGGCGGTACGCGGCCACTGCCAGGTGGAAAACGGCTTGCACTTCAGACCGGCACTACAGCACGCGGGCGAGGGTGGCATTGATGCTCTCGCCGTGCTGCTCAAGGCGGTCGTGACGGTGCTGCGGGGGAGCGCCGACCCGGAGGACGTCTGGCCGCTGCGGGCACGCACTGACGCTTTGGCCTGGGATGTCGAGTAAGCCATTGACCGCATGGCCGGAAAGAAATTGTGACTTTGCAATCCTCCTGCGATGTAAGTGGCCGATGCGGCGTGAAAGGAACTCCAATGGCGGCGCCCCTTCAGCGGCGCGTGAAAATGGTCGTGCAATGCCATGTTAGCCTCCTTTCCTGTCACTTCTCCGCCATCACCTTTGTCAGATCCCACACATCCACAACCTCATCATGCCCCACCACCAACGTCTTGCCGTCGGGGCTGAGCGCCACGCTCGTCGCGTAGGGAGGCAGTTCACCTCCGGCTTCCGATTCCCCCAGAAACGACGCCGTTTCCTTGCCGTCAGCGTCCCACAGCTTTACGACGCCTTCTTTGCTCAGTGACACAATCGTCCCCTTGGCTCCGAAGCCGACGAACCGCACCTCGTCCTCGTGGCCATCGATTACTGACTTCACCTTGTACGTCGCCAGATCCCATAGTCGGACGGTCTTGTCGCGTGTGCCGGCCGAGAGCAAGGTCTTGCCGTCCGGCGAGAAGACCGCCAGAAACACCGGGCCGTCGTGGCCGCGCAGCGGACGGCCCGGCATCCCGGCCGTCGTCTCCCATAGGCGAATCGTCTCATCGCCGCTCGCCGTGGCGACGTGCTTGCCGTCGGGCGAAAACGCGATGCTGTTGATCTTGTCGCCGTGCCCTTCCAGCACCGCGCGCACCTTGGCCGGCGCCGTCTCCCAGATGCGGGCGTTCTGGGTGCCGTCCTCGAACGTCGCCAGCAGCGATCCGTCCGGCGACAGCGCCAGCATGGCGACTGGCGTCTCAAAGCCGCCTATCGTCGCTTTCTCTTTCAGCGTATCGGCGTCCCAAAGGATTACGTTCTTATCGCCGTCGGACGCGGCCAAGGTCTTGCCGTCGCCGCTGTAAGCCAACGACCAAATATCAGACACATGACGGATGATATTTGTCCGCGTCCCCGCAGCGAGGTCGAAGAAGCGGATCGACCTGTCCTTGCCGGCCGTGGCCAACGTCTTGCCGTCAGGAGAAATCGCCACGGCCATGACGGTGTTGGTGTTTTCCTTGATCTGGAAGCGGCGGAGCGATTCGTCGAACTTGTTCTCGGCGATCACGGGCGTTGCCAACAGGGCGGCCGTCAGGATCGCGCACGGAATCGGCCAACCACGCATTGGGTTTCCTCGTGTAAGGAGATCAGGGACGCGGGCGGCGTTTGCTAGAAAAACTTGCCTCTTGCACCGGCTTCGTTCCTTTTTTTGATTGCATTCGCAGCTGCATTGCTCTGAAGCGTCCTAAAGACCCCCTGAATATCCACGGAGATACTCTTGCATTCCTGGTAGGTCGATACACCGTGCGCGGATAAAACCTGCCGGTCTCTTAACAAGTTGTCCAGCTGGTCTGCCACGTTATCCATCTGAGGAACAGGGTTCCGAGATCGAATGTGGTGCTTGAAGAACTCCTCCAGCTTCTTCCGTTCAGGTGTGCCCGCCGCCCAGGTGGAACGATGGATAAACTCTCTCACCTTCGGCAGGGCATAAAGAACGCGGCTTTTTCCCTTGTTCCATTGAGCCACGTCCGAGTTCAGGGCATGTACTTTTTCTTCCGATGTCAACGTCTTCCTCGTCGAGGCTTCCATTTCCGCCCGAAGGCCTTCCATACTTATGCGTAACGTCTCCATGCTCGTTTCCAAGTCCAGGATGGTCTTCCAACGGGCCTCGAGTTCTTGCCGCTTTGCCTCGGGAAACTCCGGCTCACTGCTCTCATCGGGAGCAACAGTCTGGGGCGGCGGCTTCAGGCTGACCCGAACATTCAGGTGGGCAACGTCTTGCGGGGACGGCGGGAGGGGACGACTAAGCTCGGAATTGGATTCGTTCATGCCGGAATGGGAGGTGCCTTCGTACCGCCATGATTCAACCTCCTCCGTCGCTACGCCCACGGCGCCTAGAAGGTTTTTCGTCGTCAATAGTTGACCCATGTCAGGAATTTGAAAACTTCTCTGGGGGATGCGAAACGTCAGAGCGAAAGGCTCGCCATCGGGTTTGAACCAGACCTCCGCAAATTTTTCTCCCCTGTACTTCAAGGCTGCCCATTGTTTCGAGGGAGGCTGTTCAGAATAGTTCACTCCGCACCTCACCCTTGAGTACCAACCACTACGGACAATGAATCCGATTCGCAAATCGCTTCGACCTGACGCAAAACCTCGGCGGCGTCCACGCCACTCCTCTCCGCCTCGGCGACCAGTGCCAATGCCCTCCCCTCGTCGAAGTCGAACTGATTACGCACCGCCGCGGTGAGCGCCCTCTCGTAGTCGTCTCTCTCGGCCTTCAGCGCGTTCACCAGTCGCTGGGATTCTTCAGCATGCTGCCGCAACTGCTCCAATTCCTGCCGAGCTTCGTGCAAGGCCAAGCGCAAGGAGTCGCGTTCGGCCAATAGTTCCCGCAGCTTGGCCTCTGGGAGGAATGTGCCGATGGCCCCTGAAGCATCCGTCAGTTGTAGCGGCAGAGTAAGGTGGATTGACGTACTCATAAATTACCTCTTTCTTCGACTATCTTACCGTCGATCCGGCCGTCGAGCGGTCTTCCGACCCGCACGATAGCTTTCTTACCCTTCGCGTCCGGAATCTGGTGAACGTACTCGCCGCATGCCGTCTCGTTCGCGGAGACCCTGTCATGGTCGCTTTTCGAGCCTGTCCAGAGCCATTCGGGCCTCGCGAGCCAGCCTGGAGTCGCTGGCTCTCTTCGCCAGGTCCACGAGTAAACCTCTCGCCGCCGGAGTGTGGATCATCTCCAGGATCTCGAGGGCATGACCCAGACGGCGGTGTTCCCCCTCCTGCCCCTCCTGCCCCTCTAGGATCCGCTCCAGACGCCCTCTGACCTCCAGGGACCTGGTCTTCTCCAGCGCCTCGCGGAGCTTCGTTTCCACGGCCGTGC
Source organism: Planctomycetaceae bacterium UBA4732 (assembly GCA_002404095.1). Taxonomy (GTDB): domain Bacteria; phylum Planctomycetota; class Planctomycetia; order Gemmatales; family Gemmataceae; genus UBA4732. Next base: position 36,606 of record DHJA01000170.1, on the reverse strand, counting down.
CGAGGTCGGCCAGCGCCTGGCTTGCCTTCTCACGCTGGTCAAACTCGTCCGAATCGAGCTGGCGGACCCAGCCGGCAATCTTCTCGGCGTCGATCACCGCCGCCGGTTTTAGGTCGAACTTCAACCGAGCCACGGCCGCGTCCCCGGCCGCAACGCTCTGACAGACGGCGGCGTACACCACCTTCGGATCATCCACGCCGAGGTCTTTCCAAATGCCGGCCAACTCCTTGCCGTCCGGGACCTTGCCGCCAAGCCACAACCCGGTCACATCCCAGATCAGCGCCGTCGTGTCGCAGCTGCCCGATGCGAGACAGTGCCCGTCCGGGGAGAACGCCAGCTGGGTCACTGGCGCCCGGTGGCCCGTCAAGGCGATCTTCTGGCCGGTGGTCAGGTCCCACAGATGGACGGACGGGTTCTTCCAGTCATTCTCAAACGCCGCAGCCAGCCGGGTTCCATCGTGGGACAGAGCGATTTTGACGGGGCCGTTGTAACTGGGCTCCTTTTCTTTGAGGATCCGAGCGAGCCGTCCACTGCCGGCCTCCCAGACGCTGATCGATCCGTCATAACTAGAGGAGTACACCCAGCGGCCTGCCGGTGAGATGGCCAGGCCGCTCACCGTATTCGAGTGGCCCAGAAGCTCAGCCTTGATAAGGCGGACCTCCTTGCCGGTCGTCAGGTTCCAGTGCTGAATGCCCTGGCCAGAGGAGCTGCTAAAAAGTGCCTGTCCGTCGGGCGTGAAGGCAAGAGCGGAGACCTGGAACGCCTGGCCCTCGAGCGACTGGACCAACTTGCCGGTGGAGACGGCCCACACGCGGACGATGCCTTCCATCTCATAGCCGGTTGCCATGTTCTTGCCGTCGGGGCTGAAAGCGAAGCACCTGACCAAAGACGTGAAATCTGAGAAGTGCTCGACGGGGGCGCCGTTTTTAGCCCAATCCCACAGGCGAATTTCCCCGGCGCAGTCACTCGAAACCAGCGATTTGCCGTCAGGGCTGAAGCGCAGGCAGGTCACGTAGAACATGCCATCCCGCAACAGGGCCGCCTGCTTGCCGCTGGCCGCGTCCCAGATGCGAATCGGCTCCCCACCCGCGCCGCCGACCGCTACGTGCCGCCCGTCCGGCGAGTACGCGAGCGCGGTCACTTGCGATTCCGACCCGAGGAACACGAGTTTCGGTTTGCCCGTTCTCGCGTCCCAGAATTTGACGGTCTCCTGCCAGCCGAACGTGAACAGCGTGTCGGCGTTGAGATAGGCGACGTTTTGGGAGAATACGTGGTTGGGTTCGATGGCAGGCCCGATCTCTTTGCCCGTGACCGCATCCCAGCGGCGTACCTTCCCGTCGGCCCCGCCGGTGGCAATCGTCTTTCCGTCAGGAGAGAAAACGATGGAACACCGGTCGGCATCGTCACCGTCGTGAGCCTGCCAGCGGCGACGCTCTTTCCACTCGGGCCCCGAGTAGAGACGCATCTCGGTGCAGTGCCCCATCCCCATGGCGAGGGCGAGCGATACTCCGTCGGGCGAGAGGGCCAGTTTCACCTGCCCCCCTGGAAGGTCCTTAAGGCCCTTTTCGTGGTGGACGAGCTTGCCGGTCGCTGCCTCCCACGCCGTCCAGAATGCCACTCCCGTCTTGACATCCCACCCTGCGACGAAGATCTGTTCGCCGTCCGGGGAGGGCACGATTGCCGAGATGCGACTTCCGGCGGCGACCGCCAGTCGGCGTAACTCCTGTTGCTTGGTCACATCCCAGACACGCACCGAGTCGTCGTCGGCAGAAACCAGAACGGTCGGCGTCACGAAGGCGAGGAGTGGATACCTGGAGTAACCGTGGCGTGGCCATTCGGCGAGCTTGCGGCCGGTCGCGAGGTCGAACAACAGCATCGAGCCATCCAGCCCCGAATCGTCGGTCGTCGCCGCCGCAAGGGTTTTGCCATCCGGAGAAACAGCGAACGATCCGAAGGAGACGCTATGGAAAGGGACGCCGTCCTCTTTGCGTACGGGACGCCGCGTGGGTCCGTCGAAGCGGCGGACCTCCTTGCCAGTGGCGGCATCCCACATGACGACGGTCGATGAGAACCCCAACCCGAGCAGCTGCTTCCCGCCAGGCACTGCCGCGACCTGGACGACCCCATTGGCCCACCGGAACCGCAAAGTGCCCAGCCGGGCGACCGCGTGCGGCGGCAGCGGGTCGCCGTAGAGGTCTACCGCCGGCTTCTCCTCCTGTCGTTCGATCGGGCGTGCAGTGACCGGGAGAGGAGGATCCCTCGGGGCGTCGGGCGGCGTACCCCCCTGCTGGGCGGCCAACGCGAGGACCGCGGCGCCCAACGCCAGCGCGGCCGCGGTGACAAGCTTCATCCAGGTAAGGAACATGGCCCGATTTCCTCCTTCCACCAGAGCGACCACAGTTGCGGGCGCCGAACCGTCCACAACATTCAGACCAGCATGAGGGGTTTACCGAAGGTGGTCCACCGTTTGCTACGATCGCGGGCCTGAAGCGCCGCCTTTCCGTTTGGCCTTCTTATCCTGACGGTGCGCAGTTTTGCGTCTCGGTCGGTAGCCCTGATTCGGCAGCCCGCGTTCGCCGGCCGGTTCGCCCTTCGCCGGGTTCGCCACCGCGTGATAGTGATCGCCTTTGGCCGCGTCGTTGGCCCGCCTTCTCCGCTCTTCGACGGCCTCTTTCGGCGGATGCGCCGGGATTAGCGCGTCGCACCCGCCGCCGATCAGGTCGGCGCGGCCGGCCTGCTCCAGCGCCTTGCGCACCTCGAAGTAATTGTCCGGCTTGAAGAATTGCAGCAGCGCCCGTTGCAGCTTGCGATCGCGCAGATTGCGGGCGACGTAGACTTCTTGTTTGCTGAACGGGTCGATGCCGGTGTAGTACATGCACGTCGCCACGTCGAACGGCGCCGGGATGAAGTCCTGCACCTGATCGGGGCGGTAGCCGTTGCGCTTCAGGAAGACCGCCAGGTCGATCATCGCGTGCAAATCCGATCCGGGATGGCTGGATATGTAGTACGGCACGAGGAACTGTTTCGGTTTGCCGGCCTCGCGCGACGCCTTCGTAAACTCGCGCGCGAAACTCTCGAAGTTGCCGTTTTCCGGCTTCTTCATCATCTCCAGCGTGTGCGAATCGGTATGCTCCGGCGCGACCTTGAGATGACCGCCGACGTGATGTTCGGTCAGTTCGCGCATGTATTCCGGCGACAATTGCGCCAGGTCCATGCGCACGCCGCTGGCGACCAGCACCTTACGGATTCCCGGTTCCGTGCGGGCGCGGCGCATCAATTCGACGAGCGGGCCGTGATCGGTCCCCAGCAGCTTGCAGATGGTCGGATGGACGCACGACAGCCGTTTGCACTTCTCCTCGACCTCCGGCCGGGTGCAGCGCATTTCGTACATATTGGCCGTCGGGCCGCCGATGTCGCTGACGACGCCGGAGAAATCCGGGTCGGCCGCCATCTTGCGCACTTCCTTCAAAACCGACTCTTGCGAGCGCGATTGGATGATACGGCCCTGGTGCGTGGTGATCGAGCAGAACGTACAGCCGCCGAAGCAGCCGCGCATGATCGTTACGGAGTCTTTAATCATCTCAAATGCGGGAATCGGCTCGGTGTACGACGGATGCGGCCGGCGCGTGTACGGCAGGTCATAAACGCGGTCCATATCGGTTTGCGACAGCGGCAGACACGGCGGATTGACGACTACGGCCTCGCGGTCGTGGAATTGCACAAGCGCCTTTGCGTTGTAAGGATTCGTGTTGACGTGAATGAGGCGCGTGGCCTCGGCGAACGTCGGCTTGTCCGCTTTCACCGCTTCGTAGCTTGGCAATACAATCGCGTCTTCATCCGCTTTGAGCGCTTCCGATTCCTTCGCGCCGAGAGCATAGGCGACGCCGCGCATGTCGCGCAAGTCGCGCACCGTTTCCCCAGCCGCGAGACGACGAGCGATCTCGACAATGGTTTCTTCGCCCATACCGTAGGCGAGAAGGTCGGCTTTGCAGTCGAGCAAGATTGCGCGGCGAACGGTATCGCTCCAATAATCATAATGGGCCAGCCGGCGCAGCGACGCTTCGACGCCGCCGGCAATCACTGGCACGCCGGGAAACGCCTCGCGGGCGCGGTGACAATAGGGAAGCGTGGCGCGGTCGGGGCGCATGCCGATGCGGGCGCCGGGTGAGTAGGCGTCGTCGTTGCGGACTTTTTTGTTGGCGGTGTAATGGTTGATGAGCGAGTCCATGTTGCCGGCGCTGACGGCGAAGAACAGTCGCGGCTTACCGAACTGCCGCCACGGCTCGCACGAGCGCCAATCCGGCTGCGGCAGTACGGCGACGCGAAAGCCTTCGGCCTCAAGCACGCGCGTCAACAGAGCGGCGGCGAAGCTGGGATGATCGACGTAGGCGTCGCCGGTGACGAAGATGACATCGACGTAATCCCAGCCGCGGGCGCGCATCTCGGCGCCGCTGACGGGGGCCAGCGGGGCGGCGAAGGTCTCGTTCCACAACGGCAATGATAAGCGCGTAGACTGGTTCATTCCGGCATTATAGCGGATGACGTGATCGCCGGAGCGAGACGGGGGTACCCGTCGCACCCCGGACTCACGAGTACGTTCGCCCGGGGCTTTATCTTTAGTCGCCCGAAGGGGCTCCAAAACAAGATAGCGTCAGCGTTTTGAGTCCGGAGGGCGATCCTGATAAAGCCCCGGGCGAACGTACTCGTGAGTCCGGGGGCAGCGGCGGGGCGTGGATTACGCCAACAGCTTGGCAACCACTTCGCCATGCACGTCCGTCAGCCGAAAATCGCGGCCCTGGAAGCGGAAGGTCAGCTTCTTGTGGTCCAGCCCCAGCAGGTGCAGGATCGTCGCCTGCAAATCGTGGACGTGAACGCGGTCCTCCACGGCCGCGAAGCCCAGCTCGTCGCTGGCGCCGAGGTTCAGGCCCGGTTTGACGCCGCCGCCGGCCAGCCACATCGTATAGGCGTCGATGTGGTGATTGCGGCCCACGCTGTCGCGCACCTCGCCCATCGGCGTCCGCCCAAACTCGCCGCCCCATACCACCAATGTGGAGTCCAAAAGGCCTCGTTGCTTCAGGTCGCGCACCAGCGCCGCCGCCGGTTGGTCTACCTCGCGGCATATCTTGTCCAGGCCGGTCGTCAGGTTGATTTCGCCCGCGCCGTGGTGGTCCCAATCGGTGTGGTACAGCTGCACGAAACGCACGCCGCGCTCCACCAACCGCCGCGCCAACAGACAGTTGTTGGCGAACGACGGCTTGCCCGGCGCCGCCCCGTACAATTCCAGAGTCTTCTTATCCTCTTTACTCAGGTCGATCAGCTCCGGGGCGCTTGTCTGCATCCGATAGGCCATTTCGTAGGACGCGATGCGCGTGGCGATCTCCGGATCGCCGGCGTCGGCAAGGTGCGCGGAGTTTAGCTCCTTCACGGCGTCGAGTACGTCGCGCTGCCGCTCCGGTGCTATGCCTTTCGGACTGGCGATGTCCAAAATCGGCTCGCCGCCGCTGCGGAACGGTACGCCTTGATAAGAAGTGGGCAGAAAGCCGCTGCCCCACAACGCGGCGCCGCCGCGCGGCCCGCGCGGGCCAGACTGCAACACGACGAAGCCGGGCAGATCGCGCGCTTCGCTGCCGATGCCGTAGGTGGTCCATGCTCCCATGCTCGGCCGGCCGAACTGCGGCGACCCCGTGTTGACGAACAGCTTTGCCGGAGCGTGATTGAAGACGTCCGTCGCCATCGAGCGCACCACGGCGATGTCATCGACAATGCCGGCGGTGTGCGGCAGGCACTCCGACACCCACGTTCCCGCAGCGCCATGCCGGGCGAACTTGCGGCGCGTGCCCAGCACCTTCGGCGTCGCCTTGGCGAACGATTCCATGAAGGCGAAGCGCTTGCCCTTGATGAACTCATCGGGGATCGGCTGGCCATTCAACTCCGTCAGTTTCGGCTTGTAGTCGAACAACTCCAGCTGACTCGGCCCGCCGGCCATGAACAGGAAGATGACGCTTTTCGCCTTGGCGGGGAAGTGCGGCTTCTTCGGGGCCAACGGGTTTGTCAGGGGCGCGTCGTCGTTCTCCGCGGCACGGCCTTCGTTCAAGAGCGAAGCAAGGGCGGCGGCGCCGAGGCCGACGCCGCATTGACCGAAGAAATGGCGGCGGGTTTGCAACAGGAGCGGATTCATGGATGACATAACGGCGCTCATAGGTCAGGATTTCTTAAGACGTACAGCCTTGGCGTCCTTCTGACGCGTAGCGCCGTTTCCGTGCGCGGACTCGGCGCCGCATCGCAAAATGTCGTCGAGAAGCTCGACGGGGTGACGGTCTTCCATTTCACTAAACGTGGTGATCATATAAATGACCGACACATGAAAGTCGCTGAACTGATCCGACGAGGGGATCACATAAAAGAAGGGGCGTCTTCGTCCGACTCGTGGTTCCTCATACCGAAGAAGGTGCGGATTCGGGTTCGGCTTGAGTGTCCAGCCTTTGCGATGAAAATAGGCTTGTAGGTCCGCGAGCCGGACCTTATTCGTTCGCGGATCGACCCAACGCCAGGCATTCATGGGTTTTCTCCCGCTTTGATACGATTCATAATCCCACGCACGGCGTCCATTGAGAATACGTTTGCCCTGGGAAGGGAGACGCGAACCGATTTGCGATTCGTGCTTGGCGGCCACCCCTTTAGCGAAAGCCAGTAAGCGCAATGACGAAGGATTAACGCTTCCTCGTTCTGGCTGCACCACCGCGACTCGTTGCCTGGAAGTGCTAGAACGACGAGAATACGCGGGGCTTTATCCGGCGAAGCTCGAAGCAAGTCATACGACCGTACTTGCAAATCGTACTGGATCGAGTCCTCCGTCACGCCAGCCCGGGTTGTTGCCTTAGTCTGAACGTCAAGTCTGTATCCCGATTCACTGCGAGTTCGGTTGGAGATCTCGATATCGTTCAGGCTCATATCAATGCCATAGTCGGGATACGGCACACTGATGCTCATTCCACAACGAGCCGCGATCGCTTGCACATACGCACGGGACAACGCTTCTTGTCGATGATTGCGGGTCAACAACCGCGTCCCCTCCGATTGTAGCGCATCGCGCCTGCCGACGCCAGCGACTTCGTCCTGTACTCTCACTCCCGCGTAATGAACTCATCCAAATTCAACAGCACGCGCCCCACCGCCGTCCACGCGTCGGCGTCGGCATGGGCATACTTCTCGCGCTGCTTCACCAGCAGTCGGCCAAGCACTTCGCGCTCCCGCGCATTCGGCAACCGAGCCGTGCAGAGGCAGAAGCCGTAAGCGAGGCGCTCGATGTCGCCGGTCCCACCATCTTTAAGAATGCGCGTTGCCAGTCCCTGAGCGCACTCAAAAAACGCCTGGTCGTTAAGCAGCGTCAATGCCTGTAAGGGCGTGTCGGAACGATTGCGGCGCGTGCAGGCCGATGTGGAATCCGGGGCGTCGAACACGGTCAAGCCGGGGTGCGGCGCCGAGCGCCAGAAGAACGTATACATGCCGCGGCGGTAACGGTCAGGGCCGTCGCTGGCCTTCCAATCGCGCGGCACCTGCGTGAAAGCGTAGACGCCCGGCGGCTGCGGCGGGAACACGCTCGGCCCGCCTACCGTGGGCGTCAGCAGGCCGCTCGCCGTCAGCGCGGCGTCGCGCACTTCTTCGGCCTCCAAGCGTAGTCGGCTCTGCTTCGCCAGCAGCCGGTTGCGCGGGTCAAGCGTGGCAAGGTCCGGCCGCGCCTTCGACGCCTGCCTATACGTCGCTGAGCAGACGATGAGTTTGTGCATCGCCTTCATGCTCCAATTGCGAGCTACAAACTCCGATGCCAGCCAGTCCAGCAATTCCGGGTGACTCGGCGCCGTCCCTTGTGTGCCGAAGTCGTTCTCCGTCTCGACTAGACCGAGGCCGAAATATGCTTGCCACATGCGGTTCACCGTCACGCGCGCCGCCAGCGGATTTTTCGGATCGACGATCCACTTTGCCAGGTCCAGTCGCGTCGGTTTGTCATTCGCCAGCAGCGGCGGCAGTACGGACGGCACGCCCGGCGTCACGACGGCGCCTTTGCGCAGGAAGTCGCCGCCGAGATGAATGGTCGTGACGCGCGGCGCCGGCCGCTCGCGCACCACCAGAGTCGTCGGGATGACCGGCAGATCCTTTTTGAGATCGGCGATTTGCTTTGCCAGAAGATTGCGAGCATTCATCGCCTGCACGTGAAACGGCGCGGCCAGCAGGTTGGCGCCGCCCAGCGCCGCGACGATGTGCCGCGTCTGATCGGCCTTGCGATAGGCGTCCAACACGATTTGTTGCTGTTTGGCGTCGCGGCCATTGATCGCCACCGCGAGGATGTCCCGTACCTTCACGGACAGGTGCGCCTTATCCTCCGTCGTCAATTTACCCTCCCATGCCTCCACTTTTTCCGGCGTCACGGCGTCGAGCGCCGCAAGCTGCTTCTCCAACGCCGCGATCCGTCCCTGGACTGCGGCACGCTTCTTGGATTGTTCCGGCGTCGGCAATTCCAGCGTCGGCTCATCGACGCTATTAAAGAACGCAAATAACTGGTAATACTCGCGCTGAGCAATCGGGTCGAACTTGTGGTCGTGGCACTGGCAGCAGCCGACCGTCAGGCCGAGGAAAACGCTTCCTGTCGTGTTGACGCGATCGACGATCGCCTCGACGCGGAACTGCTCCTCGTCGATGCCGCCTTCCTGGTTGATCTGTGTATTACGATGGAAGCCGGTGGCGATCTTCTGTTCCGTCGTGGCGCCCGGCAACAAGTCGCCGGCCAGCTGCTCGACGACGAACTGATCGAATGGCAAATCCCGGTTGAACGCACCGATCACCCAATCGCGGTACGGCCACATCGAGCGCGGCGCGTCGATGCTGTAGCCGTTGGAGTCGGCGTAGCGGGCGAGGTCGAGCCAGTGACGGCCCCAGCGTTCGCCGTAATGAGGCGACGCCAATAGACGATCCACTAACTCCTCATAAGCATCCGGTCGATGATCGGCGACAAACTCGTCCACCTCGCGCGGCGACGGCGGCAGGCCCACTAAGTCCAGGCTCAACCGGCGGATAAGCGTGGCGCGATCCGCTTCCGCCGAGGGGGCGACGCCTTCCTTCTCCAGCCGGGCGAGGATGAAGCGGTCGATGGGGTTGCGTACCCACGCATTATCCTTTACGGCCGGCTCGGCGGGGCGCAGGATCGGCTGAAAGGACCAGTGTGTGCCCGCGGCGGCGATTGCGGCGACCTCGCCGGCGGGGGCGGTGGCGCCGGCGTCGATCCACGCTCTGAGGACGGCGGTTAGGGCGGCGTCGAGAGGCGGCCCCTTGGGCGGCATCGGCTTCACGCCCTCCGCGCCGGTGATCGCAAGAACAAGGCGGCTTTTGTCGCCGTGGCCGGGCGTGACGGCAGAGCCAGTATCGCCGCCCTTGCGGACGGCGGCCGCCGTATCGAGGCGAAGGCCGCCGCGCTGCTTGTCGGGGCCGTGGCACTTGACGCAATTCTGCGCCAAGATCGGCTTCACGTCGCGGGCATAATCCACTCGGCCAGTCGGCGACGTCTCGGCGGGCAAGGTGGCGAGACACAGGATAAGCAACGGCGTCATGCGTTCGCTCGGTTGGAAGGAAGGCGGGTCGCGCGGCGCGGGCGGAGATTCCATACCCTACCAGGATACCCGAAAAAGGCTCAATCGCAAGCATAATGAGGAGAGAAGCATGTCGGTTTCGTCGCGCGTCGCCATCGTCGGGATGGGCGGACTCTTCCCTTCCGCGTCAACGCCCGAACGTCTGTGGGCCGACGTGCTGGCGGGGACCGATAATACGCGCGATGTGCCCGCAGTCCGCTGGATGCTCGATCCTGACGCTATTTATGATCCCGCCATTGCCGCTCCGGATAAGGTTTATTCTCGCCGCGGCTGCTTCCTCGACGCGATACCGCTCGACGCCTCCCAATTGTTGGCCGGGCTGGACCCCGTGTTTCATCTGACACTGTACGCGGGTCAACAGGCGTTCGCGTCCGGCGTGACTCACAACTTGGATCGTCGGCGCGTGGGCGTCATCCTAGGTAACATCGTTTTACCTACTGAAAAGGCTTCGATTCTTGCCCGCAACTACCTCGGTCGCACCTTTGAGGAAAAAGTGCTGGGCGAGGCGGGGCCGGCGGAAGCCGTCGATCCACGAAACCGTCACGCCGTCGGCCTGCCGGCCGGCGTACTGGCGAAAGCACTCGGCCTGGGCGGCGGCCATTACACTCTTGACGCCGCCTGCGCCTCATCCCTCTACGCGCTAAAACTCGCTGCCGACGAACTGCTCGCCGGGCGAGCCGACGCTATGTTGGCCGGCGGCGTCTCACGACCCGACTGCCTATATACGCAGATGGGTTTCGCCCAGTTGCGGGCGCTGTCGCCGACGGGGCGTTGCAGTCCCTTCGACGCGCGGGCCGATGGCTTGGTGGTCGGCGAAGGGGCAGGCGTATTCTTGCTGAAGCGGCTGGAGGACGCCGAGCGCGACGGCGACCGCATCCTGGCCGTGATCGCCGGGGTGGGTTTGTCTAATGACGTGGGCGGCGGTCTACTGGCGCCGACCAGCGAGGGCCAGTTGCGGGCCATGCGCGCCGCTTATCGCGCGGCCGGTTGGGAACCGACCGACGTGGATATGATCGAGTGCCACGCCACCGGCACGCCGGTCGGCGACGCCGTGGAGTTCGCCAGTCTCAAGGAGTTGTGGGGCCGCGACGGTTGGCGACCGGGACAATGCGTTATCGGATCGGTTAAGTCCACAGTCGGCCACCTGTTAACGGCGGCGGGGGCGTCGGGCGTTGTCAAAGTGCTATCGGCGTTGCGGGCGCGGACGCTGCCGCCGACGGCGAATTTCGTTACGCCGGCGCTGGGGATGGTGATGGAGAAGTCGCCTTTTCAGGTTCTTAAAGAGCCGCGCGAATGGCGGCGCCGCACGGAGGCCACGCCCCGGCGCGCGGCGATCAGCGGCTTCGGCTTCGGCGGCGTTAATGCCCATCTTCTTCTGGAAGAATACGATGATTCACTATTACCAGCCCTACAAGCCCCGAGCGCAAGCGAGGGGTTTTCCCTAAACCCCTCGCTTGCGCTCGGGGCTTGTCAAGCATCATCCGTCCCCATCGCCGTCGTGGGAATGGACGCCCGCTTTGGTCCGTGGCACTCGCTGCAATTATTTCAGGAGCGGGTGCTAGGCGGCCAATCCGCCGAACCGCAACAGCCGGCGCATGATTGGGGCGTTCTCGAAAGCGCCTGGGCGCGCCGCGAAGGTTTGGATGCTTCTTCGTTCGCCGGGTTCTATCTGGACAACCTCAGCATCGCCGCCGACCGCTTCCGTATCCCACCACGCGAGCTACAGGAGGCTCTGCCGCAACAAGTGCTTATGCTGCAAGCCGCGGACGCGGCCCTGGCCCAAGTTCACTTGAGCGACGAGGCTCGGCCGCGCACCGGCGTCTTCATTGGACTCAATCTCGACCTCAATACGACTAATTACCATTTCCGTTGGTGGGTGCTGAAACACGCGAAAGAATGGGCGGCGCGCCTGAGAACGCCGCCCACCGAGGTATGGATACAATCGCTCCTTGAAGCGTCGGGGCCGGCACTCAACGCCAACCGCGTCATGGGAGCGCTGGGCAGCATCGCGGCCAGCCGCATCGCGCGGGCGTTTCACTTCGGCGGATCGAGTTTCACCCTATCCAGTGAGGAAACGTCGGGATTAAACGCCGTAACTGCCGCGGCGCGAGCGCTCCAGCGCGGCGAACTCGACGCGGCGCTGGCCGGGGCCGTTGACCTAGCCGGCGATGTGCGCGCCGTACTCGCAAACCCTGTTCCAAATCGCATCGTAGGCGAAGGCGCGGCGGCGGTCGTACTGAAACGTCTTGACGACGCCGTGCGCGACGGCGATACCATTTACGCCGTCATTAAAGAAATCGGCGCGACCGGCGGCGCGAGCGAGGACGCATCGGCGGACATCGGCCACGCTGGCGCGGCGGCGGGCATGGCGTCTTTCCTCAAAGCCTGCGTCTGCCTCTATCAACAGATTCTGCCGCCGACGGCGAATCGCGCCGCTCAATATTGGCTGCGTGACCGCGTCGAAGGCCCGCGTCGGGCCACGGTCGAATCGTCCAGCTTGGACGGCGGCCGCGTCCATCTGGTATTGGAGGAATGGGAAGCCGGCGCGTGTGAAGATCGCCCCGACCGTCGCCAACCGCTGGGTGCCCGCGACGAGGCGCTGTTCGTGGTCGATGGGCCTAACGCCGTCGCGCTGACTTATGGATTGGATCAGTTGCGCGCCCAACTCGACGCCCCAGATCACGGCATTGAAAGGGACGCCCGCGCTTGGTTCCACGCGCATCCTGCGGCGCCGGACGAGCCGCTCGCTGTCGCATTCGTCGCCCACGACCGGGACGATTTGCGTGCGCAGCTTGACTGGGCGCGTGGCGGCATTTTCAACGGAGACGCTCCACCGCCCGCTTACCGTGACCGCATCTTTTTTTCGCCGAGACCGCTGGGTCGAACTGGAAAGACCGCCTTTGTCTTTCCGGGTTCGGGCAATGACTATGCGGGCATGGGCCGCGAGTTGGCCGTGCAATGGCCCGAAATCGTGCGGCGCCAAGACAGTGAAAACGAGCGGCTGCGCAGCCAGTTTGTCGCGCCGATCTTCTGGGACGCCGCGAGTGGACAGGTCGCCGACTCGCGGCAAAAGATCTTCGGTCAAGTGGCGTTGGCCGGTCTTACCAGCGATCTGGTGCGGATGTTCGGCGTCCACCCGGACGCGGCCATCGGTTACAGCCTCGGCGAATCGGCGGCGCTGTTCGCGTTGCGAGCATGGGTCGGCCGCGACGTGATGCTCCAAGCCATGAACGCCTCGACGCTGTTCGCTGGCGACCTAACCGGGGTGTGCGACGCGGCCAGAAAAGCGTGGCGATTGGCGCCGGACGCGCCGGTCGAATGGACCGCCGGCCTCATCGTGGATCGGCCTGTCCAGGATGTTATCGCCGCCCTCGTCGGCTTGGACCGCGCCTATCTCCTCATCATTAATACGTCACGCGAATGCGTCATTGGGGGCTATCGCACGGACGTGACGGAAGTCGCCCGCCGGCTTCGATGTACTCTGCTGCCGGTGCCGGAGACGAGTACGGTCCACTGCCCCGTCGCGCATGAAGTCGCGGAGTCATACCGTCGGCTTCATCTCTTGCCTACAACGCCGCCCCCTAATGTGCGTTTTTATTGTACGGCGCTCGCCCGGCCCTATGAGCTAAGCGAGGACAATGCCGCCGACGCCATCCTGGCGCAAGCGTTGGATACCATCGACTTCCCGGCCGTAATCGAGGCCGCATACCGCGACGGCGTGCGCGTTTTCGTGGAAATGGGGCCTGGGGCGTCGTGTTCTCGTATGATCGGCGCCATCCTTGGCGACCGCCCGCATCGGGCGAGATCGGTCTGCGCGCCCGGCGCGGATGGCGCGTCGGCCGCACTGCGGCTGCTGGCGATGCTTATCGCGGAGCGCGTTGATGTGGACTTGGGGCCGTTATACGGCCGCGATGATGCGCCGACCCTCGCCGAGACGACCGCTCCAGAGCGCGCCATCGCTATCCCTATAGGGGGTGAGCCGTTTATCGTTCCCCCGCCGCCGGCGGCACACCGGAGGACGGCGGCCAACCCCACCGTGGTCGCGCCCCTCCTCGGCGAGGCCGCGGCGACGCGGGAAGCGCACGGCCAAGCGCACGCCGCCTTTCTCCGCTACACCGACTCGGTGCGCCGAACCGTGATCGACAACCTCGCCTTTCAGACGGGCCTTCTGGAATCGCTGCTTGGCGGCGCCGCAAGCGCAACCGCCGTCGAGACGCCGGTGTTGGACCGCGACCAGTGCCTGGAGTTCGCCGTCGGCTCTATCGGCCGCGTCCTCGGCCCCGCCTTCGACGCCATCGACGCTTACCCGACGCGCGTTCGTCTGCCCGATGAGCCGTTGATGCTTGTGGATCGCATCATGCTCATTGAAGGAGAGGCGTTATCGCTTACTTCCGGGCGCGTCATAACGGAACATGACGTGCGAGACGGCGCCTGGTATCTCGACGGCGGTCGAATGGCCGCCTGCGTCGCCATCGAATCGGGTCAGGCCGACCTCTTTCTGTCCGCCTGGCTCGGCATCGACTTCCGCACGCGCGGCCTCGCCGTTTATCGGCTGCTTGACGCCAAGGTCACGTTTTATCGCGGCTTACCCACGCCTGGCCAGACTCTGCGTTATGACATCCACATTGAGCGCTTTTTCCGTCAAGGCGACACGCACTTATTCCGCTTCCGCTTCGAGGGGAGCGCTAACGGCGAGCCGTTATTGACGATGACCAACGGCGTCGCCGGCTTCTTCACTGCCGAGGAACTGGCGTCCGGCAAAGGCGTCGTACAGACCGGACTGGACCTTCGCCCGCTGCCGGGCGTTCAGCCCGACGACGAGGCGGAGCTGGCGCCGCGCGGCGTCGAATCCTACTCGGCCGGCCAAATTGACGCCCTTCGCGCCGGCGACCTCGCCGGTTGCTTCGGACCCGCGTTCGCCGGGTTAAAACTCCGCGCCCCGACGCGCCTACCCGGTGAGCGATTGAAGCTGGTGGATCGCGTGGTCTCTCTGGAGCCGGCTGGCGGCCGATTCGGCGTCGGCCGCATCCGTGCCGAGGCCGACGTCCATACCGACGATTGGTTTCTGACCTGCCATTTCGTGGACGACAGCGTGATGCCGGGCACGCTCATGTACGAATGCTGTCTGCATACTCTGCGAATCTATCTTATGAGGCTCGGCTGGGTCGATGAACACGATGCGGTCGTGTGTGAACCCGTGCCCGGCGTGGCCAGCCAGCTTAAATGCCGCGGCCAAGTGACGGAGGCCACGCACACCGTAACTTACGAGGTGACGCTCAAGGAACGCGGCTACCGGCCCGAACCGTATGCGATCGCCGACGCCTTGATTTACGCCGACGGTAAGCCGATTGTCGAGATAACGAATATGTCGGTTCGCTTTGGCGGACTGACTCGCGAGGGATTGCGCGACCTTTGGGCGAGCCGGGTCGCGTTAGCGCCCGGAGATGGTTTCAGCGATTGCGCTCAACTCCGGGCGCTTACGCGACCCGGCTCGCCTGCGTTATTCGACCGGGATCGCCTGCTCGCCTTCGCCGTGGGCAAGCCATCGGCGGCGTTCGGCGAGCCGTACCGCGTCTTTGACGAAGAGCGTTTCATCGCGCGCCTGCCGGGGCCGCCGTTGCTGATGATCGACCGCATCACGCGCGTCGATGCGGAGCCGTGGAAACTCAAGGCCGGCGGCATCATTGAGGCCGAATACGACGTGCCGCCCGACGCCTGGTACTTCGCCGCTGACCGACAAGAGGTAATGCCGTTCGTGATGCTGCTGGAAGCGGCGTTGCAGCCGTGCGGTTGGATGGCGGCCTACCTGGGCGCGGCGTTGACGAGCCAGTCCGATCTCTGTTTCCGCAACCTCGGCGGTAGAGCTTTATTGCACGCGCCAATCGGACGCGACGCCGGTACGCTCACCACGCGCGTCCACATCACCGGCGCGTCCCGCTCCGCCGGCATGATTATCGTCACGTTCGACTTCGCCATGCGCCGCGATTCAGAGATCGTTTATGAGGGCAATACCAATTTCGGCTTCTTCTCCCGCGAAGCGTTGGCCCAACAAGTCGGCATTCCCGACGCTTCGCTTTATGAGCTGACGGCCGAGGATCGCGGCCGCGCCCAAGCCTTCGACTACCCGACCGACGCGCCCTTTCCTGAGAAAATGCTGCGCATGATCGACCGCGTTGAGGCGTTCATCCCCGACGGCGGGCCGAAGGGGCTAGGTTTCGTGCAAGGCGCCAAGGCGGTCGATCCGTCCGAATGGTTCTTCAAGGCGCACTTCTATCAAGATCCGGTTATCCCGGGTTCTCTCGGCCTGGAATCTCTGCTACAATTGATGAAGGTTGCCGCCGTGGAGCGCTGGGGCGGCGGACCCTATATCCGCTTTCGCGCCATGATCGGCCCTGCCCACCAATGGCTCTACCGCGGCCAGGCCGTACCCGCCAACCGAAAAGTCGTCGTTCAAGCCTTCATAACACAATGGGACGACCGGACTCGCCGCGTGACCGCTGATGGGCTACTATGGGTGGATGGGAAGGTCGTCTACCGCATGACCGATTTCACCCTGGAAGAAATGACTAACCCCCGACTATGAAGTATTCGCGCGTTTTTCTGGATTCTTTCGGCTATGAATTGCCGCCGGTCGTGGTGACTTCCCAAGAGTTGGAAGCACGCCTCGAGCCGGTCTATCAAGCGCTGCACATGCCTCAAGGACAGCTGGAAGCGCTGACGGGCATTCAAGAACGGCGTTGGTGGGAACCTGGCTTCTCGGTGTCGCAGGGGGCGACGCTGGCGGGGCGCAAAGCTCTGGAGGCGTCGAACGTCCGCGCGGAAGATCTCGAAGTCTTGATCTACGCGGCCGTGTGTCGGGAGCAGTTCGAGCCGGCCACTGCCTGCAAGGTGGCGGCCGCGCTCGGCGCCAGTCCCGGCGCCGTGTTCGACCTGAGCAACGCCTGTCTCGGCGTCCTCAACGGAATCGTCGAGATCGCCAATCGCATCGAATTAGGCCAGGTGCGCGCCGGCATGGTCGTTTCGTGCGAGACGGCCCGTGAAATCAATGACGTGGTCATCGAGGATATGTTGCGCTCGCGCAACATGGAGACGTTCAAGACTTCGGTGGCCACGCTGACCGGCGGTTCGGGCGCCGTGGCCGTGGTCGTGACCGACGGCTCGTTCGACACGAACCAGCGCCGTCGTCTGCTGGGCGGCACCACAATGGCGGCGCCGCAGTACCACGCCCTTTGTCGCTGGGGCATCGAAACCGTGCTGAGCGCGGCCAAGCAATTCATGTCCACTGACTCGGTGTCCGTCCTCAAGTACGGCGTCGAACTGGGCCTGCGCACCTGGGACGGCTTCTTGCACCGCGTCGGCTGGGCGAATGACATGGTGGACAAGATCATCTGCCATCAGGTCGGCGGCCCGCACCGCGACTTGATCCTCAAGACGCTGGGCATTGCGCCTGCTAAGGAGTATTCGACCTACTCTTTCCTCGGCAACATGGGAACCGTGTCGCTGCCGTTGACGGCGGCGCTGGCGGAGGAGCGCGAGTTCCTATTGCCCGGCGACCGCGTCGGCTTCCTTGGCATCGGCAGCGGTCTGAATTGTCTCATGCTCGGGGTGGATTGGTGAAGCAGGAGGCGCACCAGACGTTTAGCCGCGACCCGAAAGGGGAGCGCGAAGCCCCCACTGCTCGCTTTCTTGATATCCAGGGCTTTCGCCTGAGCTACATCGACGAGGGCGCCGGCGATCCCATCGTGATGTTGCACGGCAACCCCACTTGGTCCTTTTACTATCGCAATTTGGCGTCTGCGCTGCGCGACGACTATCGCGTGATCGTCCCCGATCACATCGGCTGCGGTCTATCCGACAAGCCCGATGTCCGCCAGTATCCGTACACACTGGAACGCCGCGCTCAGGATCTTGACGATCTATTGGAGCGACTCGGTGTGCGCGAGAACGTCACGCTGGTACTGCACGATTGGGGCGGCATGATCGGCATGGCGTGGGCAAACCGACGACCAGAGCGCGTCAAGCGGCTGGTGGTGCTAAATACGGCCGCGTTTCACATGCCGGCGGGTAAGCGACTGCCGTGGTCGCTGTGGCTATGCCGTAACCCGCTGACCGGCCCGTTTCTCGTTCGCGGTCTCAACGCTTTCAGCCGGGCGGCCGTCCGTTGGTGCGTAACGCGCCGGCCCCTGTCGCCGGAAGCACGCGCCGGCTACCTTGCTCCCTACGATTCATGGCGCAATCGCGTCGCCGTGTTGCGTTTCGTGCAGGACATTCCGGTCCGCGCCGGCGACCCCGGTTACGACTTGGTGAGCGAAGTGCAGGACGGCTTGCAACGCTTCCGCGACGTGCCGATGCTGATATGTTGGGGAGAAAAGGACTTCGTATTCGACCGGCACTTTCTGGAGGAATGGCGACGGCGCTTCCCTTCCGCGGAAGTCCATGCCTTCGCGGACGCCGGGCATTTCGTCCTGGAAGACGCCGGCGAAGAGATCATTCCGCTGGTGCGCGATTTCCTGAAACGCCATCCGCTTAACTGAACCGCGTTATCCGTGTCGATCCAGTTCCGCGAACCATTCTCGCACCGATAGCTGGAAGCCGGGCAATACACTTCCACCATCAAGTACGTCCGCTTCGGTCAAGCGCATGAATTGCTTCTCGCTGGTGTAGACGTCTACGGTTCGGGTTTCGGGGTCGGCAAGCCAAACGAGACGGACGCCGGCGGAGAAATAGTCATGGCGTTTGCGCTTCATTTCGCCCAGAGTATTGTCCTCGCTCAAAACCTCCAC
This sequence comes from Planctomycetaceae bacterium UBA4732, assembly GCA_002404095.1. Lineage (GTDB taxonomy): Bacteria > Planctomycetota > Planctomycetia > Gemmatales > Gemmataceae > UBA4732. The sequence continues at coordinate 18,182 of DHJA01000170.1, read as the reverse complement.
AGCCAAGTCTGGCGCCAGCAGCGGCATCGGCTCGTCAGGTACGCGGCGGCTGGGCAAGCGATCCCAGCTTGTAAAGGCCACGTCGGGCATGCGCACAAGTCCGGCAGAGAGGCGGATCGTGCCTTGCCCCTCTGTCACCAAGCCAAGGTTGCGTGAACGAACGAAAGGGCTTAGGGTTGCGATCAAGGACACGGCCAGTACTGATTTGCTTAACCCCGACGCCTTCTCAACTAACACGCCGTCCACCAGTTCGCACATCATGCCGTTGTGATCGTAGGCAAGCACATCCTGCTCAACGGCTGTGCCCGGCGGCGGATGAAAGCGGATGCGGTGCAGCGGGATATTGCCGAGCCGTTCCATCAGAGACGTTAAGGTACTCATGTCGAGGTTCCAATTGCACGGAATGCGATGAAATCTAAGTGGAGAATACCATACCGCCGCGACGGCCGCGAGGCAAAAAGGTTCGCCTACCAGGAAGGGGCCGTCGTAGGCTACAATGTCACAGTCGGCAGAGTGATTCCGCACTCAGAGGTAGAGGCGCATGGCATCCACTATTTCGTTTCATCCTCTTTCCTCTCCTACGCTAAACCCCACCCTCGCCCCTTGTGCGCAAGATCTGCTTACCCGCTACCATGCCGTGGCCGACGCCACGACGCTCCACTGGACCGCGCGCTATCGCAAGCTGCGCCTTTTAGGCGTCGGCGGTCAGGGCGCTGTCTATCTCAGCGAACGCCAGGGAACGGATCGCTTTATCCTTCCGGTCTCTCTCAAAATCTTCTCGCCGGAGCCGTATCGCGACGCCGAAGCCTACGAGGAGGACATGGGCCGGGTCGCCCAGGTCGCTTCTCGCGTGGCACTCATTCAGCACGACAACCTCCTGGACATCAACGACTTCTTCTCGCAAGAAGGCGTGCGCGTCATGGAAATGGAGTGGCTCGACGGCTACGACCTGCGCCGCCTGCTCACTCCGGAGACGCTGGAACGGACGCGCGAATGCGTTAGCCCCGAGCGCTGGGAATACGTCAACCGCGTCATTCTCACCGCCGGGCCGACCCAATCGCGCTTCAAGCCGGGCGTCGCCATTCAGGTGCTGCGCGAATGTCTGGCGGCGCTGGCGGCGCTGCACCGTGAAGGGATCGTCCACGGCGACCTCAAACCGTCCAACGTCATGCTCAAGCGCACGGGCAGCGCCAAGCTGATCGACATCGGCTCGGCCGTGCAGCTGAACCGTCCCACCGCCCGCCGCGTCTGGTCGCCGGTCTACGCCGCTCCCGAAGTCCTCGAAGGCGAGGAAAGTACGCCCCTATCGGATCTTGCAAGTCTCGGATATATCTTGGTGGAGATGCTGGCCGGCCGGCCGCCGTTCGAGGGTCTGACGACGTTGCGCGAGTTGATCGACGCGAAGGCCAATCTGGACAAGCGGCTGCCGGACCTGTTGCCGCCGGAGGTGAGTTGCAACGAGTTGCTCTTGCACCTATGCCGGCGCCTGATCGCTCCCAACCCGGCGCGGCGCTTCTCCGACGCCTTGGCCGCCGACCTGGATCGCAAGGGTGCCGCCGGCTTCCATCGCCAGCTGGTCAAGATGGACCTCGCCAGCGAGTACGAGAACGACCTGCGCGTCTGGCTGGAACAATTATGATAAGGGACGCGCGGAGGCGAGAACTGCGATGAAAACATCCGCGATCCAAAAACTCCGCCAAAAGCTCGCACAACACGAGCCAGTCTATGGTTTGTGGGTGACGCTCGAATCGGCGAGCATCACGGAAATGGCCGTGGCCCTCGGTCTCGATTGGGTCGTCATCGACGCCGAACACGGACATCTCGACTGGAAGGAAATCCTCGAACACCTCCGCGCCGCCGTCCGCAGCGACACCGTGGCCCTTGTGCGCATCGCGGAGCTGAACCTCGGCCTCATCAAGCGCGCCCTCGACGTCGGGGCCGACGGCGTGGTCGTGCCTTGGGTCGAATCGGTGGAGCAGCTGCGGCAAGCGGTGGCGTATGCCCATTATCCTCCCGATGGCGTTCGTGGCATGGGCGGCGAGCGGGCGACCTGTTGGGGCCGGTGTTTCGCGGAGCACGTGGCCGAGGCCAATGAGCATGTGCTGGTTGTGCCCATCATCGAGACCGTCCAGGCCGGGAAAAACCTATCACGGATGCTAGAAGTAGAAGGCGTGGAGTTGTTCTTCTTCGGGCCGGCCGACTATTCGGCGACGGCGGGTTTTCCAGGGCAATGGGAGGGGCCGGGCGTCGCCCAGCAATTGCTCAGACTCAAAGACATGGTTTTGAAAGCTGGCAAACATTGTGGCGTGGTGGCCGCTAGCAACAGCGACCTCGACGAACGCCGGCGCCAGGGTTTCCAGATGCTAGGTCTGGGCCTGGACGGCGGTTTGCTGCTCCGCTCGCTCCTCGATTCTCTCGCCTCGGTGAAGGCGGATCGCCAGGTTCGTCCGAACCTGTCGCCCGACAACGCCAAGACGCCGACCGCGCCGCTGGAGCGCCCGCCCGAGACGATGCGACCAGACAGGCCGGAAGTCATGACCTCCATCGGCTCGGGCCAGAAGACGGACATTGAGCGTCGCGTAAGTTTTGAATGCCTGGTGGGCGCTCACAACGGCGCCCGCAATTTGACCACGGGCCTCGTCACGTTCAGCCCCGCCGCCGATCTGCCGATGCACACCCACCCGTTCACCGAGTCGATCACCCTGCTGCGCGGCCAAGCGGTCGTGGAGGTCGAGGGGCGCCGCTACAAGCTCGATCCGCTCGATAACGTGGTGATTCCGCCGGGCCGCGCCCATTCTGCCCAAAACCTATCCGGCAACCAACCGGCCGTATTTCATATCGCCTTGGCCACTGATACGCCCACGCGCGTCCTTGTCCACAAGTTCTATTCACGACGCGCCATGCCGATGGAGTCCGCGGGCGAGAAGGACGGCGAGCGCGTCAATCGCTTCAAACTGGCGCCGCGCTTCGAGGCCGGCCCGAACACCGCGTTCATCGACTTCTTCAACCGCGATCTCATGCCCGGCATCGAAATGAGCGGCGGCTACGGCCTCTTTCAGCCGAAGGGACGCCTGCCCGCCCACGTCCACGATTTCGATGAGTCGATCTGCATCATCGAGGGAACGGCCACTTGCGTCGTCGAGGGCCGCCGCTACCAGATGAGCGACGGCGCCACCGCCCTTCAACCGCGTGGCCGCGTCCACTACTTCGTCAACGAATCGGCCGCGCCGATGGCCATGCTCTGGGTGTACGCCGGGCCGGCGCCGCAACGGATTGTCGTTCAGGAACGGTGCGCTACGGTTGAGGGCAATCCTTGGCGGTGATGGGAGGGCGGCAAAGCCGGTCCCATTGGTCTGATCTTGCTACCCCTTTCATGGGATGAACTCCTCTGGTAGATTAATGGCGCGTAACCGGAATTATTCTGATTAAAAGGCGATCTCTCATGGATACGACAACGACCCTCCAGACCATCCGGGGGTGGCCCACGGATGACCGGCTCGAGTTGGTTTTCCGCCTCTGGGACCAACTCGTTGAGGACGGATGGCAGCCCGAACCAACGGACGAATTGGTCGCCGAGTTAGACCGCCGGCTGGCCGCTCATGAGGCCAATCCCGGTAACGTCCGCACTTGGGAACAGGTTCAGGAGCGCGTGCGGAGACCCCAATGAGCCTTCCGGTTGTGTATCTTCCAGAGGCGGAGGACGACATCGACGCGGAATACCGCTGGTATGAAGGTCAGCGAATCGGATTGGGCGGCCAGTTTCTGGACGCGCTGCGGGAATTGATGGACCAGATCAGAGACAATCCTCAGTTGTACGGAATTTTTCGCCGCGACATCCGCGCGGCGCCGATGCGAGGGTTTCCCTATGTCGTATACTACCGCGACCGCGGACTGGATGTGTTGGTTATCGCGGTGCAACACGGCCGGCGAAGTTATCGTGCTTGGCAAAGTCGGGCCTGATGGACCTTAGAACGAGCCGATTTGCTACAATCAGCGAATGCGGCGCGCCGCCTCAAGGTCGCCCCGCTATGCGGGAGGCTCGCCATGCCGCTGCTGGACCACTTTCATCCACCTCTGCTGGGTCGCCGTCACTGGGAAGGCTTTCACGGTCAATGGGCCGCAGCCATGTCGGATGCGCTGAACCGAGACCTTCCCCACGAGTATTTTGCCGAGTTCCAGGTGACGCTCGGCGCCCGCGTCGAGGTAGACGTGGCGACCTTCACCGAAGAAGGCCATAAATCATCAGGCCCGAACGGCGCCGCTACGGCCGTACAGACGCGCGTGTGGGCGCCGCCGACGCCTGTAGCGGTGCTTCCTGCCCTGTTTCCCGACGACTTCGAGGTGCAAGTCTTCAGCAGCCTGGCCGGCCCTACTCTGGTCGCGGCCATCGAACTCGTTAGTCCACGGAACAAGGATCGCGAGGAAGCATGTGGAGCCTTTACCGCGAAATGTGCAGCCTACTTGCAGCGGGGCATTGGGCTAATCGTCCTGGATATTGTCACCTCGCGCCATGCCAACCTGCATGACGAGCTAATGGCGTTGCTCGGGCACGTCAACGGCTTCGCCTTCCCCGCGGCAACGCCGCTGTACGCCACGGGGTATCGACCGGCGCACCGGCAGGAACGCAACGAGATCGACCTTTGGCGCGAGCCGCTGGCGGTCGGACAACCGTTGCCGACTCTACCGCTGGCGGTGCGCGGACTCGGCTGCTTGCCGATCGACTTGGAAACGACCTATATGGAAGCAAAGCAACGCGGGCGGATCGGTTAGTAAGGAGCAAGAATTGCCTGGGGGAATGGCAGTGGCGGACAGGATTTCGGACGAAGCCTCGGTGGTTCGGGGAGGGCGCAATCAGCCGGCAGACCTGCGGCGCGGGACCGGAGTCCATCCCAGCGGTATTACAGGCGTATCGGTCGAATGCGCGGAGAAAATGTCCGTTAAGGACTTGGCCGCGAGCCTTCCCCACAGTCAGATCGGGGTTACTACCGCGGGTGCCATTCGGGCCGCAGGCGGCGACGTAGTACGAACAACGGGCCGCAGTCCGCATCACGCAACCTTGGTCGGTCTGAGTCCCGAAGAGGCGAGTCGTTTGCTCACGCCCGCCATTCTTAATCCCGCCAGGAAACCATGAAGGATGGAGAAACAGATGGTTAAGCCAAAGGTCTATGCGGACTTCCAAAATGCGGATCCCCACGGCCGACTGCGGTTAAATTGCGCCGGGACCGTGGAAGACTTGTCTGAACAGCAGGTCGAATTGCGCGAAGGTCTGCTCCTGACCTTATACTCGGATGATGTGGACGAAAAAGGAGCCTTGGATGAGTTGCTCGTCGAGGGCGTGGCATCCTACTCGGAACAAGAACGCTGCTGGGTTGCGTCCATCAATTGGGACGCGATCCATCATGCCTCGGACGGCCAGAGTTCCCACGCCAATGGTAACGCTCACTCTTCTCCGTCCGGCGTCAAAAAAGGGGATGTCATAGATTACTGACGGCGGAAGCGGAAGGCGTGAGCCTTAATCAACTCGTTGTGGCCAAGCTCGCGCTGCACTTGCAAGTACGATGAATTGTCACCATTCGTGATGTCGTAACGGAGCGCCAGGGGTGATCAGCGGTGAATGATCGGATAACCAACCAGGAGTGCGCGACATGAATCGCTTCGTGAAGGTGCTGGTGTCGGCGGTGATGCTGTGGCCGGGGTCCGCGGTGATGTGGCGGAGTGGTGAAACCGCCACGGCGGCGGACGCAGTCACCGGCAAGGAACAGGCCACTCTCAAGGGGCACACGGGCGGAGTGTCCTCCGTGGCGTACAGCCCGGACGGCAAGACGCTGGCCTCGGGGAGCTTTGACCAGACGATCAAGCTGTGGGACGCGGCGACGGGCAAGGAACAGGCCACCCTCAAGGGACACACTTGGTCTGTGTCTTCCGTGGCGTACAGCCCGGACGGCAAGACGCTGGCCTCGGGGGAGCCTGGACGAGACGATCAAGCTGTGGGACATGGCGACGGGCAAGGAACTGGCCACCCTCAAGGGGCACACGGACTTTGTGTCCTCAGTGGCGTTCAGTCCGGACGGCAAGACGCTGGCGTCGGGAAGCCGGGACGAGACGATCATGCTGTGGGACGTGGCGACGGGAAAGAAACAGGCCACCCTCAAGGGGCATACGCATCCAGTGTCCTCCGTGGCGTACAGCCCGGACGGGAAGACGCTGGCCTCGGGGAGCCAGGACGGCATGATAAAGCTGTGGGACGTGGCGACGGGAAAGGAACAGGCCACCCTCAAGGGGCATACGAGGGAGGCGAACTGCGTGGCGTACAGCCCGGACGGCAAGACGCTGGTATCGGGGAGTTGGGACAACACGATCAAGCTGTGGGACGTGGCGACAGGAAAGGAACAGGCCACCCTCAAGGGACATGCGTCGCCTGTGAACTGCGTGGCGTACAGTCCGAACGGCAAGACGCTGGCCTCGGGGAGCGGGGACGGGACGATTACGCTGTGGGAAGTGGCGAGGGGAAAGGTACAGGCCACGCTCAAGGGACACACAGTAGCAGTGTGGTCCGTGACTTTCAGCCCGGACGGCAAGATGCTGGCCTCGGGTAGTGGGGACCAGACGATCAAGCTGTGGGACGTCAGCCCCGCCAAGTGAGCCTCGCTCTCTGGTGGCCTCCTGTGCGGAGGCCGGAAGGGCGCCAAGCGATCCGATGAGAAGTCGGCGCCTCCCAAGGAGCTATAAGAAGCATGGACCTCGCACCGAAGATATTTCGCATCGCCTTCACGGCCGACTTCTATAGCGCGGACGGCTCGCCCAAGTACCGCGACATGGGCCTTTCCGTTTTCGCGCCGCACCCACACATCCGGCAAAGTCGCTTTGAGGAGCATCGTCCGGAAATCGGGGCCGACCAGATAGGCGACGCTCAGGGCGTCGTCGTGTTGACGCCATCGGTCACGGCCGCGACGGTGGCGAACGCCCGCGATTTGCTGGCGATTGGTCGTTTCGGCGTGGGCTACGACGCCGTCAATGTGGCGGCTTGCACCGACGCCGACGTGGTCGTGTTCATTACGGCCGGGGCCGTCGATCACTCCGTCGCCGAGGCCACGGTCGGCTGGATGATCGCCCTAACGCATCACATGCGCATCAAGGACATGCTGGTGCGCGACGGCCACTGGGACCAGCGTTCGCGCTATATGGGGCGCGAACTCCGTGATCGCACGTTCGGCGCCGTCGGCCTCGGCGGCATCGCTCGTAAGACAATTGCCCTCCTGAAAGGCTTCGGTATGAAACAGCCGTTGGCCTTTGATCCTTATGTCGCCGCCCAAGTGGGCGGCGAGATCGGCGGCGTGCGCCTTGCGCCGCTCGATGAGTTGTTGAGTACGGCCGATTTCGTTTCCATACACTGCCCGCTCACGGACCAAACCCGGAACCTGATCGGTCGCCGCGAGTTGGCGTTAATGAAGCCGGACGCTTACCTCATCAACACCGCGCGCGGCGGCATCGTGGACGAGGACGCTCTGTACGAGGCGCTGCGAGAACGCCGGGTCGCCGGCGCCGCCTTCGACTGCTTCGCGGAAGAACCCGTCGTCCAGCCTCATCGTTTTGGCGCGCTCGACAATGTGCTGCTCGCCCCGCATAGCATCGCCTGGACCGACGAGTTATTCCGCGACATCGGCCGGGCCGTCTGTCAGGGCATGGTGGACTTGTCGCAGGGCAAAAGGCCGCGCGGCGTCGTCAATCCGCAAGTGTTCGAGCAACCGGGCTTTCAAGAAAAGTGGGCGCGACTGACATGAGCCAACGATTGCAAGGACAGACGGCATGGGTCAGCGGCGCCGCCTCGGGCATCGGCGCCGCCATCGCTCGCTTGTTCGCGGCCGAAGGCGCGCAGGTCGCGCTCGCGGACGTGCAGACGGCCGCGGGCAAACAGGTCGAAGAGGAGATCACCGTCGCCGGCGGCACGGCGACGTTTCTGCCGTGCGACGTGAGCCGAGAGGAGCAGGTCCACGCGGCCGTCGATCAGGCCGCCGCGCGTTTCGGCGGCTTGAATATCGTGGTCAACTGTGCTGGAATCATCCACATCGGGCCGCTGCACGAGCTAGACGCCGGGCAGTGGGACCACCTCATGGGCGTCAACCTCAAGAGCGTCTTTTTCGCTCTCAAATATGCTTGGCCGCATTTGAGCCAGAATGCTCGCAGCTATATGGTCAACATCGGCTCGATCAGCAGCTTCGTCGGCCAGGCGGCGACCCCGGCCTATACCGCCTCGAAATACGCGGTGTTGGGGCTGAGCCGGTCGATTGCGCTGGATTACGCGGCCGCCGGTCTGCGCTGCAATTGCGTCTGCCCCGGCATCACGGATACGCCGATGCTGCGTGAACACCTCGACAAAACCCCTGACGCCGAGGCGGCGCTAGCCAAACGGCTGCGGCGCGTTCCGCTTGGCAAGGCGCTCCAGCCATCGGAAATCGCTAAGGCGGTGCTGTATTTCTCATGCGAAGACTCGGCGGGCGTGACGGGGACTTCGCTGGTGGTGGACGGCGGCTATCTCGCCGCCGCCGAGTGGGAATGACGCCTAGAGACTGTCCGAAAAGGGCGGGG
>DHJA01000170.1:0-9434 GCA_002404095.1 Planctomycetaceae bacterium UBA4732 | reverse complement strand
CCCCGCCCCTACCGAGAAAAGGCGCTGTAGGGGCGGGGTCTCCCCGCCCTTTTCGGACAGACTGTTCTCATAACGGCGCCGGCAAATCGCGCCGTGTAAAGACCCATAGGGCCGTGGCATAGCCCGCCGCGCCGACGCTGTATAACACCGCCAACGCCGGCAATATCACCGGCCAAGGCTTGCCCAGGATGATCTCCTGCGGTTGGTAGTAATAAAAGATCGTAAAAGGGCGCAACCACTCCAACACGTCCCACATTTGACCGACCACGTTTACCAAAAACTGCACCAGCGTCACGAACACCGCCAGCCCCAACACGCGCCAACGGTAACGGCCGCACGCCGACAGCGCGATCGTGTAACCGCTAATGGCGAACAGCAGGCCGCCCACCGCCCACAGCGACGGACCGAACGCGGCCAGGTCGATGTGAAGCCGTCGCGCCTGTTCCTGCGGACTTTCCGGCTCCGCTCGGAAGACGATCGGTGATTGATATTCGATCGGCCCTAATCGGAACGACAACACTCCGGTAGGCGCTTCGTCAGGCGGCGCGGTCAGGTGGATCGGCCCGACCAGCCATGTTCCCAGGCACGTCCCCGCCCATAAGCTCAGGCATAAGATCGGAATCAACACCAAATCCACGCAAAAATGGGCCAGGATCAAGCGCGTGCGCGACAACGGCTGGGCCAGCAGAAGTTCCATCGTGCCGCGGTCGAGTTCGCCCGCTATTGCCCCCGACGCCCGGCCGACGGCCCAGATGCAAAAGATCGTTTGCACCAGCGGATGAACGTAGCCGATGGACAGCATATCCATCGCGCGCTCCAAATCGATGCGTTCGCCGCCGAAGAGGGTGCGGACGATCTGACCCGGACCTTGAAATACTTTGTCCTGAACGTCGGTGATGGATTTGCCGCCGAATGACGCCAATTGCGTGAAAAACGGCGACAGTTCGCTCAGGATGCGCGACGTGATCTTCGCCCATAGGCACTGGAACGCCGCCAGCAGCAGGGCCGTGACGACCAGCCCCACGCGCGCGTCGCGCAGTAGTTTGCGGAAGAGCGTGAGCGTCATGCGTCGGCCCCGTGGAAGCGGTGGTAGATGGAGGCGAGTCCGAGGGGCTCTAGCCGAAGGTCGGCCAACGGTTGCCGGGCCAACCATGCCAGCAGCTCCGGCAGCGGCCCGTGATATTCCAAAGTCAGGTGATCTTTTTCATACTCCCGAAGGCGCAGGCCGTCCGGCAACAGAGCGTCCGCGTCCCAGGGGCCGTTGAGACGGGCGCGGACGAGCCGGCCTTCGCGCAACTCGGCCATGGTCTGCACGTGGACGAGTCGGCCATTTCGCAGTACGGCAACGCGGGCGCAGACTTGCTCCACCTCGCTCAACACGTGCGACGAAAACAGCACAGCCTGCCCCTGCGCGCCCGCCTCGCGCACCTGTTCCAGAAGCTCGTCGCGCATATTAGGGTCGAGCGTATTGGTCGGCTCGTCCATGACGACCAACGGCGCGCGGGCGTACAGCACTTGCAGCAGCGCGACCTTGCGTTTCATACCGGATGAAAGCTGGGCGATGGGTCGATTCAGGTCGATGTCAAATCGGCGGGCGAGAACATCAAGGTCGGGGCCGACTTTCCGGCCGCGAACATCGCTAAGGAATCGGACCAAGTCGCGGCCGGTCATGTTCTCATAGAGGCGCAGCTCGCCGGGAAGGTAGGCGACGTGGCGCCGGGCGGCGACGCCGTCGCGCCAGCAGTCGTGGCCGGCGATGAAGGCTTTGCCCGCCGTCGGACGCAGGAAGCCGAGCAGGAGGCGCAGGGCCGTGGACTTTCCCGATCCGTTGGGGCCGAGAAGACCGAACGTTTCGCCCGGCTCGATCTCGAGACTGAGGTCGTCGAGGGCGCGGCACCGGCCATAATGCTTCGTCAGGTGTTCAGTGCGTAACAACATGCCAGGCCGTTGGGAAGGAACTTTAGCGAGGGCCGCCGCAATCCGAACCGGCGAGGACCGGCGACTATAACAAACGGCGGGGCCGGCCTCAAAGCCTATGCCGCGAAGCGCAAGGCAATTGCAAAGTCCATTTCGCTCAGTATCCTATGGACTTGGCAGGAGTTGGCTGTTTCATTCGCGCCGCATGGGTCGCTAGGAGCGTGTCTTACGAATTAGGCGGTCCTCGCACCCCGGACTCGTGAGTACACTTCGCCCGGGGCTTTATCTGGAACGCCCTCCGGACTCAAGCCGCCGACAGCTTTTGTCTTGGAGCCCCTAGGGCGACTGAGATAAAGCCCCGGGCGAAGTGTACTCACGAGTCCGGGGTACTTCGCCCGGGGTACGCAGTAGTCGCACCCGGTCGGTATAATTCGCCGATAGGATCCGAGAGACCGGGCGAGGAGCCCGCGCACATGAACGGTACGATTGTCAACTTCTTTACCATCCAGCTGCCGACCCCCGCCACCTGGGTCTATTTCTCCGCTTTGCTGGCCGCGGCGCTGTTCGTCAAGTTTTCACGCCTACTCAGTATCCGCAATTGGGACGTCTTCACGCTCTTCCTATTCGCGCCAGGTTTCCTGTTGTTGGAATCCCACCTCGCCGACCGCTGGGGTTACGGCTGGCTACTGGGCGCCTCCGGCTATTTCCTGCTGCGCTGCGTGGCTGATCTGATCCTCGTGCGCCGTCCGGTACTCAGCCCCAACTTGAACTTGTCCGGCCTGGCTTGCCTCGGCGGCGTCCTGTTCGCCAGCCTGATTTGGGTGGCCGTGCAGCAACCGCGCACCGCCTTTGACCCTGGCGATTCCGCCCCGTCGCCGATCGATGAAATGTTGGTCAAGACCTTAGCGCAAACGCCGGGCGAAGTCGTCGGCTTCACCGTGCCCATCGGCACGGCTCGCGCCTTGGCGCTGTTGTGCCATCTTTCGGTTGTCGTGGGCCTGGTGCTGATCGGCTGGAAGCATTTCGGCGATATCCACTCCGGAATGGCCGCCGCCGCATTTTATCTACTCCTGCCGTATACCTATATGCTGACGCCGAACTCGACGCTGGGCCTGGGCCGATGGGACCACGTCTGGCCAATGGCCTGGATGGTCTGGGCCGTCTTTTGTTACCGCCGGCCCACACTGGCGGGCATCTTTCTCGGCGTGGCGGCGGGCGGGGTGCTGTTCCCGGTGCTGACCGCGCCGATATGGCTGAGCTTTTACTGGAGGCGCGGCGCGGGCCGCTTCGCCGGAGCGTTCCTGCTGTCGGCCGGACTGACGCTAGCGATAGCGGCCGGGGTACTGTGGGCGCGTTACTGGACGCAGGACTGGCACTCGGCCGAGGCATTGGCGCGCTGGCAGCCGTGGTTGGCGCCGCCGACCGACGCCCGCGGCGTCTGGCAGGGCGTCTATTGGGTCTACCGTCTGCCGGTGTTCATCGCCTATGTCGCCTGCGTGGTCACGACGCTATTCTGGCCGGCGCCCAAGAATCTGGCGCACGTCCTGGCGTTGTCGGCGGCGGTGTTGATCGGCATTCAGTTCTGGTGCGCCGACAATGGCGGCGTCTATGTATTATGGTATCTGCCGTTTCTGTTACTGCTGGTGTTCCGGCCGAACCTGAGCGCCGCCCAGCCGCCGCCGACGCGCGACGATTGGCTCAAACGGCTGGGAAGGCGATGTACGCGAGTATTCTTGCGGATGTTCCGGCGACGCAAGCCAGCGCGAGTGGCGTGATTTTTGAGTTCACGTTTAGCCGCGACCCGAAGGGGAGCGCGAGGAGGACGCGCTCCCCTTCGGGTCGCGGCTAAACGAATTCACTCGCCGCTCGCCCTAGTCCAGGAGGTTGACGACATGAAACGCATCGGCATCCTCACCGCCGGCGGCGATACGCCTGCCATCAACGCGACCGTGGTCGGCGCCGTTGTACGCGCCTGCCAGCGCAAAATCGAGGTTTTCGGCTTCATTAAGGGTTTCAGCAGCCTGTTCAACCCGCGCGTGCCGCACGTCCACCTCAACCCGCTGTTCACGCCGATTCCCGAACTCGATATGACGCGCGGCGGCACCCTCATCGGCGCCTCGCGCGATTATGTGGACGCGGACGACAAGGAAGCCATTGGCCACATTGTAGAGCGCTTGGGGCGTTTGCAAATTGAAGGGCTGGTTTGCATCGGCGGCGACGGCACGCTCAACGGAATGCAAGCGCTGTCGCAATACCTGCCCACCGCGCTGGCGCCCAAAACCATCGACAATGACCTGGGACTGAATTACCGTCACGAAGCGGATGAGTGGGTCCGCGAGCCGTGCGAACAGCCGCCCGGCTATTGTTACGCCCGTGGGCCAACCGCGACACGCTTCGACCTGGAACAGATGGTCAACTATGTCACTCCGGGATATGCGACCGCCGTGTTCGTATCGGCCTCCGGCGTACAGCGCATCCGCACCACCGCCGAGAGCCATCGCCGCATCGCCCTCATTGAGGTCATGGGCCGTCACTCCGGCTACCTCGCCCTCGGCGCCGCCTACGGCCAGCCGGACCTCGTTTTGGTCCCGGAGTCTCCTCTCAACCTGGACCGCCTCGTCGAGCGCGTTGTGGAGATTTACGAGCTGCAAAAGAACGTGGTCATCGTCTGCGCCGAGGGAATCGTGGACGAAAAGGGCGAGGAACTGGGCGCCGAGGTCGCGTCCACCGACCCGGCCGGCAACAAAGTCCTCAGCGGCGCTGCCGACGCGCTGCGGCATATTCTCATCAAGCGGCTCGGCGACGCCTATTTCACCAGTAAGCGCCGAAACGAATCCGCCAAGGCGGCTATCTTCACTCGCAAAGTGGGGCACACGCAGCGCGGCGGCCGGCCCATTCTTTTCGACCGCTTCTACGGCGCCCAGCTCGGTGGACACGCCGTCGATCTGTTGCTGGAAGGGCGCGTCAATGGCGTGGCGGTCCTCATGTGGGACCGCGAGCGTGGCTTCCACGTCGCCGGCGTGGAGGCCAACGACTTCCGCGACCGTTGGGGGCACATCCACGCCCGCCAACTCCATCCGTCGTTTTACGATGCGGACAATCTGCGACTGTCGCCGACCGGCGTGAGCTATCTACTGCCGATCTTCGCCAACGCCATTGGCCAGGACGACATGGAATATGTGCGCCAGAGCCTGTTTCAGACCGGCAACCTGACCCAGCCGTACCATTCCGTCAACGTCGATGTCAATAAGCGGATTGCGTACCTCGATTGACGACCCCGGGCGAAGTGTACTCACGAGTCCGGGGAGGAGCGACGGCGTTACATTTCACTTTGCCATTTCGCCGGCTCTCGGCTTGTCCTTGTCGCGGTTCTGTCCCTTTTCCTTGTCATTGCCACAGCCGGCCGCGAGGCATAGCACCAACACGGCCGTTAGAACCGCCAGCATTTTGCGCATCACCAACTCCCCCGGTCGCATGAGATTTTGTCGCCCCGTTAGGATACGAAGTACGCCGCGCGGAAGGCAAAACGAACAGGGCCGGCCGCATAGTCGCGGTCGGCCCTGTTCGCATTCGGCAAGCAAACCGCAGAGGATTACTTGTCCTTACTGTCCGTCTTGGGCTTGACTTCCACTTTGTCCTTGTCGACCGTGACTTCCGGTTTGCTCTTGTCCTTGGTCTCGACTTTCGTCTTGTCCTTGTCCGTGGTAATGGTCGTCGTGCCGCCGGTGGAGGCCGAGGGGCCGCAACCGACCGTGCAGAACACCAACACGCCGCCCATCATCAACATCGCAATCATCTTCTTCATGAGTCAATCTTCCTTTCGATCCTGTGGTAAAAAACTCCGACAGTCTCTTCTCTGTTCCGTTATGGCTTTGGGCGAGTTACTTCTTGACTTCGACCTTCGTGACTTTGCCGTCCCTTTCGGTGACGGTGACGGTGCTGTCCGCCTTCACGTTCTCCAGCTTGTCTTTCTTGCCGTCGATCCAGACTTCGGCGTCGGCGGGAACTTCCACTTTCTTGCCATCCACCGTCAGAGAGTCCTTCTCGACCTTCGTGGCTTTGCCAGTGATCGGCTTGTCTTCGGGCTTGGGTTCGGGCTTTTCGGTCTTGGGTTCGGGCTTTTCGGTCTTGGGTTCGGGCTTTTCGGTCTTGGGTTCAGGCTTTTCGATCTTGGGTTCGGGCTTTTCGATCTTGGGTTCGGGCTTTTCGATCTTGTTGTCGCCATGCTTGTTGGTATCTGGCGGAATAACCTTGACCGGAGGCTTTTCGGTGCTTGGGGCCGGCGGACAGCCGGTCGTCAGCGCCAGCACGCCGCCGACGGTCAGCATCGCAAGTAGCTTCTTCATGGTGAAACGTCCTTTCATGCGGTAAGGGTGGGGAGCCTTAAGGCTTCCCTGCCGACCCCTGTGGCCGGCGGCATAACAGGTAAGATGCGCCTCCGTTCGATTTATTCCCAAAATTTCCTCAAGTCGGACGAATAAGTAGGCGAACGGCCGGCGTGAGCCGGCTGGTAGGGCACTCCATCGCCGACTTGGTCCCGTACCAGCCGGCTTACGCCGGCCGTTCGCCTGTGAAATGGCGCCCGCGGAGCGGGCGCCCCACGTTGGTTTCCGTAAGTTAGACTTCGTGCCCGCCAACGCGGTTTTTTCGGATGACGTGGGAATAAATCGCCTCGCTCAGGGTTCATGCTTTAAGAGGGAAGTGCGCCATGGCGACGGGCGGCAACCAGCAAACCGTGCAGAGGCTGGTGGACGACAATTACAGCGCCCTTTATCGCTATGCCTATCGTCTCAGCGGCTCGGCCGCCGATGCGGACGATCTGACGCAGGATTCTTTTTGTAAGGCGCAGCTTAACCTGGCGCAATTGCGCGATCCGAGTCGTGCGCGGCCGTGGTTGTTTAGCATCCTTCGCAACGCCTACTTGCACCGCGTCCGCGCGGAGCGGCAGGCGCGCTGCGTGTCGCTCGACGGCATCGGCGATTTGGCTGAACCGCCGCCGGAACCGCTGCCGGATGTGGATCCTGAACAGTTACAGATGGCGTTGAATGAACTGGCCGAGGTGTATCGGACGCCATTGATCTTGTACTATTTTAACGATTTCAGTTACCGTGAGATCGCTGAGCAGATGGACCTGCCGATTGGAACGGTGATGTCTCGGTTGGCTCGCGCTAAGGCGTGGCTTCGCGGTCGGCTGTTGCAGCCGGCAGCCGCGACCGAGAATGGCTCCGTTCGGAGGGCGACCGATGGATTGTAAAACCGCCCGCCTCTTGCTGGATTACGCCCGTCCCAACTCCCATGAGTTGGACGCGACGGAAATCCACGCCCTCGAAGAACACCTGACCGGCTGCACCGACTGTGATCAACTGGCCGGCGCGGATCGACGCGCCGACGAGGTGATCGGTCGCGCCATGCGCGCGGTGGATGTGCCCGACCAGTTGCGTGCGCGCATTCTGACCCGGCTCACCGAAGAACGCGGCCAACGTCGTCGGCGTTGGCCCGTCTACAGCTTGCGCGGCGCCGTCGCGGCTGCGGCTTTGTTGCTGCTGGCCGTGGGCTTGTGGCGTTGGTCTATGATTCGCGCGGCCTTCCCCGCCGAGCGGTACGCGACCCAGGCGAATAATTGGGTCATCGCCCCGCCCGACCGTAAGCAGGTGCAAGAGGCGTTCAAGGCGCAGGGCGTCGAAATGACGGCGCCGGCCGATCTCAACTACAACTATGTTCGGTTCCTGTTCCTCGCCAACGTCGAAGGCCGGCCGACGCCGACGCTGTTCTTCAACAACAAAGACAAGAACAGCGCGTCGGGGCTGTCTCAGCACGCGATCGTTTACATCGTGTCCGACAACCAGTTCGACGCCGAGGCGCTGCCGTCCAACTTCCAGGGCGGCAATGGATATGAATACAAATGCCTCATCCGTCGGCCGGAAGGCGATCATTTCGGTTACGTCGCTTATTACACCGGCGACGATCTGGATTGGCTGCGATCTTCTCTCTTGTCTCCGCTGGAGAGGGCTAACGGCAACTGACGAATGACGGCGCGCGAATTCTTTAACTGGGTTCACTGTCCAGAGAATGAGGCTCGCTTCTTCGAGCTTGATCGCGGCGAAGTTGTTGAGTTGTCGCGGCCCGGTAAATATCACGGGTTCGTCTGTGGCAACGTCGCGGGCATTCTCCGCAACTTTGCCATTCAGCGGCGCAAGGGCTATGTCTGCACAAACGACGCCGGCGTGTTGGTCGAGCGCGATCCCGACACGGTGCGCGGGCCTGACGTCACTTTCTATGAAGATGACCAGAGTCTCGACAATATGGAACGTCAGTACGCCGAACGGCCGCCGCTTCTCGCCGTCGAAGTGCTGTCGCCTAACGACCGCATCAACAAAACGAATCGCCGGATTGCGCAAATGCTTCGCGGCGGCGTCGCAATCGTCTGGTTGGTCGATCCCGACAGCCGCGATGTCAGTGTCTATCGGATAGGGCAAGACCCTCTCCTCCTTCTGGAAGCACAAGAACTGACTGGCGATCCCGTTTTGGCGGACTTCCGCTGTCAGGTGGCCGAGTTCTTCGCCATGCCAGGGGCGTGACGCGCCTGCCAAATTGCCGCTTCGGACGACCCTGCCGCCGATTTCGCGCGCTCGCCCTCCCTTTTCGACGTTTCCTCACTCCAGCCGATTGATTTAACCCCTTTGCACTGAATCATTTATCTATTTCAGCACTCGTCAGTTCCGAATTGGCATCCGACTTGCTCCTACCTGTACGTCCGCCGCGCCCCCCTTTCTAGTCGGAATCCTTTGCGAACACGGCGGGACTATCCTGGGGTGCGGCAAACAGGCTCCCGCCGGGGAGAGCGTTAATGGATCTGAATCGCTTTACCGAGAAGGCCCGTGAAGCCGTGGCGTCCGCCAAGCAACTGGCGGTCCAGTTCGGCCAGCAACAGATTGACGTGGAGCATGTTTTGCTGGCTTTGTTGGAGCAACAGGACGGCTTGGCTTCCAAAGTGCTTGAAAAGGCCGGCGCCCCGCTCGACCGTTTCAAGGAGCGCGTGCGCCGACAGCTAGAGAAGCTGCCGCGCGTCAGCGACGTTTCGGCCGACGCGCTTTACGTCACGCCGCGCTGTGAAAGGCTGATGCGCCGCGCGGATGAAGAGGCCAAGCGCTTGCAGGACGAGTTCGTTTCTGCGGACACCCTTTTGCTCGCCATGACCGGCGACGAAGGCGCGACGCAGGCCATCCTGCGCGAGTTCGGCCTGACGCGCGAGAAGTTGTTGGAGGCGGTAAAAGCCATGCGCGGCAGTCAGCGCGTTACCTCGCAGAACCCGGAAGGGACGTTCCAGGCGCTGGAAAAATATGGCCGCGACTTAACGCAGTACGCCCGCGAGAACAAGCTCGATCCGGTCATCGGCCGCGACGATGAGATCCGCCGCGTTATGCAAGTGCTGTCGCGGCGCACCAAGAATAACCCCGTGCTGATCGGTGAGCCGGGCGTCGGCAAAACCGCCATCGTTGAGGGCTTGGCTCAGCGAA
>DHJA01000255.1:16081-17327 GCA_002404095.1 Planctomycetaceae bacterium UBA4732 | reverse complement strand
TTACAAACCGTGTCGTCCACCCCCCCCGGACTCAGGAGTACCTTCGCCCGGGGCTTTATTTCGGTCGCCCTCAGCCGGGCTCCAATAGCTGAGACGTTTCCGTGGCCGGAGCCTGGAAGGCGACTGTAATAAAGCCCCGGGCGAAGGTATTCCTGAGTCCGGGGTCCGAAGGGGGCATAATCGCGGAGCCAGCCTCGTATGAGCAAGCGTCCTCTCGTCGTCGTCACCGATCACCTGGCCGAAGCCGGCGTCGAACGCGCCGTTCTCGACCCAGCGGCCGACCTTCTCCTACTGCAGACCTACGACGAGGCGGACGTGGCCGCGCGCGCCGCGGCCGCCGACGTGTTGCTGGTGTTCCACGACATCAAGCTGACCGAGTACTCCATCGCGACGTTGACGAAGTGCCGCGGCATCGTCCGCTGCGGCGTCGGCTTCGATAACGTCGATCTGAAAGCGGCCGGTAGTCGCGGCATCGTGGTTTGCAACGTGCCGGATTATGGCACCGAGGAGGTCGCTGACCACGCGCTCCTGTTACTGCTGGCTCTCGCGCGGCGACTCTTGCCGGCCGAGCAGTCCGTCCGCGCCGGCCGGTGGGATCCGACGACGGTATTCGGGACGCCCCGCCTGCGCGGCCGTACCCTCGGGTTGATCGGCTGCGGACGCATCGGCACGGCAATGGCCCTGCGCGCCAAAGCTCTTGGGATGCGCATCGTCATTTACGATCCGTTTAAGCCGGACGGCCTCGAAAAATCGCTCGGCGTAGAGCGCTGCTGGCGACTTGATGATCTACTGGCACAGTCTCAATTCCTTAGTCTGCACTGTCCTCTCACGGTCGAAACACGTTACATCCTCAACGCCGAAACGCTGGCGCGTCTACCCACTGGCGCCTACGTCATCAACACCGCGCGCGGGCCTTGCATTGACGTGCCGGCCCTTCTGGACGCCGTGGATTCCGGCCACGTTGCCTATGCCGGCCTCGACGTGGTGGAGCGCGAACCCCTTGACGACGAGCGGCTGCGGCGCCATCCGCGCGTCTTGCTCACGCCGCACGCCGCGTTTTACTCCGTCGAAGCTTTCGCCGAGATGCGCACCAAGGGGGCCGAAGAAGCCCTACGTCTGCTGCGTGGCGAACCCGTGCGCAATCCGGTCAACCTGCACTGCCTCGTCAACCCGCGCTGCGTCCTTCCCACCGCCGCGCCTCGTTGACCGCATGTACTCCCTCCCCCCTTGCGGGGGAGGGTTGGGG
>DHJA01000255.1:15291-15954 GCA_002404095.1 Planctomycetaceae bacterium UBA4732 | reverse complement strand
CCGCAAGGGGGGAGGGAGTAAGACCGGTCGCCGGTTGAACCGTGAAGGATACCGGCGGCGCCAGCAGATCGCGCAGCAGCGGGCAGGCGCGATAGCGCCCGCGACGATGGTGCGATTCAATCACTTCACGCTCGCTTATGGGGCAAATCCGCCCCGGTCGCGGCTCCGCTTCCAGGTCGCCGGATCGCGCCTGTAGCACCGCCGCCTGCAACGCTCCCAGATCGGCTAACTCCGTGACCGATAGCTCTCGCCGCTCAAATGACTGGCCCGGTCGCTCCTGCAACTCCTTGAGATACGTCGCTCCCTTGGCGCCAATCGGCAATTTCATCCGCTCGTCCGTAATCAGGAACAACCGTTGCGGCAGAGACGGCGCCTCGACCAGACGACGCAGAAAGGCCGCTGCCGATATGGCGCGGCTGACCCCGACGAACAAAAGGCCCGTCTGCACGGGTCCGCCGCTCGCGCCGGATTGCGTGAACTCCAGGTCATACGGGGGGCGCAAGCCTTTGTCCGCCGTCGGAAGGCGCCGCAGTCCTGATGCGCCGGCGCGTTCTCCGCACTGCGTCAGCAAGACGTGGAAGAGCGCGGCCATGCGGTCGGCGTCCGGCGGCGCGTCGGCGGGATTCCGGCGGACGGCGGCGGCGTGGGCCGTTACGACGGCGC
>DHJA01000255.1:13726-15218 GCA_002404095.1 Planctomycetaceae bacterium UBA4732 | reverse complement strand
GGCGGCGGGGGCCGTTACGACGGCGCCCACCGCGCGATCGACTGCTTCGGTGGTTTCGTCGAGAGTCGGCGGCTTTCCATTCTCCTTGTCGGCCGCGCGGCCGGTCCAGCCGGCCAGCCATTCGGGACCGCCCACGTGCGCTATCGCTTCCTGCTGTCGGCGCCATCCCTCGCGCGCCCAATTGACCACATCCCTCGGTCGGATATCCACTTTGTCTTGAAAATGTTGTTCATACCACGGGGCGCCCAATGGGAAGAGGGGGTCGGCGCGCAACCGCTCATAAATCGGTCCCAGGCCGGCAAACGGCGCGAGGAACTCCGTCAGCCGTGCTTGGATCAGTTGCCGCGATTGCTCAGCGGTTAAGCGCTGCAAGCTCACCTCGAACTGCGCGAGGCGGTCCCAGGCCGAATCCTGAATGAGCCGGTTCTGCCGCCAGTGAAACAGCGTACTCTGAACGCCGGCCGTCACCGCCAACAGGTTGGGTGAGGCGTCGATCAAGGCTTCGAGGAACCGCGCCAAGGCGGCGAATTGGCCGTCCTCCAGATTGTCCACCTGATCGAAGGCCAGCACGAACGGGCGACCCGCCGCCGCGGCCAACCGCGACAGCGCGACGAGGACTTGCTTGACTTGCTCGTTGTCGGCCAAGGCACCGACTTCGCCGGCCTGCTCCGGCCGCGCGCCGATTCGCGCGGCCTCCTCCGCGTCGAGCGCTTCGCCCGACAACCAGCGAACCGCCAGCGCCGCGGTCGTGCCGTCGTCACGGCCTTCCGACGCCTCACATGCGGAGCGAAAGAACTGGAACAATACCTCGTACACGGTTCGGTCGATGGGGTTCGCGCCAGGCAGGTTGGAAGCGGCAAGGCGCTCGATGCGGACCATGTGAACCTCATGCAACCTTTTCGCCTTATATCTACCCTCCACGCCGCCCACGGCTTCCAGCAGCCAGCCGAACACCAATTTCCATAAAGGCGTACCGCGCCAGCGTCGGCTCTGGCCGAGCGTCAATAGGCCGACCACAGCGCGCAAGAGCGCCGCGGGCAGTCGCTCCGGCGCCGCTTGGAGATTGTGCAGGTAGACGAAATACGCCTGGTCGTCCGCGGCGGCCCAGCGGGCGAACCGTGACAGCAGGTGGCTTTTGCCAACGCCAGCTTCACCCCACAGAACAACGCCGATGCCGCGACGGGCCGCCAACGCCTGGTGGGCGAGGCCGGTCAGCCGGGCGAAAGCGGTTTGATGGATGTCGGCCACATCGACGTCGGAGGCGGAGGGGTGATTGATGCGATTGTCGAGGAAGGGATTAAGCGAAAGCAGCTGCGTGAAGCAGTCGTCGAGGCCGAGAGAGGGCGCGGGAGTGGTCATGGGGCTTTCTCCGGAGGAGGCCGGTCAGCGGCGCGGACGTTTCATTTACCATACCGTGTGCCAGATCGGCGAGCAGATGGAATCTTGCCTCAGTCGTTCGACTACTGAATCTAGTGCTTCGTCACGCATGGAT
>DHJA01000255.1:0-13571 GCA_002404095.1 Planctomycetaceae bacterium UBA4732 | reverse complement strand
AAGTACGAGTGACGTTGCACTAGCTTGAGGAAAGCCAAGGCGAGCGGCGGGCTTTATGCCCGTCGTCCGACCCGCCGGGATAAACCCGGCGGCTCGCCTGGCGCTTTTCCAACGCTGGATTCAGTAGGAGCGCATATGCCATGAATTACGATTACAACGATTACGAAGAATGCGGCAGCGGCGCGGCCAGTCCCGGCGGCGAAACCGCGCATTTTCCAGAAAGGGATTGCGGCGCTCTGAAAACCTGAGGACAATAGGAAAATAGCGCCATCCGCGCTCATTGTGCATTCAATCTGGAGTGGCACGGGCATGTCGAAACACTGTGAGGTCTGCAAACGCTCTTATCCCGACAAACTGGCTGCCTGCCCGTACTGCGCGGAGGTGGTCGAACTGGCGGACGACGAGGTGATCGAAGTGGCGGAAGAGGCGCCGGATTCGTCCGTCGATCTGGGCTTGCCTGCCGTGGCGTCGGACCCCCACGCCGGCAGCGCGGCGGCTAATGCCGACGATGCCAGCGGACTTTCGTTCATCGAATGGGCGTCTCTCGTTGAGGAGAAATCGGCGCCGCCCGAACCGGACGCCGTACTCTTCGACGACCCTGCGGACGCCCACTTGATCGCTCCCACGTCGGGACCGGCTGCTACGGCCGGCGAGTCTCACCCGACGCATTCCACCCTTCCCACGGCTGGGGGAGGGTTGGCGAGAGGCGAGACCCCGTCCGCCGCGCCAGCCGATGACGAGGACGCCCTGGCGGGAGATTTGGCGGCCGTTCGCTCGATCTTCTCCGGCGACGCCTCCGCGTCCTTTTCTCGCGGCCTACCACCGCCTGATCCCGCCGCTCCGATCGCCGACGCCGACGATTCCGCTTTGAACTTGCTGGCCCCCAATAGTGAGGAGCAATCGCCGCCGATGGTCGAGGCGGCCGGCTCCGGTATTGATCTGGTCGCGGCGGACCTTGAGGAGGAAATCGTCGCCGAGGCCTTGGAAGCACGGCCGGCAGTTGAAGCCGTGGATTCCGGGATCTATCTGGGGCATGAACACGCCGTGGATGCGGCGGACTCTCAGGGATTGTCCGGGATCACGGTCGCCGATTCGAGCATCAATCTGATCGACGCCGACGTTCTTGAAGATCTGCCGGCGGCCGAGCCGAGAACCAGCGCGCCGGGCCGGCCGATCTCTGACGCCGGGCTGGACTTGGGCGGCGATGAAATCATTGCGTCCAAGGGGGGCTCCGGCTCGCTTGACGGCATCGAAAAGAACTCTCCCGATACGTCGGACTCCGGCCGCGACTTGATTGCCGAGGAGGTGGAATCCGACTTGAACCTGCCGCGGGAACAATTCAACGTCGCTTCCGGGAAGCCTGGAGAATCGGGCGCCGACGCCGTGGCTGGGCAGCTGTCGTCGGAAGAGGAAGAGATCGACCTGACCGAGATGGCGCCGGCCGACCTCGTGGATTCGTCGTCGGTGGACCTCGGCGCCTCGGCAACGTTTCCCGCGGCGCCGCCCGAGCCGGCGTCCGCGCCGCCGTTGGAGTCCGCCCGGCCCTACCAGGCCAAGTCGAAAAGTCTTCATGGCGGGGAGGAATTGTCTCCTTCGGAAGTGAACCTGGGCGGCCGTCACGACGAGCCGGCGAAGGGCGGAGATTTCTTCGATGAATCCGGCGGCCTCGGCGGCTCCGGCGCTCCGCTCGAAATGGCGGAAGGCGAAACGTCCGGCTTGTTGGCGGACGATGAGCCGACCATTGGGATGGATGACAAGCAGCCGGTGGACGATCAGGAGGAAGCCGCGGCTGAGGAAGAGACGGAGCGGCCCGCAAAAGGCAAGAAGGAGAAACGCCGCTCGATGGTCGGCGCCGGTTTGGGGGGAGCGTTGTTAGGGGGACTCGTGGCGACAGGCGCTTGCCTCGCGCTCTGGTTTTTCAACATTGAGCCGCCAAAAGAATGGCGCGGGATGGCGAACAACGGCCAGGGCGCGACGACGACGAACACGCCCAACGTCCAGGCGCCCGCCGTCGTGCCCTTCGCGGACAGAGCGGCGGCCGTGCGGAGCGGCGACCTCGAACGGGCGCAAAAGGCCAACATTGAGGCGGCGGATGAAACGAAACCCGATGAAGTGGCGGCGCGCGGTGAATACCGCGTGCGCAACTACCTCGCCCAGCAAAGTGCGAACATAAAGCCGATCGAAGCAAACGATCCCGTGCTTCAGGCCGCCGTGAAGGATTTAGAGGCCGGAGCGAAGGCGGCCGATCCCGTCGTCGCCGCCGACTCGCTTTTCTACCTGGGCGTGGCGCGGGAAGCGTCCAAGGATTACGACGGCGCCCTGAAAGCCTACAAAGAAGGGGCGGATAGGTTCAAAGACAACGCCGCTCAAAAGGAGCGCTTCGACGCCGGCATAAACCGCGTGACGCCGAAAACGGCCGGCGCGACGGGCCGCGCCGAACCGGCCGACGACGGCGCCCTGCTCGCGCTGTTGCTGACAGCTCTTCAGCCAGTGGACCCGGCGAAGCCGGCGGACCCTGTTGAACCAGCCAAGCCGGTCGAACCGGCCAAAGTACCGCCGCCGGCCGTGGGCGAGCCGGGTTACACGGAAGCGGGTTCCGCGTTCTGGCTGGCGGTGACGAAAGCGAGTCAGGGGAAATACGACGACGCCCTGGCGGCGATCAAGAAAGCCTCGGAGCTCCACACCAAGCGGCGTTTCACCGCGCTCGGCAAGGCGCAGAACCCCAACAGCGATCCGACGGAGGAAATCTTCCTCCGTAGCTGCGAGGAACTGAAGGCGTACTGGGAGCTGCAAAAGCAACTTAGCACGTCCGGATTGCCGCTTGTGAAGGGAAAGAATCCTGCCGCGGCAGTGGACGCCGTACTTGCGGCAAACAAGAACCTCTCCGAAAAACTTGCCAAGGCGACCGCGGACGCGACGATCCAGCGGAAGGCCGTCGAAACGGCCGAGAAAAACGTCGAGACGGCCAAGAAAGAGACGGAAAAGACCAAAAAAGACCTCGAAGCGACCCAGAAGGATTTCGTCGCCGTGAAAGACGACCTGGAGGCAAAGAAGAAAGACCTGGCCGCCTCAGAGAAGAAAGGCGCGGACCTCACGGAGAAGGTGAAGGCCGCCGAAGGCGCGGCCGTCAAGGAGGGAGAGACCCTCAAAAACGTCGCCCAGGCGCTAACGCCGATGTTCCTGAAGCCCGAGGCCGGGGACGCGGCCTTGCTGGCGGCGGTGAAGGACACGGCCCGGTTGGCGGCCATTGCCGATCCGCAAAGGAGGATTCGCGGCCTGGAAGGCGAAGTGGCCGGCCTGAACGGTACGCTCAAGCAGCGCTGGCAACCCGACCAGATGCTGACGTTCTGGATGCCGCTGTTGCGGGAGCGCGGCCGCGCCGACCTGGCGGCCAAGGCCATTATCGACGCCGACCTGGTGTTGAAGGAAGCGAAAGCGTCGCCGGCAGACAAAGCCCGCGCTCACGCGGTGAAGGGGATCGCCCTGCGGAACGAGGAAAAGTACGCCGAGGCGAAGACGGAACTGGAGCAGGCCAAGGCCAATCTCCCCAAAGAAGATACCGTATGGTGGTTGGAGACGGAAGCGGCTCTGAAAGAGGCGTCGGATCCGTCGGCCTATTTCGCGGCGCGGGCCGAGGCGCTCCGTAAGGAAGGTCAGATCCCGCAGGCGCTGGCCATGCTCAATCAGGTGCTGGAAACGGCGGCGCCACAGACGAGAGCCGGCCTGCTCGTCGAACGCGGCGCCCTACGTTTGGACCAAGCGCTCGCCCACGGCAACGGCCGCGCCGCCGCCAACGATCCGGATTTGATCGCCGCCCGCAAAGACGCGGAAGAGGCGAAGAAGAGCGGCCGGGCCGATGCGTTGTACCTGAGCGGGCAGATTGCGGAACAGCTAGGTCAGACGGACGAGGCGCTCCAGGATTACCGTCAGGCGTTGAAGGCCCACGGCGCCCTGGACGCGGACGGCGCCCGTTACCGTGCGGCGTTGGCCCGAATGCTGATCCTGCCAAGGACGGCGGCGCCGGCCAGGATTGGCAAGGGCGAGGTGGCGCCGGGCCTGGACGTACTGATCGCGCTGATTGCGGTGGGTGTGCAGCCGGGCGAGTTCGCTGGACCGATAGACCCAGCCGCGCGGGAAGCGGTGAAGCTGGCGGATGAGATTTTGTCGGCCAAAGAAAGCGATGTGCCGTTTGAAGCGCGCGCCCAGGCTTATGCGATCAAGGGATTGTGGACGCCGGCATTAAGGACCTATGTGGAGGGTTTACGTCCGCTTCTCAGCCCGGAACACGCCGCCGGGTTGTTGGCGATCATCAACGGCCACCCGAACCTACGGCGGCCGAACGCCTTGACCGTGGCCGACCCGGTGGAAGCGGAGAAGCATTACGCCGCCGGCCTGCACTGGTACAACGAGCGCGAGTACACCAAGGCGGAGAAGGAGTTTTTCACGTCGGTGGAGCAGGACGGCCAGGATGCACGTTATTACTACTATTTAGGTCTGGCCCAGCTGATGTTGGGTGATCGGGACGCCTTCGAGGATTTTGAGCAGGGGGCGAGGCTGGAGCATCAGAATCGGCCGCCGCGCGCCGCGGTGAGCGCGGCTCTGGAGCGCGTGCAAGGCCCGGCGCGTTTACGGCTCAACGACGTGCGCGATCGGCCGCGGTAAGAGCTAATAACTTTATGGGCGAACGGCCGGCGTAAGCCGGCTGGTATAGGATGCTATCGGCGATAGCGTGAAGTACCAGCCGGCTTACGCCGGCCGTTCGCCATTTTGTTACCCGCGCCGAGGCGTTCCATGTCCCCATTCCTACTGACCGATGAGCAAGCCGCCCGCTACCACCAAGACGGTTACGTCCTGGTCAACGGCCTTTTCGACGCGGAGGAGACGGACCTCCTGCGCCGCGCCGCCAAAGAGGACCACGAACTCGACCGCCGCTCCTTCGGCCGCGCCGATGGCGAAGGCGGTACGGTTCGGCTGTCGCTGTGGAACCATCCCGGCGACGGCGTTTACGGCATGTTCGCCCGCTGCGAGCGGGTGGTGCGTTCGGCCGAGAAGCTGCTCGGCGGCGAAGTCTACCATTATCACTCCAAAATGGTGATGAAAGACGCCAAGGTCGGCGGCGCCTGGGCGTGGCACCAGGACTACGGCTACTGGTATCAGAATGGCGTACTAGAACCGCTGCTGACGAGCGTGTTCATCGCCGTGGACCCTTGCACGCGCGAGAACGGTTGCCTTCAAGTGATCCGCGGATCGCACCGCTGTGGACGCATCGACCACGTACTGACCGGCGACCAGGCCGGCGCCGACCGCGAGCGCGTAACGGAGTTGCTGAAGCGAATGCCGTTGGATTACGTCGAGATGGGTCCGGGCGCCGCGCTGTTTTTCCACCCGAACCTGCTGCACCGCTCTGACCGCAACCGTTCGGACAACCCACGCTGGGCGATGATCTGCTGCTACAACGCCGCCTGCAACGACCCCTATAAGGAGTCGCATCATCCGCGTTACACGCCGCTGGCGGTGGTTTCCGACGCGGCGATCAAGGCGGTGGGCGTCAAGCGCTTCGCCGATGATGCTTCCGACGTGGCGTGGTTGGAGGACTCAGAGGACGCCAGCGCGCGTCGGCTGGTGCGTCAACCCCCCGGCTGAGGCCGTTAAGAGTCTGTTCCGGAAGCCGGCTCTCTGAGCCGAAAAACGAGGGATGTCGTCGCCAGAGTTTACCCGCCAAGGACAGGTTGGCGGGTGAGGGGTTGGCGGATAAATGTCGTGAGCGGCAAAGGACTTGGGGAGCGCCCGCCAACCCGCCAAGCGTTTCGCCGCCCAGGGATGCGGCTTACCCGCCACCAACGGCCGGCCAGCCCGACGCACGGAGTCATCGAGCCAAAGACGGCGACGACGTTTCAGGACTACTTGAAGGCGCTGGCGGCCTTGCGGGCGCGCTGGCGACTCTATTGCCGATGAAAGAAACCTGCGGGAGACGCCGCAATCGCCACGTTCAGCAGCGTCGCGGTCGCACCCGTGTCCAAAGCCAACCGCACGATCGCCGTGCCGGTCGGTCCTTCCAGTTCAGCACTGACCAGCACAAGCCCGGCCGCCGGGTTGAACGCAACGCTCATAGCACCACCGCCACGTCGGCCGGCATTTTCCCGGTGAACAAGATCGCGAATCTGCCGGACCGCAGCTCGACGGCCTTGCGATAAACCTCGTCGCGGTCGTGGCTGGCGAACAGCACCTGCCCGGACTGGACCTCGTGGGACGCATTCGCCTGCGGCTGGCCGACCAAAACCCACTGGTCGGAGTGGCGTTGCTCAATCTCAGAAACAGTCAGAATTTCCACCATACCGGGACTCCAATGGGCGGGGTTCATTCACTTCCTGCGATTATACCGATCGCTGGCTGCCATGTGGTCGGTAAAAGGACAGTTCCGCTTGCCAGGGCGCGGAAACGGGGGCATTATACATTTACGTCATATCAGAGCGTAAATGTACGATGTCCACTTTTCCGCGCTCATGGTGGGTCTTCAGGCGGACGTTGCGCTGCTTGACCGTTTCGTCCCTACCCGCCGGCGTCACCCACGTTGCTCTTCCGAACCCGGTCGCTTTCGAGACCGTCGGCGCGGCAGGAGAAGGGCAGGTTGGCGGATGAATGTCGTGAGCGGCAAGGGACTTCCGGAACGCCCGCCAACCCGCCAAGCGTGTCGCGGCCCAGGGACGTGACGGCGAAGTTCGAGGCGTATCTGAGGGGAGCGCGAACGGAATCGGCAACGCGAACGATCTGGCCGGGCAAAGACGATAGGAATTGACCGCATGGGGTGTTACTATGGCTATTTAGGACAGTGACATGGAGGAAGAACCATGAATACCATTGAGGCAATCACTACCGCCATTGCACAACTGCCGCCTGAGCAGGTGGCCAAAATCCGCGCCTGGCTGACCGAGTACGAAGAGCGGCAATGGGACGAGCAAATCGCGCAAGACGAGCGTGACGGCCGATTGGACGCGCTAACGGATCGCGCGTTGGCGGAACATCGAGCGGGGCGGATGCGGCCCTTATGACCCACCATACGACTTCGGTCGTCTGGGATTGCTACGCGCGGCCGCCAGAGGCGGTGCGACGGTTGACCGACGGCGATTACGAACTACTCCGTGCGGACCCGCACCACCCGTCGCTGCACTTCAAGCGAGTTGGACGGCTTTGGTCGGCTCGGGTAGGGATCGGGCATCGGGCGCTGGCGGCTGAAGAGGGAGACGGCCAGATTATCTGGTTCTGGATCGGACCTCACGCGGAGTACAACCGGATCATTCGCGGGGCGGGTGCCTAAAAAGGGTTCGTAACGCGGTGGAATTACCAGTTCGGACGGCGTGGCGCTGGGTGCCATGCTTTCGCGGCCCTTTTCTGAACCGAGACAGCAGCAAGGGCGCCGCGAAAGCATGGCTGCCGCGCGAGGCCAACATGCTTTCGCGGCGGCGGTTCCTGGGATTTCTCGCACCGACTGGGGCCGCGAAAGCATGGCACCCCGGCGGTTGCACCGGGCTTGAAGCGTTTGTATACTATCTAAATCGTCGCCCGTAGAGGAATAACAATGGCGATTCCCAATGCGCGGTTGGCTATCGACGGCTTGTTCAGGCTCGCCTTGAACTGCCAGGATAACCTGTTGTCGGCAACGCAGATGCTGGCCGAAGTCGGCGCAGACAATCAAAGGCTGCGGGGCGCGAACGACTCCCTAAAAGCCGACGCGATGCAAGATCGCAACCTTGTGCCGGTCGAAGACTGGTGCGTTCCATGCGACAAGCCTTGGATGAAGCTCGATCCTGTCACGGGAGAACGGCGCTGCCTCGACTGCGGCCGCACGCCGCGGGAAGTGTGATACCTTTATATACGCGAGCGAGACCGCGGTGACCGCTTGCAGCGCCAAGAGCAAGAGATGAGCCGAACACTATTGGCATAGCATACATTTATGCTCCGATGCAGCGCAAATTTACTCTGTCCCCTTTTGCGCGCTGCGGTCCGAGCGGAGCGAGCCTGGGCGGCTCGTCCGCTGCAACGGCTTATGGGGCGGCCCTCAAATGAACTTGCGTCGCCTAAGGGCCGATGGCCAGTCAGAATGTTACACCCGGACCCAAACCGATTACTGCACGGATGCGGTCCTGGAGGGGCTTGACCAGTTTCAGGGGGTTCTTCCATACCAGGATATTCATGTGCTTGGCGTCGAAATGGACGTTTTTCAGGTCATCTTTCCGGCAGGTCAGCACCACTGGCAGTCCCAGACCCAATGCGTAGCCCGCTTCGTAGTACACGCCCTGACGCTGGCCTGTCAGGTCCGCCACAACGAATCGGCTCTCCCGGACCTCGGCGACGATCTCGTCGAAAATGCCGCCCAAGTAATCCTTGTTGTCTATCCGCAATGGACGGTATCCACAAGCCTCCACGGCCGGCTTGATGGCGTCCGTGAAGGCGGCGCTCACGTCGGCCGCGAAGGACATTGCCACGAAGACCTTCAGCGACTCCACGTTCGACTTGCGGAGTTGATCGACGTGGGACCAGCCGTCCCCCGTCAGTGAAGAGGTCGTCTCCCCGGATGGCCCCGAAAAATTGTCGATCATGCGCCTCGCCTGCAACATTCCCAGGAAGAAGTTGAATTCTTCGTGGTTGGCACAGTAGCCCAACGGGTAGTCCACGCGCGCGTCCAGGGGCACCTTGAAGCCCGGCCATTCCGACTTCCGCGCGATGGCTTGGAGCAGGCGGTCAGCCTGTTCCTGGACGCCGCGCGGGGCCAGGTTCTGGATGTTTTCGGCCACGCCCTTGTTGACTTCGATGGCGCTGTTGCCGCGTTCGTTCTGTTCTCGAACGTACCCGCATAAGAGGGTTAGGACTTGTAGCGACGGCAAGTCCTGGAAGGTGAGGCCGGAATAGAAGAAACGGCCGCAACGCTTGCATGAGTAGTGGAGGCTGTTCGCCGTCGCTTGCAACGCTTGGTCGGCGTCTTGGGAACAAAGGGGACAGCGAGGTTGGTTAGCCACAGGATCGACCTCACGGTAAAGCAGGTTGGGGCGCAGTAGGTGACGATAGGTCACTTCTGTATACCACGCACCCTACAGCCGCTATTCCGCGCCGTCAAGCGCCCTGGCCGACGGGGGATTGGCCTGGCCGGTCCATTCCGACGACCTGGACGGCCTGGCGCAGGGCTTCGCCTGCGAGAGCGGCCGCCGTTTCGATGTGCCGGTCAGTCCGCCCCAACGCTGCGAATTTCCGCATTGGTCGGTTTGAGTCGGTTGTGGTAGACGACCGCAATCTTCTTGCCATCGGCGGAGAAGATCAACTTGGAGGCACCCGCTGGAAGATCCTTGATGGCCTTGACCTCCTTCCCCTCCTTCACGTTCCAGAAGCGGATGGTTTTGTCCTTCGCGGCGCTAGCAACGGTTTCCCCATTCGGGGAGAACGCAACGGCCTGCACGGTGTCGAGATGCCCCTCCAGCTTGTGGGCGACCTTCCCTTTGGCGATGTCGTAGAGGAGGACACTATCCTCCGCCTCGAAGGCGAGGAGATTGCCTTCTGGGGAAATGGCGAGCGGCGGTTCGGCATGGTCCGAACCGCTGCTCTTGCGGAATTCCTCGGTCTTGATTGTCTTCACCAATTTCCCGGTCGCGGCTTCCACAACCGTGAGCTGGCCGCTTTGCGACTCGTACGCAGCCACGCGATTCCCCGTCACGGCTAGAGAGCAGTAGCCGGCACCACCGAGGGGCAAGTCGGCAATCGTCTTCTTCCCCTGGATGTCGCGCAGGACGAGGTATTGGTAGGGCGGCCGAAACTCGGTGATAGCGAGGAACCGACCGTCTGGCGTGAACGCCGCCCCACTGATCTGCTCACCGTGGACGTTCTGCTCAAGCTCCCCGGTTTTCCGGGAGAATATCTTCACTGCATCGAAGGAGACTTTACCCGTCACGACTGCGATGACATCCTCAGCGAAGGCCGCCGATGATGGCCATCCCCAATCTCGATCCCACTTCGGCGATGGGAGACTCTTCCCCGTCTCAAGGTCAACGACCTTAAAGCCAAGGCCGCCGGTATCTGCTGCTAAGGTTTTGAAGTCTGCGTAGACTTTGAGGTCGGGGGAGATGCCGATCAAGCCTTCGATGCCGACGACATCAGCTGGCTTCGGCGCAGGTGGTTTCGGGTCGGAATTCGCGGGATGATCTTTTGCTGGTTCCGTCGGCTTGTCCGCCTTCGGTGATGGCTGTGGGGCAGGGGGTTTCGGATCAGGATTTGGCGCGGCGGGGGCCGGTTTGCGAGCATCCGGGCGGACGGGCTGCGCCGGTCCTGGCTGGGCGGGCTGGTCCCTGTCCTTGCCGGGCTTCGGTCCCTCAGTGACCGCACGGTCGGGGTTGCAGCCGATCACGAATGCGACGCAGCAGACGGCGGTGGCAAGAACGGTGCGGGGGTTCACGGTCGCCATGACGAACTCCTAGGGATGGACGGGTGATCCTGGCGATTCTACCTGGGGGACGCGCCGGACGCCACAAAAAAGGGCGAGCGGCCGACCGGCCGATGCCGTCCGGCTGTCCAACGCCGCGGCGTGTGCGTCTGGGCCGGCCGCGTGGAGAAGGAGTGAGCAGCCTCCGATAACCCGCAAATCGCAAAAGCGAGCCGGCAAGTGAGGGAGGGGGGGGTAGGGGGGTATGACTTGACACGGAGGCCATGCACATACATTTGTCATATTTTACATCGAAATTATCTTTTTCTCTTGAATTCGGCTGTCGAGTGATGGTAGATTATAAGTGGTTGCGGTGGGCGAATGGCGCTTGCCGAACGACAGACAATGGGTAAGGAGGTCAGATATGCCATCACAGATTTTGCGCCCGCGCGGGAAATATTGGCTCATCAAGGGGCCTTGGGGAGAGCGGAGGTTCCCGGACATGCCCCGCAACGAGTTCTATGAGCAACGCTCCCTGGAAAAGTTCAGCGACGCCGTTCACCACCGCACGGAGGTTTTTCCGGCGATCATGAAATCGAGCTGGGATTTTACCACAAGCAAGTGGGTTGACGATCCCGTCACGCCTCCGTTGAAAAGCTGACCGCCGGCCCGCGCCCGCCATTGAAGGGTGCGCGCGGGCCTCTTGCGCAGGCTAAACTGTCTGTGCGCCGCCGCCGCCGCTACGGCGATTTTTCGCAGATGAACCAGCATTGGAATCACGGACGCAGTGAAACCACGCACGAGCGGCTGCGGGACAACCCGGAAGAGTGGGCGCAATACCACACGCTCTACCGGGAGGCCCGAAAAGGCTGGGCCGTCGTTCCCTACGAAGAAATGATCCGCTGGTGTCAGAAGCGCGGCGGACTGGTGATCGGCGATTTCGGCTGCGGCGAGGCCAAACTGGCCGAGGCGCTGGCGGATCGGCATACCGTACACAGTTTCGATCACGTTGCCGTCAACGACGCCGTGGTCGCCTGCGACATGGCCCATGTTCCGCTCGACGATGAGACGCTTGACGTGGCGATCTTCTCGCTGTCCCTGATGGGCGCCAACTTCACCGATTACCTCCGTGAAGCGCACCGCACGCTCAAACTCGACGGCCGGCTGCACATCATCGAGCCCACCGCGCGTTTCACGGATCGGGAACGGTTCGTCCGGGATCTGCAAAGCCTTGGTTTCGACGTGGTGCTGGACGATCTGTGGAAGTTCACCCATTTCCGGGCGACGAAAACCGAACGGCAATCACGACCGGACCTTGAATTGAGGTTCTGAGAGGCTGTCCGGAAAGCAAAGAACGAGCCACAGATGAACACGGATGAACACAGATGAGAAGGAAAGAGGAGTTTGGATTGCCGGGTAAAGTGGCATTTTTCTCTCTGGCTTTTCATCTGTGTTCATCGGTGTTCATCTGTGGCCGTTCTTTGCGGAGAGCCTCTTATGAAGGTAGACGAAGAGGTGCGCGTGATGTTAAGAATCTGTAGAGGCGTTCGATTTAAGGCGGATTATGTACATCTTCAAAATCGTGATGAAATGGTTGTTCGCGGCGATCTTCCTTTCGGCAGGGACGCTCCATTTCGTGATCACCGATTCGTTTGTGAAGGTCATGCCGCCGTACCTGCCGTGGCATTTGGAGCTTGTCTATATAAGTGGGGTTTTTGAGATCGTCCTTGGCGCAATGCTTCTCATCCCGAAATGCCAAGTTCTCGCCGCCTGGGGACTGATCGCGCTCTTGATCGCGGTCTTCCCCGCCAACGTCCATATGGCCTTACATGCGTCCGATTATCCCGATTTCCCTGCAAGCACGATCTGGCTGCGGTTGCCATTGCAAGGCGTGCTGATCGCCTGGGCATATTGGTTCACGCGAAGATAAATCGGTGCGTAACCGATCAGCCAGAGCGTGAACAACGCCGTGCCGATGGGCAGGACCGTCAGCAGGATCGGCGCCGTCTCCATTACGGCAGGCGAGACCACGGCCCAGCCTAAAAACATCACCAATACGAACGCCGTGCCGATAAGCCAACGACCGCCGCGCCAGGCGCCGCGCTGGAGCAAGGCCCAGTTCAAGACCGGCGTTAGAAATACATACGTCGCGTGTTCCACCGCTGGGCCGAACAGCATCAGCCACGCCAGCCCCATCGCCAGCACCACTGTTGTCAGCTTTCGTGGATCATTAATGCACCGCCGCTGCCAGAGACACCATCCCAAGGCGGCCGCCGCCGTTACAAGCTGGATGGCGCGGTAGACGCCGGAAACCAGCGGCGCGCGCATGGCCGGAGCGCCGGCGCGGCCTTGCAGCGCGTCCCGAAATACTAGCCAGACCGTCCAGCCGTCGCGGAAGCCGGGCCAGCGTTCACTTCCTGTATACGCCATGTGAGAGAGCCATTCTCGATAATGGCCGAGAACGATCTCCGGCGGTCGCGTCAGGAAGGGTGCGAGTAGGCCGATGGCCAGAAACAACAGAAAACGTGCGGGCAGTCGCCGAGGCTTTATGGCGCAGAGCAGCAGAGCCGGCGCCAGCGGCGTGAGTTTAATTAGCACCGACGCGGCCAGCACGGCGGCGGCGGTCCACCATCGGCGCCGTACCAACGCGGCGGCCGCTAGAAGCAGCAGGCCGACGGCGAGCGCGTTGCTTTGGGCGTTCCACAAACCGCGCAAGGCGCCCAGCGCACCCAACGCCAGGAAAACGGCCTGACGCGCCGCCGTCCACTCGCCGGGCGCCACGTCGCGGATGAAGCGCCAGAGACCGAGGACGAAGACGCCGATGCCGAGCAAGCTCCATAGGACGCCGCCAGCCCGATAACCAAGGGCGCTGAACGGCGTGAAGGCGACGGCGAAAGCCGGCGGATAACGGAAGTAGTCAAGCGGTGGGTATGCGGCATAGAGCGGCTGGTCGGCCCACCAATGCGTCGCGCTGCCGGCCAGGACGGGGAATATGGTATGGGTGTCGGGGGCGATTACCGTGCGAATGCAGACGGCCGCCGCGACCGCCAGCCAAACGTGCAGCGCGTGGCGCAAAGGATTGGAGAAGGCTGAACACAAGGCGTGTGTCTCCGCGCGAACAAGAATACTAGCCCCGAGCGCGAGCGAGGGGTTTCGCCTCACCCCT
>DHJA01000239.1:3207-10621 GCA_002404095.1 Planctomycetaceae bacterium UBA4732 | reverse complement strand
GTCCGGTTCCGCTGGACGGGCTAGAAGCCCGTCCTACATGACCCATCAAAGTACGAGTGACGAAGCACTCGTTCGGCGCGCACTCCGTGCTCGTGGGTCGCACGCAGGCGTTCGCACCCCCTCGAAAACCACCTTCAAGGGAGAATCCAAATACGAAATCATTGGCTTCCTTGCCGCCGAGGCGGAGAGCGGATTATTCATCCCATCGAACGCGCGGGGAGTTCCTTTCCTTCCGCGGCGGACCTACCCGCGCGAAGCCGCCGGAGGCCGATTAGCTGGCGACGGCGCACCAGCCTTTGACGCGACTTTGGCGCTGTTGGTTCCAACGATTTTTCCGTTCGGACGGCCGGCCGCTGTCCGGAGCCTGGTACCGGCCGGGCCATTGCTTGTGGTGTGCGGGAGGAAGAGTCCGACGATCCGGCCGAACTTGCGGCGCCCAGGCCAGGCGGTCTCGGGGACCGGGAAGGCCGCCATGCGTGGTTCGGGGGAACGGACGAAGGTTTCCGAGGCGAGCAACGTCATTATTGCTTCTCCATCTCCTCTGGGGGTTCGGCGCGGCCGAACCTTTGCGCCAAACCAACCAAAACCTCCTATTCGGAGGGTTTAATTGCTCAGGCCGCCCAATGCCTTGTTCGTTCTGGATGTCGCGCTGCCCACAGGCGGCTGCGCGGAATGGAGGCGAAGGCGGCGGACGTTGCATGAAAAAAAGGGATTCCGGCGAGACTCATGCAACTCGTCAGCATTTATTTCAGAATTACCCTCATAGTTTAACAGTCCCATTTCGTTAGTCAACAGCAATTCACCGGACTTCTCCTAAGTCTCTCACTTTTCCGTCCTTGAGGGTTTTCTCTTCAAGCAAACGCGGCGCCGACGGAACCGCCGCAAACGGACTCACGGCCGTTGCTCGCTTGAACTCTTTATTCATCAAGTGTTTATGTCCGGACAGCACCGGCCTGAAGGGGGTCCGGTGGTAAAACGGGCCGGGCAGCCCTGGCGGCCGACAACCCAGGGTCTGTCGGAAAACACGGCGCTGTCCGCCGCGCTTTTAGGCGGCCCGACGTGGGTGCCGTGAAACGTCTTGGCGCCCAAAAATCAACCGAATTGGCTCATCTTTCGTTTCCGCGTGTGCCGATGGTAAGGGTTGTCCTGTTTGCACGGACGCCTTTTGGCGCGGCCCCGTTCGGTTCTCTCGAACACGGGTCCCTGGCACGGAGTGGAAAATGGCTAAGCATCCTACGCGGTGGGCGGCGCTCGCGGCGCTAACGCTGGTTTGCGCCGGAAGCGCCGGCTGCGTATCCTGTCAGTCGAGCGCGGAATGCTGCGACAACGGGCTGCCGCGCGAACTCGCCAAGACGGCCCACTCGCCTTACACGATTGAGCCGCCGGACATCCTGCTGATCGACGCCCTGCGCGTCATCCCTCTGCCACCTTACCGGGTCGAGCCGCTGGACTCGCTCGTGATCCAGGCCAACGCCCTGGCGACGGCGCCAATCGGAGGCCTCTACGCGGTCGAAACGGACGGGACCGTGAACCTCGGCTTCACCTACGGTACCGTCCGCGTCGTGGGCATGACGCTTCCCGAGGCCAAGACGGCCATTGAAGAGCACCTGAAGAAGGACGTCGTCAAACCGGAGGTGCAGGTCTACCTGGGCCAGTCCCGAGCGCTTCAGCAAATCCGGGGCGAGCACCTGGTCCGACAGGACGGTACAGTCGGTTTAGGGTCGTACGGCGACGTATCGGTGGTGGGCAAGACGCTTCCGGAAGCCAAGGCGGCGATCGAGGCTTACCTGGCCAAATACCTGCTCAACCCCGAAGTATCCGTGGATGTCTTTGCCTTCAACAGTAAGGTGTTCTACGTGATTTACGATGGCGGCGGCAGCGGTCAGCAGATCACCCGGCTGCCTGTGACCGGCAACGAAACCGTGCTGGACGCCGTCAGCAAGGTCAACGGCCTGTCCGCGGTGGCCGACAAGCGGCGCATCTGGGTGGCCCGGCCGGTGCCGGCTTGCTCAGCTGAAGACCAGATCCTCCCGGTGGACTGGTGCGCCGTCACGAAGCGCGGCCGGACGGAGACGAACTACCAACTGTTCCCCGGCGACCGCCTCTACGTCGAGGCCGAGCCGCTCATCACCCTCGACACCGCCCTGGCCCGCATCATCTCGCCGGTAGAGCGTCTGTTCGGCGTCGTCTTGCTCGGCAACGCCTCGGTCCAGTCGTTCAACCCAATCAACGGAAGCAACGGCACGGGCCTGGGCGCCGGCACTCCAGTTTTGCGTTGAGGCGTCATAGACGAGGTTCCAACAACGGAAGCAACGGCACGGGTCAGGGCGCCGGCTTCTGAGATCCCGGCCGCTTGGTTTGCGATCTCGGGCGCGTGTGTTGCGTGGGGAACGCCCGGGTCGTACAATGCGGGAGCCGCAACTTTCCCGCGCCCCATGACCCACCGTGCCGCGAGGAGGAACGCATGAAGACCTTGTGGATCTTGACGGCCGCCTTCATTGGCCTACTGGCCTTCTCGACGGGGCGGCTTAGCGCCCAAGTCCCGGTCGTGCGCCCCCCCGGCACATTGCCGCCGGTCTACAGCCCGTTCCTCAACCTACAGCGCAACAACAACCCAGCGTATCTCAACTACTACGGGCTGGTCCGCCCTGAAATACAATTCGGGAACTCCATCTATGGCTTGCAACAGGGGGTCGCGGCCAACGCGGCCGGGATCTCCGGCCTCGACGCCGCCACGGGGCTGCCGCTGACGGGCCACCCGACCTTTTTCATGAACACATCGCACTACTTCCTCAACCAGGGCGGCCAGGGGACGCCGGCGGCGGCCGCCCCGGCCGCACCGGCCGCCGCGATAAGCCGCGGTGGTATGCCGGCGGCGCAGGCCCCACGTTGACGGAGCCACCCAGCCGCCCGATCGCCGCCGACAATTGAGCGTCCGGAGACGCGCGGTCGTCGGCGTCGGGTCTTTTTTCATGGAGGATAGCCGTGGCCCGAAGCGTTACGAAAGCCTTCCCTGCGGCACTGGCGGCCGCCCTGTCACTCTTCCTGACGCGGCCCGTTTCCGCCGCGTGTCCGCTCTGCGGCTGCATGAGCTGGTTCACCCCGCCGCCGCCGTCGCTACCGCTCGCCAGTCCCACTTTCGGCTACAACAAGACGGTCTGGCAGACATGGCCGGAGTTCTGCGCGGCGCCGCAGCCGGCGATCCTGGCTCACCCCATCACCGTTGATGCGCCTGCGGCCAATGCGACGTCGCGCCCGGACGACTGGGCCAACACAAGGCCGAACGCCGCCGGCAGTCTCCTGGAAATCTCTCCCACGGAAACAAAGCTGACGCCCTCGCAGTCTGCTGTCGCGGGAGAAAGCCCCTACAACGCGGTTCGGCCCGCCAGCGCTCCTGTTAGATAGAGTGTAACCGTCTATGGACCCTGGCCTTCGCGTTATCGCCGCGCAGCCCCTTTGGCTTTTCCTCGATTACCACGGCGCCGTGGAACCGCTAAGCTACCGCGTAACGCTGCGGGCTACGCCGCCCCTAAAATGAGGCTTTTGGCCACCGCGTCTAAAGAAGAGGTTTGGGCCGGCGCCGCCGGGCGACTGGCCTCACGATAGTACAGTTCCGTTAGCCCCATCGCCGATGCGATGCCGCCGGCTTTGTTCTGCAATTGGGCGGACAGACCGCATCCATAATCCTGCCAAGCCCAGCAATTCGACGAAATGCCCTTGTACCCCCTTGCCGGCGTCAATAGATTGGTGTTGATGTTTTCCCTACGAGTTCTTGGTAGGGCGGTTGACCTTCAGATAAGGTCAGTCCGACGGCAGATGATTGCTGGTTAATCAGGTCAGTTCGCCGTGCCGATTGCCCTTTCCGCCCCTTCTGCGGCCTGCCCGTCTCCATCAGGGACGGTGCGGTGACCCGAGCAGACATGCCAACAAAAGCAGTCGCCTCTCGACGAGTTCGGGGGCTTCCGGCCCGCATTATGTGGCGCGCTTGAACTTTCTCTTTCGCGTTTCGCCCTGATCGGGGGCCGATCTGATCCGTTCCTGGCGGTAGTTTTGATTCCGAAGGACTTTTCGATCGTTCCGCATTTGCTTCACCTTCGATTGTGGCCTAGGTTTGGCGCAGTGTGGCTCTCGCGTAGGCCGCCGTCGGACCCCCTTCATTAAATTTACTTTTGCTCCTTTCCCGTCGGTTGAAAGGGACTTGGGATGAGTTTTTCTCTGTTTCGATGCGCTCTCGTTTCCCGGCGTGACAGTGCGAGGCGGCCCGCCCGCCGCCGTATTCTTCCGACCCTGGAACGCCTGGAAGACCGCACCGTGCCGACGGTCGTCAACCCGACCTCGCATCTGCTGGTCAACCCGGGCGGGTTTGCTCCCGCCGGCAGCGCGGGGCAGCCCGGCGGCTTCAGTCCCGCCCAGATCCGACACGCCTACGGGTTCGACCAGATCACGTTCAACAACGGCGCCGTCCAGGGCGACGGCGCCGGCCAGACCATCGCCATCGTGGACGCCTACAGCCAGCCTAACATCGTCAGCGACTTGGCCGCCTTCGATTCCACTTACGGCATTGCCGCCCCGCCGAAGTTCAGCGTGGTGAACGAGAGCGGCGGGAGTACTCTTCCGACCGCCGACCAGAACTGGGGCCTGGAGATCAGCCTTGATGTGGAGTGGGCGCACGCCATCGCGCCAGGTGCCAACATCCTGCTGGTCGAGGCCAACAGCAGCGGCTTTTCGGACCTGATTTCGGCGGTGAATTACGCCCGCAATCAAACGGGCGTGTCCGTGGTGTCGATGAGTTGGGGCGCCGGCGAGTTTTCGGGCGAAACCGCCTACGACAGCTACTTCACGACGCCGTCGGGCCACAACGGCGTCACCTTCGTGGCGTCCACCGGCGACAGCGGCTCCTCCGGCGCCCCCGAATCGCCTTCCGTCTCGGCCAACGTCCTGGCGGTGGGCGGCACGCAGCTGAGTACCGACGTCTCGGGCAACTACCTGAGCGAAACGGGATGGAGCGGCAGCGGCGGCGGGATCAGCGCCTATGAATCCCAGCCGGCCTATCAGAAGGGCGTGGTGACCCAGACCAGCACCATGCGCGCGGTGCCCGACGTCTCCTATGATGGATCGTCGTCGTCGCCTTTTGCGGTCTACGACACCTCGTCTTACGGCGGCTGGATCCAGGTTTACGGGACCAGCGCCGGGGCGCCGCAGTGGGCGGCGCTCGTCGCCGTCGCGGACCAGGGATTGGCCCTATCGGGTAAAGGCTCGCTCGACGGCGCCACCCAAACGCTGCCCGACCTTTATAAGCTGCCCGGCAGCGACTTCCATGACGTCACCACCGGCAGCAACGGCGCCTATTCGGCCGGCGCGGGATACGACTTGGTCACCGGGCGGGGCAGCCCTTACGCCAATCTGATAGTGGACTCCTTGGCCGGCGTTCCTATCCTTCCCCCTACCCCTCCCCCTAGTTCGACCGGCGGTACGGCCGCGTTCGTGAAGACGGACGCCACGGACCAAGGAAGCTGGCAGGGCGTCTACGGCGCACAAGGCACGGACGTGGCCGGCGCCGCCGCAAGCGTGCCGTCTTACGCCCAGGTGACGCTGGCTGGCCAGTCCAGCTGGACCTGGGCCGCCTCGAC
Source organism: Planctomycetaceae bacterium UBA4732 (assembly GCA_002404095.1). Lineage (GTDB taxonomy): Bacteria > Planctomycetota > Planctomycetia > Gemmatales > Gemmataceae > UBA4732. Next base: position 4,991 of record DHJA01000239.1, on the reverse strand, counting down.
CACCGACCTCCGCGCCCTGCAGAACCCCGCCGGCGGCCGCCTCGCCGCCTGCTGGTACGGGTCCGCCTTCACCGTGGACGTTAACCTCACCGACAGCCTGACGCATCAGGTCGGCCTCTACTTCCTCGACTGGGACAACGGCGGCCGCAGCCAGCGCGTGGACGTGCTGGACGCCGCCAGCGGCTCCGTACTCGACAGCCGCACCGTGTCGTCGTTCACCGGCGGCCAGTATCTGGTTTGGAACCTGTCGGGCCACGTGACCTTCCGCGTCACCGACCTGACCGGCCCCAACGCTGTTATCGGCGGACTCTTCTTCGACGCCAAGGGCGGCGTTCCTACCCCCCCCCCTAGTTCGACCAGTGGTACAGCCGCGTATGTGAAGACGGACACGACGGACGAGGGAACCTGGCAGGGGGTCTACGGCGCGCAGGGCACGGACATCGCCGGCGCCGCCGCCAGCGTGCCGTCCTACGCCCAGGTGACGCTGGCGGGACAGCAGAGCTGGACATGGACCGGCTTGACCACTGACCCGCGTGCCCTACAAAACCCCGTCGGCGGCCGCCTCGCCGCCTGCTGGTACGGGTCCAGCTTCACCGTGGACGTCAACCTCACCGACGGCCAGACGCACCAGGTGGGCCTCTACTTCCTCGACTGGGACAACGGCGGCCGCAGCCAGCGCGTGGACGTGCTGGACGCCGCCAGCGGCGCCGTACTCGACAGCCGCACCGTATCGTCGTTCACCGGCGGCCAGTATCTGGTTTGGAACCTGTCGGGCCACGTGACCTTCCGCGTCACCGACCTGACCGGAGTTAACGCCGTTCTCAGTGGACTCTTCTTCGGCGGCTCGGGGGGCACGACCATCGCCTCTAGCACGGCCGTCTATTTGAAGACAAACACGACCGTGCAAGGGAGTTGGGAGGGCGCCGCCGGAACGCAGGGCACGGACGTGGCCGGGGCCGCAGCCAACGTCCCGTCCTATGCCCAGGTGACGCTGGCCGGCCAGTCCAGCTGGACCTGGGCCGCCTCGACCACCGACCTCCGCGCCCTGCAGAACCCCGCCGGCGGCCGCATCGCCGCCTGCTGGTACGGGTCCACCTTCACCGTGGACGTCAACCTCACCGACGGCCAGACGCACCAAGTCGGCCTCTACTTCCTCGACTGGGACAACGGCGGCCGCACCGAACGCGTGGACGTGCTAGACGCCGCCACCGGCTCCGTGCTCGACAGCCGCACCGTGTCGTCATTCACCGGCGGCCAGTATCTCGTCTGGAACCTGTCGGGCCACGTGACCTTCCACATCACCGACCTGACCGGAGTTAACGCCGTCCTCAGCGGACTCTTCTTCGACGCCAAGGGCGCCACCGGCCTAGCCGGCGTTACCAAGCTGGGCGCCGGAGCGGGCGCCAACGCCGGGCTAAATTCTCTGCTGACGCAGCCGCTTGGCAACGGCGGCCGGTCGCAGGCCTCCTTCGGCGCCGGCCAGGGCGCGTTCCATGCGTCCACTTTACCATCGACCGGCTCTTACCCCGCGGCCCACGCGGGAACGCCGGCGCATGGGGCGTCGTCCCTGGACGCTTTCTGGGTGAGGTGGAGCGAAGACCTGACGCAGGACGTGTTCGGTTCTGGGGTTCGTGATTGAAGGCTGGGAGCGGGCATCCGGAGACGGCCCAAAAACCGCTCCCTTCCACAACAGAGTTTAAGAGAGGGGCCAGGAGCCTTCAGAAGGGGCGTAGCTTTTGATTCCGGCAATCGTCTGGGGCAGGGCGGGGGAAACCCCCCCCCCC
>DHJA01000239.1:0-3034 GCA_002404095.1 Planctomycetaceae bacterium UBA4732 | reverse complement strand
TAGGGGCGGGGGTTCCCCGCCCTCCACTGCCGGAAAAAAGCTACACCCCTTCTGAAGCCCTGGCCCCCTCTCCTTCACCTGGCCGGTCGCGTCTGGTATCATACAAACATGGTGATGCACACAACCACTCCCACAACCGCCCCCCCGGAGACGATGGTTTCCGTTATCGGGGAACACATCGCGATCAAGCCGGGCTTCTGCGGCGGCAAGCCCCTCCTCGTCGGCCACCGCGTCAAGGTCCAGCACGTCGCCGTCTGGCACGAGCGGATGGGGATGACGCCTGAGGAGATCGTCGCCACCCACCCCAGCCTGTCGCTCGCAGCCGTGTATGCCGCGCTCGCCTACTACCACAGCCACCGGGCGGAGATCGACGCCGACGTCGAGGCGGACGAACGGTTCGTGGCCGAGATGAAGGCGAAGGCCGGTCCCTCCAGGCTCCGAGAAAAACTGGCCGCACTTCATGGTAAGGACGATCCGCTTCCACCTGGATGAAAACTGCGACCCGCGGATCGCCGCGGGGCTGAGGCTGCACGGCGTGGACGTGACCACCACGCCGGAGGCCGGCTTGCTTAAGGCGTCCGACGAGGAGCAACTGGCCTATGCCGTCGCCCACGGGCGGGTGGTCGTCACCCAGGACACGGACTTCCTTCGGATCGCCGCCGCGGGCCACGAGTCACCGGGCATCGCCTTCTCCCCCGCCCAGGGACGTTCTCTTGGGCAGGTCATCCGCGACCTGCTCCTTATCTGGGAACTGTACGAACCCGAGGAGATGCGAAACCGCGTCGAATTCCTCTGAAGGGGGGCGATGACCGGGGCGGAACGTGCTCCGCCGGCTGACCCGTCGATCGGGGAGGCGAATCGAGAAAACGGGAAATAAGCGAGAGAGGCCAGGGCTTTATACCCTGGCCTCCCTCACTTGCTACATCAGAGATCGGTCAACCAACCCATTTCGCATTAGGCCGCAACGGGCGCCCGCCGGAACCGACGGACGGCCGTGAAGCCGATCAGGCTCAGGGCGCCGACGCCGAACAGGACGACCGAGGAGGGCGCGGGGACGATGTCGCCGTTGGGGATGACGACGGGAGTGCCTGTCGCGGTATGCTCGTTGGGCGAAGTCCCGAAGTTGAAGACGACGTTGCTGATCGTGGATAAGCTGGTTGCGCCTGGTGCATTTAGGACGAACACGACCGAGGATCCTTGGGCCGCCGTGGACAAATTCGTAGCCGCCGTGGCCGTGGACTGGAAGTAGGGATTAAAGTGTTGGTGCCCCCATTCCCCTGGAAGCTAGCGTTGGGACCCGCGATCATGTAAAGCGGGTCGCTAGGGTTGCCGAGGTCGGTTACATTATTGTTCGATTGCACGGCCCAATTTGCGGCCGTGGGCTTGGTTCCCGTCGAGGCAGTAAAGCTTTGGTAGGCGGTGGTTTCGGGTGTGAAGGTTCCACCACTGAGATCGACCACGCGGCCCGCGACGCTGTTCAAGCTGAGGGAGGTATCTGGCGGGGCGCTGACCGTGAACGTGATGCCGCTGATGGCCTGACCCTGGCCTTGGACCCCAGATGTAAGGTTGGCTACGTAGAGGGTGATCTGACCGTTTTGGAGCGTGAAATACGCCTCGGCGGACACAGAACCGTCACTGGATGACGCCGACCCCGTGAACTCGATGTCCGCACACGCGGAGCCTGGCGCGAATGCCAGGAGCGCCAGTGTGATGAGGATCGCCACCGCCTGGACGAAGCGCGTGTGGTTTTTGGTGAGAGAACGCATGTTTGCCTTGTCCTTTCCAGAGATTGTTCGTCTTTTTCCGAGGGATCGCTCGGCGTGGGCACAATACCGCATCGCCGGTCCCTCGTGCGTGGGACAGCAGCGTCCAGCGATTCGCCGGACGCCAGCCCTGCGGCGGGTCCAATTCGTCATCGGACGCGCGCAGGCTTAGACGAGCAGCTAGGAAAGGCGCGGAGGTCGGAAGAGGCGGGACAGGAACGGCGGCGGTTGGCCCACCGTCGTTTGCAAGAACAGGACGCCGACCAAGGTCGGCGCATCGGATGACGGCCGATACACCGCGAAGGATAACTGGTTGGGGCCTCCGGCATCGGGTCCACTGGACGGAGGCGCCTGGGATCCGGCCCCCGCGGGCGAGAGCCCACAGTTTAGGCTCTTTGAAGGCATTTCAGTCGGCGACAGGAGCCGTCCTTCGTTTGCTTGCGGCTCGCCGGACGCGCCGGACGCGCCGAGTGCTTCCATGTTGTCAGGGTCGGCTGGGGCGGCGCCGTCCGTGAAGAAGCCCGCGTGGGGACAGTTGATTAGGGAAACAGGCGTGACATACCCCGCCCGCGCGCGGCCGCCGCCCCAGAGCGGGGCTGCGACCAGCAAGGTCAGCGGCAACAGGAATCGAAGCAGCGGGACTTTCAAGGTACGTTGTCCACGGAGGTTCAGCCAGTTAACGGATAAGCCGCCAAAATATAATGATAGCAGCGGCAGAGCCGAGCGGAAAGGGAGAGCGAAAAAAACGGCTCTCCATTGAACCTGCTCGTCAAGCCGACAATCATGCGCCTAATGCGATGACATACTTACTCTGGTGATTGTATAAGCCGGTTATGCCCATTGCAAGAGAAAAAACGCCCGCCGCGCAAATTTTTCAGCCGCAGGCGAAAAAAACAGGGCCGGGAAGAACAGCGCTGGCGCAAGGCCGAGATCATCATCGTCTGCGACATGCTTTTGACGGGCTTCGACGCGCCCATTGTGCAGACGATGTACCTCGACAAGGGGCTGAAGAATCACACGCTGCTGCAAGCGATCGCGCGGGTGAATCGGCCGTACAACGAGATCAAGAAACACGGCATTATCCGGGACTTCTGGGGCGTCTTCAGCCACCTGAACGAAGCCCTACGCTACGACAAGGCCGAGCTGGGCGAAGTGGCCTTTCCCTTGCGCCGCGTGCGCGAGGAGTTCAAGCTGCACTTGGAGACGCTGCTCGATTTGCTGAAGAGCCACGAGCGCGGCGGCTCGCACGCGGCGCCGCTTCCTGGAGCCGC
>DHJA01000278.1 GCA_002404095.1 Planctomycetaceae bacterium UBA4732 | reverse complement strand
CGATTTCTAGACGCCCTCTTAGAGAAACGCCGTGATCGGATGAACCACAAAGAAAATGCGCGAGGGACAGGTGCGGGAGGGTTTGATCCGCCAGAGTGGGATGGACAGGCCAAGTCTCAGTCTCGGATTCTCCTGGATCGTCTCCCCAGTGTCCACAGTGGGAATCTGGAGTTAGAATACCGATGGCGTCGCCCCAATGACTTAACCTGCGAGGCAATGATGGCAGACAAGAAGAACGGCAAGAAAAACGGCCAACAGTCGACCGGAGCAACACAGCAAACCCAAGGGAATGGGCCGGCGAAAATCCCCGCGGCGAATATAAGCCCCGGCCAACCGAAATCAGCAAAGGCTACCAAGCCGATGATCACTAAGATGGACGCCGTGCGGAAAGCATTGTCGTTCCTGGGCCGCGAGGCCAAGCCCACGGAGGTGCAAGCCTACCTCAAGAGCACGTTCGGCATCGAGATGACTAAAGACCACATCTCGAACTACAAGGGCGACATCATCCGCAAGGAAGCCAAAGACGCGGCGGGATCAGCGATGCCCCAAGCGGCGACATCGGCCAAGAAACCGGCCGCATCCAAGCCCTCAGCGCCGGCAGTGGCCGTCAAGCCTACGCCTGCCTCCAAGCAATCACATGCGGTTGGTGGCAGTTCCATTCTTCTAGCGGACGTGCTTGCGACCAAAGTGTTGCTGGACCGAGTCGGTGCGGACAAGCTGCGCACTCTCATCAACGGACTGGCCAAGTGATGTAGTGGTTAGCGCCGAAAACGGTGCTCGACCGCGTGACTGCGCGCCGACAAACGGGTAGTGTCTCAGTTTGCCCCATAAGTCCCATAGGACCTATAAGACCTATGGGACTTATGGGGCAAACTGAGACACTACCGAAAAGTCGCGTTCATTGGCATCCTGAAAGTCAGCCCTACAGCAAGCAGCATGAGAATGGAGCGATGCGTCCAGCCCTTCCAGAGAGGCACTGATAAGGATAGCGGAACACAGGATAACGAGCACGAGTTGCCAGGGCTGGAGAACAATGTTCATAGTTGACCCGAAACGCCTGTGGGGAAAACCCTGGCATTTAGCCTCGAAGAAGACCTGTCAAGGGGCAGAACGGTCCAATGAACAAGGAGCTGCGAACCTGGGCGATTGTAGGCGGGCTGAATAATTTGACCCTACGGGCCTGAAACCTCGCTTGGTTAAGGTCTAGGCGGCGGTTCGTATTCGGAAGATGATTGCCCGCCGAGATTCAAGGCGGTAATCTCAGCCGCTGGAGTTCCGGCGCTGATCCCGGAAGACTTCTATTTCAGCATGAACTTTTCCTACCTTCCAGAGTTCACAACATGAAGACTCTCTACATCGTCCTGCTGGCTGCCATCAGCAGCTCACTGTGCTTCGGAGCGGAACTACCGCGCAGCAGCCCGGAGGCGCAGGGCGTCTCCTCCTCGGCCGTCCTAGCGTTCGTCGAGGCGGCCGACAAGAAAATCGACTCGATGAACAGCTTCATGCTCCTGCGCCATGGCCACGTGGTGGCGGAGGGCTGGTGGGCGCCGTATGACGCCGAAGCGCCGCACTCCCTGTATTCGCTGAGCAAGAGCTTCACCTCCACCGCCGTGGGAATGGCCGTCTCGGAGGGCAAACTCAGCCTGGACGATCAGGTGCTGAAGTTCTTTTCCCAGGACGCTCCGGCCGAGCCGAGCAACAACCTCAAGGCGATGCGGGTCAGCGATCTGCTCCGAATGTCCACAGGCCAACAGATCGAGCCGGCGCGCACGGCGGATCAACCCTGGACCAAAACCTTCCTCGCCCAGCCCGTCCCCTTCAAACCCGGAACCCATTTCCAGTACAACACGTCGGCGACCTACATGCTTTCGGCCATCATCCAGAAGGCGACCGGCATGACCGTTCTCGACTATCTCAAACCTCGGCTTTTTGCGCCTCTGGGCATCGAACATCCAACCTGGGAGACCAGTCCACAGGGCATTACGGCCGGCGGTTACGGCTTAAGTATCCGTACCGAAGATATCGCGCGCTTCGGCCAGCTCTACTTGCAGAAGGGCAAATGGCAGGGCAAGCAGATCGTGCCCGAGTCGTGGGTTGAGGCGGCGACTACCCGCCAGACCTCCAACGGCAGCAACCCGCAAAGCGATTGGGACCAGGGCTACGGTTACCAATTCTGGCGCTGCCGCAACGGCGCCTATCGAGGCGACGGGGCGTTCGGTCAATACTGCATCGTGTTGCCCGATCAGGATGCGGTGATCGTCATCACCAGCGGCGTGAAGGACATGCAAGCCGTACTGAATCTGGTGTGGGACAAACTCCTGCCTGCCATGAAGTCGGGGTCGCCGCTGGCCGCCGATGAGGAGACCAGGAAGAAACTCGAACACACGCTGAAGAGTCTGTCGCTGCATCCCGCGGAAGGCGCCGGCGCCCCCGCGAAGGCGTTGGGGAGGACCTTTGTGTTCCCCGCCAACGAACGCAAGCTGGAAGCGATCACGCTGGAAAGCGACGGAAAAGACGGCGCCCTAACGCTCGTCACGCGCTTCGACGGCGTCGAGCAACGGATCGCCTGCGGCCGTGGCAAATGGCAGAAGGGGCGAGCGGCATGGGGCGCCTTGACTGAGCAACCGTCGGCGGCCAGAGGCGCCTGGACCGAGGACGATACGTTTACTGCCAAACTCTGCTTCTACGAGACCCCGTTCATCATCACGATCCACTTGAAGTTTTCCGGGGAGGAGTTGCACTACACTGCCGAGGCGAATGTAGGCTTTGGTTCGACCAAGGAATCTCCAATGGTGGGGAAGGCCAAGTGACCACGGCGGAACAAGCCCTGGGTCTATACACCCCCGGCCTCCTGTGGATCCCGAAAACCTCATCGGCTGGCAGGATCGACGCAAGAAGTGCCGGTGAGCGACCGCGTAATACAATATGAGTATTAGAATACACAAAAATCCGGCCGCAGGCGTTAGTCATCCGACTCAACGGATCCCGTGCAACAACTTGACTAGGAGACGCTTAGAGCCTGTGCGAAAAGGGCGGGGAGACCCCGCCCTTTTCGCACAGGCTCTTAGCCTCGACGCATCGCCCGGCCACTTTTCGAGAGGGACAGGGCTTCCCGAAGCAACTCGTGGCGTTGGTCTTCGTCGCCGACCGAAAAAGGCAGTTCCAGCAGCGTCCAGTCCATGCGCATCGCTACCAGTGCCTGCATATTCGCCTCGGATGGATCCAGCGCGGCGAACCGCGCGGCTTTGCGCAGCATCGACGGCGACGGACCCAGTGCCCCAGAGAGCCGGCCGAACCAGTCCAAACCGCGGCGGCCTTTGGTCGGAATCAGGCCGGCGACGCGGCGGCCGACTTCGTGGTACCAGCCAAGGTCGGCGCGGGGCGCCGCGTAATCGGTCCAATCTCCCACCATTTCTCACCCGCCCTCATATTACGTCGTTCACGCGATTCTGCAACCGCTTGGCCTGGATCTTCAGATCCTGGTATTTCCGTTTCCAACGCGCTCGACTGCGAACCAGGAACCATACCTGGACCCAACGAGGCGTCGTGTATTTCCCTTTGCCGTCTTCACGACCCAAGGCGTCCATAAGGAGTTCCTTCTCCCTGCTTGGGGCGAAAACCTCCGGTCCCCTAACGCAACACATTCCGAAAACACCAACAAGCCTAAAACATCAAAATCGTCAGCCGTTTTCATCAGCCCAGGGTTGGGGTGGGGGGTTGGCGCCTCTGAAACCAATACCCCCCACCCCAACTCTCCCCCACAAGGGGGGAGGGGGCCAGAACGCCTGCCTACTTCGAGAGGCACACCCGGAACAAGTCTTTCGTAGTATTATGCGGAGGGGTAAAGTTGGTCTTGCAAGCGCGCCAACCGGCGAGTCAGAAAACGGATTTGCAATTCGATAGTCGCCGCCAGCTTTTCCTGTTTCGGAAGCCGCGCCTGGTCGTCGGCTAAATCCTGATGCGCGCGGTCAAGGTCCAGCGCATCGCGCCACGCCTCATCCGCCGCACCGCGCGCCAGCGCAGTCCCGACTTGCGCCGTTAGTCGCGCCACGGCGGCCTGGTTTCCGTTGATTCGCTTTCTCAGTCCGTCGATCTCGACGCCGCAACATTCCAAGGCGGCGCGCCGATCGTGCAGGTCGTGGCTGACGTGCTGTACATCTTCGCGCAGCTGCGTCCGCGGGTCGGTGCGCCACAGTTGGCGACCCAGCGCCAGCATCTGCTCTTCGACGTTTTGTACCAACCGCTCCAGGAACATCGGCCGTCCTCGTGAAGCAGGCCGCGGGGCGAGACCTTTCTTTATTCTATTCGACGACGCCTGTTTCTTCTTGTCGGCCTTCCTAAAATGAGGGCAATACGACCCGGAGAGCGACCATGCAGAAGACAAAGGGCGAACAGTTTGCCGGCGTGACCGTGGCGATGATTACGCCGTTCCACCAGGGCGAAGTCGATTTCCCCGCCATACGCCGGCTCGTCGATTGGCACGTCGAACAGGGGACCGACGGCCTGGCGCCCGTCGGCACCACCGGCGAATGTCCCACGCTGGACCATGAGGAACACGAGCGCGTCATCAGCGCCGTCGTCGAGCAGGCGGCCGGACGCATCAAGGTCATGGCCGGCACCGGCTCCAACAGCACGCGCGAGGCAATCCGTCTCACCCGCGCCGCCCGCCGGGCTGGGGCGGACGGCGCCCTCATGGTCGGTCCCTACTATAACAAGCCGACGCAGGAAGGCTATTACCGGCACTTCGCCGCCGTGGCCGACGCCTGCGATCTGCCCATCATACTTTACAACATCCCCGGCCGCACCGCCTCCAATATCCTGCCCGAAACCATCGCCCGTCTCGCGGAAATTCCGACCGTAGTGGCGATTAAGGAAGCGACCGGCTCGATGGATCAGGCGTCGCACATCGCCTCGCTGTGCGACCTGACGCTGCTCAGCGGCGACGACAGCCTGACGTTGCCGCTGTTGAGCGTCGGCGGTCGCGGCGTGGTGTCGGTGGTCGGCAACCTCGTGCCGCGCGACCTCAAGGCGCTGGTGAGCGCTTACGAAGCCGGGCGTACTGATGAAGCGCTGAAGTGGCACAATAAGCTGTTTCATTTGTGCCGCGATTTGCTCGGCGTGTCCGTGAATCCGATCCCCGTTAAGACGGCCATGAAGCTGCTGGGCCGGGATAGCGGGGAGATGCGCTTGCCGCTGTGGCCTCTCGACGCCGCTGGAGAGGAACGCATCGCCCAAACGCTTCGGGCGTATGGGTTGCTCGGCGGTGGCGCCGGTTAGCCGCGACCCGAAGGGGAGCGCTTGGCCGACGCGCTCCCCTTCGGGTCGCGGCGAACCGAGCGTTGTAGAAAAATGAACTGACGCCGCTTACTCCGTATTCCGTGGCGTCACGCGCTAGACCCAGCGTTTTTGGTTTTCTCCGGCTATGTTTGACAGGCGTCTCTCGGTCGGTTAGTATCGCGGGCTGCGGCTCCCAACCAAACATGTGCAACCGGCAAAGGAGAAGACAATGCCCGCGCGAGAGTCAAAACCAGCAGGCGAAAGTTTCGTCGAGTTGCTGCGCCAGCAAATTGAGTTTTTGCAGGGCGGAGTGTATGAGTACGAGAGTCTGGACATCTACACGGCGGGGTCCGACGAGCCGTGGAGCTTCGATACAGAAAGCGAACTGGAAATCCACGAGGAGCAAGGCCTTCTTGTAGCCCGGGACGGACCCAGCGAAGAGCAAGGCAACGAGGACGTACCGGAATACGTGATCCGACTAAACGCCATCGTCGGCAGTCAGCTCGTCTAATGGAGGTACGGACCATGCAACCCTGGCGCGACCAAATCCGACAGCATCCCTATCCGCACGACCTGGACCACATCGCCCAGGAGTTCGGTCCCCAACTGGACTACGTCAGCTGCGGCGTCGCTGCCGTACATCACGGCTTGCTGCTGGGAGGTTTGACCATTCCCAAAGCCGCCCTCCAGGCGATCTTCCGAGTCCACCCCGACCCTGGCCCCAGCGCCTACGGTTACGTCGACGAAGAGCGCCTTCCGGCCGTCCTGAAGGCTCTGGGCTTCTCGGTCGAAGAACGCTACAGGCGGTCGCGGGAATCCACGCCCACATTCCTGGAGCGGCTCGGCCCAGAATTGGACCGGGGCGCTTTTGCAATCGCCTCTATTTATCTCTACGAGGGGACGGAAGGGGAATATTCGCACTGGGTCACTCTGGGCCGATGGAAAGACGGCCGAATTCGGGTGGCGGATTCTGCCTGGTATCCGATTATGTATAGCTTGACTCCGAAAGCCTTCGATGACTGCGTCTGGGGGAATAATGAGGATGGTTATGGCGTGATACTGGTCCGTCCGGATACTTGGCGAAAGAATTATGAGGAATGGCTGCCCGCTCGCGACCGATTGCTGCGGCTAGAAGGTCGCTCTCTGGAAGCTTCCGCGACGATGTCGCAGCTTATACAACATGCCGCGGCACACGCGCTCGAAGATGACCGTTACGCTTACGAACAACTGGAATTCTACTTGTCCGGAAAATCCAGCCTGCCGGTCAACGTGAGCGACGGCCGTAAAGAGGCCATCGCCGTCAGCACGCCGACCGCGGACGAGCGGTACGGACAAGTGGTCGTGGTGCGCCGACTGGCTCAAGGCGAGCCGGGCCAACCGGGGCCTCCCGAACTTGTTTTTCGCATGTCCGAGCTAAGCGGGTGGCAATTAGGTTGACGGAAAAGACCTGGGCAAATGGGGATGTCGCATTGGCGTCCGCGAGCGCATCCTCTTGGGAAAGTATAGTACTCTTGAGTCGTTGGCGCGGACTAAAGCGGGCGATGCTGAGGCTTGGAAACGAATCTCGACATCTCGACTCCTTTTTTCTTCAAGGTAGCTTGCGACCGGCGAACCGCTACGGATCGGTTTTTGCCGCGCCAATCGCGCCTTTGTAGCATCAGGGGCGCGGCGCCATCGCCACTGTCAAGGCGGAATGCGGTTGGAGCGCGAAGAGGAGGAATCGCAAATGAAAGTGCAACTTGGGGCTGAATATAAACAGGCCGTCCTTGCCCTCCAGCAGACAATCGCAAAGTCTACCTTTTTGTTTTACAAGCCTATTCATATTGCCGAGATTCTTCGGCATGGGCGCACGTCGGCGCTTTCACAAGACGCTCTACTCGATTATATAGACAAGAAGGCTGCCAGATTGCGGGACCTCCGAGATGAAGTTACGAGTTCCTTAATGGGACGCATCTCAACATCAAATATCCGTTGGCAAGATGAAACCATCTTTCCACGGGGCTTTGTGGCGAAGCAAGTTTTTCCGCGCCTTCATGAACTCAATACCGCTAGCGAAACAAGCGGATATGTAGAGGCATACATATATGGCTCCTTTCAGGACGGTTGCCAAGCACTAGAGAGGTTCTTAGGGTCAATTAAAGCGGATACGTCTACATCTGTTCTTGAACATCTTCGTCTTGTGAAATCCAACGCACTATTCAGAAAAGTTTCAAACAAAATCTTTGAGATAATTGCCTACGCCCTGTGCGATTTTATGCTACAGGAATGTCGGGCCGAATGCTCTATCAGTATTACACCAACCGCGCTAGCCAATCAAGTATCCTTTTTTCTCGAAAGAATTATCGGGATAAAGCGGGGCCAAACTTCTCGTCGACAGCCTGCTACGATTTTTCGAATGGGTTTAACTAATGCAAACGACAATGGAGTTGATATGAACACTAATTTCGGTGTTGTCGTGCAAGTGAAAGACGTGTTGGTGAATAAGGACAAACAACTCGATGATATTGTTCGCAAGGCGCCTGAAGGTCCGTTAGTCATCGTTTGTAGAGGTATAGATCGCGCTTTAGAAAGAAAAACGGCTGATGAGAAAGACAGATGGGGAAACATTCAAACTATCGTCGTCGAAAAGGATCTTCGTCATTGGGAATCATGTTGTAGAGACGCTGGCTTGGCAGATAAGCTGGTGAGTACTATTGATGAGCTTATCCGTCGCGAGTTTCCCGCCGCTAAGCAAGGCGTCGTCAGTGCTTTTTTAGAGAAAAGAAAGTACACCGAACATGTTGTTCTTAGCGCGCGCGAGCTTTTTGGTGCCTAACTAGCATTTCCGTGGCCTCGTTTTATGGGACGGCACTCCATCCCTTACGTCCACCGCCTGAGACGCCTCGTCTAGGGAAGCTACGCTTCCTCATACTTTTATGTCAGGAGGAAGCCGCCCATCGGGGCCGGCAAGCCTGGCATCAGAAAATGTAGATTACTTGATTGATTTCACTGGAAAGCGATCCTGTAAGGCGCTGACCGTCAACTCGCGCTGTTGCAACGCCCTACACGCCTCCACCGCCGCGTGAGCGGCCGCCATCGTGGTGATGCACGTGACGCCGTGAGCCACCGCCGACGCACGGATTTTGCCTTCATCCGTCCGCGCCCCTTTGCCGCTCGGCGTGTTGATGACCAGCGCGATCTTGTCGTTTTTCATGTGGTCGATGAGATTCGGCCTCCCCTCTTGCACCTTCGCCACCTCCTGTACCGGCACCCCCGCCGCCCGCAGCGCCTGGGCGGTGCCGCGCGTCGAGACAATCTGATAGCCCATTTCCGTCAGCGCCCGCGCGATCTCCGTTGCTTCCGGCTTGTGGCGGTCGGCCACCGACATGAAGATCAGGCCCGACGCCGGCAAGGCGCTGCTGGCCGCCATCTGGCTCTTGGCGAACGCCATCGGAAAGCTGTCGTCGATGCCCATGACCTCGCCGGTCGAACGCATTTCCGGCCCAAGAATGATGTCCACGCCGGGAAACTTGGCGAACGGGAAGACGCTTTCCTTGACCGAGAAATGCGTTGGCGCTGGGTCGTCGAACAGACCCAATTCATCGAGCGTCTTGCCGACCATGACCAGCGCGGCCAGTCGAGCCAGCGATACGCCCGTGGCCTTGGAAACAAACGGGGCGGTGCGGCTGGCGCGCGGGTTGACTTCCAGGACGTAAACGACCGGGTTGGTCGCTAAATGGGCCACGGCGAACTGCACGTTCATCAGCCCCTTGACCTGTAGCTCGCGGGCCAATTCGCGCGTCTGCCGACGTATCTCCGCGACCACGTCGGGCGGCAAGCTGTGCGGCGGGATGACGCAAGCCGAATCGCCGGAATGGATGCCTGCCTCTTCAATGTGCTGCATGACGCCGCCGATGACGGTGCGTACGCCGTCGCTGATGCAGTCCACGTCCACTTCGACGGCCGACTCCAGAAACTTGTCGATCAACAGCGGCTTGCCCGGCGACACCTCAATGGCGCGCTCGACGTAGCGACTTAATCCCGCTTCATCGTAAACAATCTCCATGCCACGGCCGCCCAGCACGAAACTCGGCCGTATTAACACCGGAAAGCCGATGCGGCGCGCGACGTGAATGGCGCCTTGCAGATCGCGCACGGTGCCGTTGGCCGGCTGTTTCAGCCCCAGACGATCCACTAACTCCCCGAATAGCTGGCGGTCCTCGGCGGCGTCGATGCTGTCCACGCTGGTGCCGATGATCGGCGCCCCGGCGGCGGCCAAGGCCCGCGCCAGGTTCAACGGCGTTTGGCCGCCGAACTGCACGATCAGCCCTTTCGGCTGCATTCGGTCGCAGATGTTGAGTACGTCCTCGGCGGTCAACGGCTCGAAAAAGAGATGGTCGCTGGTGTCGTAATCGGTCGAAACCGTCTCTGGGTTCGAGTTGACCATGATGGTTTCATAGCCGGCCGCTCGAAGGGCGAACGCGGCCTGACAACAGCAGTAATCGAACTCGATGCCCTGGCCGATGCGGTTGGGGCCGCCGCCGAGGATCATAATGCGGTCCTTGCCGGACGGCGGCATGGTCTCGTCTTGGAGGTTCGCGCTCCCCTTCGGGTCGCGGCTAAACGATTCTACCTCCACTGTTGTTTCTGGCGCTTCATAAGTGGAGTAATAATAGGGGGTATAGGCTTCAAATTCCGCGGCGCAAGTGTCCACACGCTTATACGACGGAATGACGCCAAGCTCCTTACGGAGTCGGCGAATCTCATTCTCCGTGGACTGCCACAGGTTCGCCAACTGGTGGTCGGAAAAGCCGTTCTGCTTCGCCTCCAAAAGCGCCTCCCTAGTCTTCTCCCCATTCGCCATTTCGCGCAGACGGTCTTCCACCTCGATCAGCTCACGGATGTTGTTCAGGAACCAGCGGTCGATCTTGGTGCGCTGGTATACGTCGTCCACCGACATGCCGGCCTTGAGCGCATAGCGGACAAACCAAATGCGCTCCGAAGTCGGCGTCGCCAGCCGTGCCGCGATTTCATCAAGCGTCGGCGGGTTGGCCGTGCCCCAGCGGTCGGCGCGGTCGCAACCCAGGCCGAACCGCCCCGTTTCCAGGCCGCGCAATGCCTTTTGCAGCGACTCCTTGAACGTGCGGCCGATGGCCATCGTCTCGCCGACCGACTTCATCTGCGTCGTCAGCGTCGGGTCGGCGTCGGGGAATTTCTCGAACGCCCAGCGCGGTACTTTCGTCACCACATAGTCAATGGTAGGTTCAAAACACGCTGGCGTTTCGCGCGTAATGTCGTTGCGAAGCTCGTCAAGGCGGTAGCCGACGGCCAGCTTGGCGGCGATCTTGGCGATGGGAAAGCCGGTCGCCTTCGACGCCAGGGCGCTGGAGCGCGACACGCGCGGGTTCATCTCAATAGCCGTCATGTGGCCGTCGTCGGGGTTGACGGCGAACTGGATATTGCTGCCGCCGGTTTCGACGCCGATCTCGCGGATGATGCGCATGGCGGCATCGCGCATCCGCTGATATTCCTTATCGGTCAGCGTTTGGGCCGGCGCCACAGTGATGCTGTCGCCGGTGTGGACGCCCATCGGGTCGAGATTCTCGATGGAGCAAACGATGACGACGTTGTCCGCTTTGTCGCGCATCACCTCCAGTTCGTACTCCTTCCAGCCGATGACCGACTCTTCGATCAGCACTTGGCCAACGGGGCTAAGGTCGAGGCCGCGAGCGATTAGTTCATTAAACTCCTCTCGATTGTAGGCAATGCCGCCGCCGCTGCCACCCATCGTGAAGCTGGGCCGCAGCACACACGGCAGGCCGACGCGCTCGCGGATTTCCTGAGCCTCCGCCAACGTCTTGGCCACTCCGCTTATGGGCACATCGACGCCGACGCGCGACATGGCCTGCTTGAACTTCTCGCGGTCCTCGGCCATGTCGATGGCCTCGGGCGTGGCGCCGATCATTTCGACGTTGTACTTTTTTAGGACGCCGTGCTTGTGCAGGGCCATGGCGGCGTTGAGGGCGGTTTGGCCGCCGAGGGTGGGCAACAGGGCGTCGGGCCGTTCGCTTTCGATGACTTTGGCGAGGACTTCCCAGGTAATCGGCTCGATGTAGGTGCGGTCGGCCGTGTCCGGGTCGGTCATAATCGTCGCCGGGTTCGAGTTGACCAGGACGACGGTATAGCCTTCCTCGCGCAGGGCTTTGCAGGCTTGGGTGCCGCTGTAATCGAACTCGCACGCCTGGCCGATGACGATGGGGCCGGAACCGATGAGCAGGATTTTTTTCAGGTCGGTGCGACGCGGCATGAGTGTTCGGCCCTTCGACGGCGGTTGCCTCTTGTGTGCGGCGGGTCTTGACTCATATTATGGGAGCCTGGCGGCTCTCCAAGAGGCGGCCCCTGTCGCCAACCGGAGCGACGTGGCGGCTGGAAGAGAATGTTCGATGAGACCTGACGACTTCTGGGCTGGTGTGTTGCCGGGAATCATCGGGGGCGTAATCGCCGTTGCGGTCGGCCTTGTGGTCTTCTTAGTGGAGCAGGGATGCCGTCGCCTCTGGCGTTGGCTCACCATACCGGGCGAGCGGAAACGACGATGAATGAAAGCGCCTCACCCGTCCTGCCGCCGGTCTGTGAGAGACGGTAGCGGAATGGAATCGAGCGACGGCCCTTCTGGAAAGCACGGGGAAGGGGTATTCTAAAGAAAAGGAAATCCTAGGGAGGTTAACGTCATGACTCTTGAAGGCCGCGTCCTGAACGGGAACATTGTGCTACAACCACCGGCGAGCCTGCCGGAAGGGGTGCGCGTGCGCATCGAAGTGTTGACGACTGAAGCGCCGGCGCCGACCTTGGCCGAACGCCTGAGCAACGTCATCGGCAAAGCAAAGGGTCTGCCGTCGGACGCATCGATCAACATGGACCACTACTTGTACGGTATGCCGAAACGCCAATGAAAGCTGTTTTCGCCGACACGTCGTACTTTGCGGCCTTGCTCAACTCCGACGACGTTCACCACGAGCAAGCGCGCACTTGGAGCGAAGCCTACACGGGCCGCGTGATTGTCACCGAATATGTACTCATCGAAATGGGCGCTTTCTTTGCCCGGCGCAAGCACCGTCGCCTATTTCTGGCGCTGCTGGATGATCTGGCGATAGACCCGCAAACGCTGATCGTCGCTTGTTCGCGCGCTCTATACCGCCGCGGGTTGGCCCTGTTCGCCGACCGGCTCGATAAGGATTGGTCTCTCACTGATTGTATTTCCTTCTGCGTCATGATTCAGCGAAAATTAGCCGACGCCCTCACCGCCGACCACCATTTTGAGCAAGCGGGGTTTCGGGCGATTCTTCTTCATCCGCCCGATGCCGCAGGAAAGAAGCCGGAGTGACGCGGCATAGGTGTTCCGCCCCTTGACGGCGGATGCCTCTTGTGTGCGGCGGGTCTTGACTCATATTATGGGAGCATTGCGCTACTCCAACAGGCGGCTGCTTCAGCGCCGGCCGGGGAATTTGAGTGCTTGGGAGATGAGCCTATGACGCCCGAAGACTTCAGTGCCGCCGTGATGGCTCGGCTGCGCGGCCGTGGTGCGGACTTTCGCCGAGAAGACGTGGAATCTTTCACGGCCGGGGCATGGATGCAAGGGGAGCCGCCGCCGGACCCCGATATGTGGGCGGAGCGGTTCCTTGTGGACCCGGCAAGATGGGGCTCCGTGCGCAAGCAGGACGGATGGTTTGGCCGTGCGGCCGGCGGCGGGATCGCGGGGGCCGTGGTGGGAGCCGTCACTACCACCGCAAGCCTGGCGATCCTGATCTTGGTAGTAGTGCAATTCAATCCGGACTCTATGATCGCCATTTTGGTTCTAGCATATATGGGGCTTCCAGGCGGCGTGCTGGGAGGGCTATTGGGCGCCCTCCTCCAGGCCAGGAGGTTACGATGGGGCTGGTTGCTCGGCGGGTGCCTGGGAGGACTGTTTGCGCCCATTGTGGTGTTGATATTTGGTTTTTTGTACTGCACTTTTGATCTTGGTCAGTATTTTTGAGATAATTTGCTCGCCAGGTGCCATGCTTTCGCGGCCTGAGTCGGAGGGAGAACTCCAGGAGTTGCCGCCGCGAAAGCATGTTTACCGCGCGAGGCTCACATGCTTTCGCGGGAGTCTTGCGGCTTTCTTTATTCAGAATTGAGCCCGCGAAAGCATGGCACCCAGCGATCAAAGCGCGGAGCATCCCGACTACCTTTCCAAGCAACTCATCACCTACATCGGCAACAAGCGCTCTCTATTGGGGCATATCGACAAGGCCGTGTTCCGCGTCAAGGAGCGATTGGGCAAATCCCGCCTGCGCATCTTCGACGCTTTCGCCGGTTCCGGCGTCGTATCGCGCTATTTCAAGCGGCACGCCGAACGGTTGGTGAGCAACGACCTTGAAAATTTCGCCGCCGTGGCCGGTCGATGCTTTCTACGCAATCATAGTTCCGTCGATCTGAGTCGGCTCCGAAAGGTGGTCGATGACCTTAACGGCCGAGCGGAAATGACGGAGTTCCCACCGGGGTTCATCGAAAAGCTCTACGCGCCGGCCGACGAGAGCGATATTGCGGCAACCGACAGGGTCTTTTACACCCGCGACAACGCCAGCCGCTTGGACAACTATCGGCGGCTCCTGGAAGGCGTCGATCCGGCTTACCGCGACCTCCTTCTAGGTCCGCTCCTTTCCGAAGCGTCGGTTCACGCCAACACCTCCGGCGTGTTCAAAGGTTTCTACAAAGACCGAGCCACGGGCATCGGCAAGTTCGGCGGCAGCAACGGCGATGCGTTGGTGCGGATCAAAGGACGGATAGAACTGGACGTTCCCGTGTTGAGCCGCTTCGAGTGCGATGTGGAGGTCCACCAACAGGACGCCAACACGCTGGCCGGTCAGCTGCGCGGCTTCGACCTGGCGTACTTCGACCCGCCGTACAATCAGCACCCCTACGGGTCGAATTATTTCATGCTCAATCTGCTTGTCGATTACCAGAAGCCGGAGCTTATCAGCACCGTTTCCGGTATTCCGACCGACTGGCAACGTTCCGACTACAACGTGCGCTCGCGCTGCTTGAGTCGCTTGGCCGAGTTGATTCGCGCTGTAGACGCTTCGTTTGTGCTGGTATCCTTCAACGACGAAGGGTTTATAGCCCCGAGTGAAATGCGACAACTACTAACTCAGATAGGCAAATTAGAGGTGATTGAGATTCCCTACAACACCTTTCGCGGCAGCCGGAATCTTCGAGGCCGTAGCATCCATGTGACGGAGCAAATGTTCCTGGTTGAGAAATGAGCAAACCCTTCCTCGGCCAATGTCCCAGCCGCCGAGGAAGGGCGCCGACGACCCCAAGTCGTCGAAGGAAGTTTATCCCCTCGCCCATATAGTGGTCAAGGGTACATATGGACAAAAAGCCATATGGCGCTCATAGACGCTGATAAACACTGATACAGCGGCTTCATTTCATACAATCGTCCCAGTCGCCGCTCCAGCTGACGCGGAAGGATTCCCTCGTGAATGGCCTGTTCGCACGTCAAGCGTTCACCGGCTTCGGCCCTTCTTTACTCGCATCCGCTGATGAAACGCTGCCGATGGCTTCCGTGCGCGGCACACGACCGGGGCGTCTCCGCGCCGGCGTGCGCCTGGAATGTCCGCGTCTGCCGGGCGTCTACGGGATGCTCAACGAGGCCGGTGAACTCATCTACGTCGGCAAGGCCAAATGTTTGCGCTCGCGGCTGCTAAGTTACTTTCGCACGAAAAGCCGCGATCCCAAGGCCGGCCGCATCCTGAAAAACACTTGCGTTGTGGCGTGGGAGCCGGCTCACGGCGAGTTCGCCGCCTTGCTGCGCGAGTTGGAGTTGATCCGCCGTTGGCGGCCGCGCTTCAACGTGCAGGGCCAGCCGAACCGTCGGCGCCGCACCTATGTCTGCGTCGGCCGCGAACCTGCCGCCTATGTGTTCCTGTCGCCGCGTCCGCCGGGCACTGCCTTCGCCTGTTTCGGTCCTGTGCCGGCCGGTTTTCATGCGCATGAAGCTATGCGGCGCCTGAACGATTGGTTCCGGCTGCGCGACTGCTCCCAATCGCAGAAAATGATCTTCGCCGATCAGGGCGATCTCTTCCCCATCCTTCGGCCCGCTGGCTGTATGCGCCACGAGATCAACGCCTGTCTCGGCCCCTGCGCCGCCGCTTGTACGCGCGGCGATTATTCCCTCGCCGTGCGCGCCGCGATCCGGTTCCTCGAAGGGAGGGACGCCGGACCGTTGGAGGCGCTGGAGCGCGATATGCAAGAGGCGGCGGCAGCGCAGGCGTTCGAGCGCGCCGCCTTGTTGCGCGACAAATGGCAGGCTCTGCATTGGTTAAGCGGACATCTGGAACGGCTGCGGCTGGCGTGTCGGCGTTCATGCGTCTACCCGGCGGTGGGGCGCGACGGCACGCGCGACCATTGGCACCTCATCCATAACGGAAGCGTGCACGCGATGGCGCCGGCGCCGCGCGACGCCGCCGGCCGCGCCGCGGCTGCGATGGCGCTGGCGAACGTCTATGACGGCGCGGCGTCCGCGCCGCCGGGGCCGGAAGAGATCGACGGGGTACTGCTCGTAGCCGCGTGGTTTCGACGACATGGGGCGGAGAAGGAAAAGGCGCTGGAACCGGCGGCGGCGCGGCTGGTCTGTGGCTCGAACAGCCCGTTCCACCTTCGGGTTGCCGGTGTACAATAAAGTCGTGGACCTGCGGAAATCGCCATGCAATTTGAGATCATCGGCGATGTCACGAGCATTGAAACATTCGCCGTCGGCGCTTGCATCCGCGAATTGCCCCGACTGCGGCGCGCCTATGGTCCGGGCCGCTGGCAAGCGCAAGGGCATCGCCCGCGTCCGGCTCGCGGACGGCGCGGAACACCGGGCCGAGGTACACTGGTACGAGGCCCACGGCGTCGGTCGCAAAGAAATGAAGGTCAAGCGGTTCTTGGATGACTGACCATGACACGCCAGAAAGACGCGGTTCGTTTCCTGTTGTGCGTGAACGCCGACGCCTATCCGGCTTCCCTGGAGGCGCGCAAGGTCTACCGGGCGCTGGCCGACCCCGATGCGGAGGTCAAGGGTTTCGTCCGGGTCGTCGATGAATCCGGTGAAGACTATCTGTATCCGCAAAGTATGTTTGTCGCCGTCGATCTACCCCAGGCCGCAGTCGAGGCGCTGCTGTCGGCGCGGTCGGGAGGGGCGGCCTGACCTCGCGAGGTTCTTCAGATAAATAATGCGGAGGAGGCGCCCCTTTCTTTGAGGAGGGCCGGTCGATGGCGGTCAGCGAACAAGCAATTCTGGACGCACTGCATCAGATACCCGAAGAGCGCTGGGAACAAGTGCTGTCGTTCGTTCAAAGTCTGAATCCCGGCGAGCGGGCCATTTACACAGGCGCCGATATGCTCCAATCCGGCATCGTCGGACTGTGGGCCGACCGGGACGACATTGGCGATACCAGAGAATTCGCCCGCCGCCTCCGTCGCCAGGCCGAGAACCGACACGAGGCGCCCGATGCTACTGGACAGTGATGTCATGGTGGACGTCTTGCGAAGTTACGCACCGGCTGTAGCTTGGCTGGCGTCGGTACGTACAACTCCGCTAGGGTTGGCTGGGTTTGCGGCGATGGAAGTCCTGCAGGGCTGCCGGAACCTGACCGTACAGCGGCGGCCTCCCTATAATTGGGCGTAACTTCGCATGAGACCAGAAATTGCCGGCACGGCGCCACGGGCAACAAACGGCGATCTGTGCAATGGCGTTCAAATACCCACGCATAACCGTAGGCATGGCGCCCCGCGAACTCTCGCACAATACGGAGACGTTCCGATGACTCATCGAGCCACGTTCTGGTGTTTGTTGCTCGTCTTCATCGCGATTAGCGCGTTGGCGCCAGGCGTCGGCGCCGCCACGTATTATGTGAGTGCGACCGGCGACGACGCCCATTCGGGAACGGATTCCGAAGCGCCGTGGAAGTCGCTGGATAAGGTGAACGCCACGACGTTCCAGCCGGGCGATCGCATTCTCTTCAAGAGTGGCGAGGAGTGGAAAGGCGTGCTTCACCCCAAAGGTTCCGGCACGAAGGATGGCTGGATCACGCTCGACTGTTACGGCAGCGGCGCCAAACCCTTATTTCGGGGCGCGGATAAAACAGAGATCATCGACCTGCAAGGCCAGCAATACTGGATCATTCAGAATCTGGCCACGACCGGGGGCAGGACCGGCGTGAATATCGGCTCCAACGGCGTGAACAAACCCGCCGACATGCACGGCATCCGCCTGCTCAACTTGGACGTGTCGGAGACAACGGGCGGCGGCGAAGCGGCGATTCTGATCCGGCCGTCCACCGCGGCGATGGATGACGTGCTGATCGAAGGCTGCTCGATTCGCAATGTCGTCGCCGGGGCGGCGATCTGGGTTCACAATACGGTGGCGGACCCGGTGGACAAGGTCGAAGATTATTGCATGCGGGTCGTCATCCGCGAGAATCGCATCGACGGCGCCAGCGATAACGGCATCATCGTCAGTCAATCGGCCGACCCGCTGATCGAAGGCAATACGGTCTATCGCTGCGGAGCCTACCGGCACACCGGCGACGGGGCATTCGCGGGCATCTTCCCGACGTACAGTCGCAGCGCCGTCATTCAGCGGAACGAGATCGGCTACACGGCGGGCGTCCCGGCGGGCGGCGATTCGCATGCCCTGAGCTGCGACCAGTTCAATTCCGGCGCCATCCTCTTCCAATACAACTACACGCACGACAACGCGGGCGGCTTCTTGCTGACCACCCCCGAGGCGTTCGCTAAAGACCCCAAAGGTCGGTGTGTCGTGCGCTACAACATCTCCCAAAATGACGGCAATGTGGTGTCTCCGGCCGAAGGCGGCGGTACGTTCCGCATCCAGGGGAAGCGCACGACGGTGTACAACAACGTCTTTTTCAATGATAAGGGCCCCATCTACGTCCAACGCTGGTACGGCGACAATAAGGGCGAAGCCGCTTTTTACAACAACATCTTCTCGTGTCCCAAGGGATTCGACAGCAACGCCAACAACAATAAGCAGGGCATGGGAAGTCCCGACACCCTCATCTACGATCGCAACGTGTTCTACGGCAGCCCCGGCCCAAAAGAGGATGCACACCAGATTCGTCGCGACCCCCTGTTTGTCGATCCCGGTAGTGGCGGAAAGGGCTTAGAAACTTTGAAGGGCTACCGGATTCGCGAAGGTTCGCCTTGCATCGGCGTTGGCGCAGCCATGCCCGAGAACGGCGGCCGCGATTTCTTTGGCAACCGCCTTCCAGAAGGGCGCTTGGACATTGGGCCGCACCAGTTCCGATTGGCCCAAGCGCCGGAGCCAACCACGGACGTAACCCTGAGCCCGTTCGGCATCGGCAGCTGTCATGCCAACAATTGGTCGGCACAGGCGAATGCCAGGTGGATCCCCCAGATGACCGCGATCGGCGTCACGAACCATCGGACGTGCAATACAGGCTGGTCGGCGGTCGAACCCGAGGAGGGAAAATGGACCTGGGACGTGCTGGACAAACAGATGAAATATCTGGAAGACCAGCACATCGCCTTCGGCGGCATCCTGGCCGGGAGCCCCAAGTGGAACACGAAAGACCAGCCGGACACGCTGCCAGTCAACAATCTCCCGGCCTGGAGTAACTACGTCTCGGAGGTGGTGAAGCACTCGAAGGGAAGGATCAAGTCCTGGGAGGTGTGGAATGAGCCCCCCAACGGCACCGGCCGCGACCAGACGGCGGCGGATTATGCCAAACTCGTGATCGCCGCCTACGACGCCGCCAAGACCGCCGACCCCGAATGTAAGATCGGCATCGCCGCCAAGTCCGTGGCCATCAACTACCTCGATCAGGCGATCGCGGCTGGGGCGAAGGGGCATTTCGATTACGTCACGCTGCATCCCTATGAAGTCGCGGGTTGCACCATCACCCATCCCGGCGCCGAAGTGGTCTACCTGCAAATCGCCGGCACGCTGCGGAAGATGCTCGCGGCCCGGGATCCCGCCAAGGTCAACTGCCCGATCATTTTCACCGAGCTTGGCTTCGCCGCCGACGGCCAGTACAGCCACAAGTTCGACAACTTCAGCAGCCTTGAGGTGCAGGGGCACGCCGTGGTCAAATACTACACCATGGGCATCGCCCAGGGCATCGCCTGCATCCAATGGTTCGAGGGGATGGACGGCGACAGCGGTCCGATGGGCCTGCTCGCAGGCAAGGGCGAAAAGCGCCCCGCGTACACTGCGCTGGCCCTGATGATCAAGTACTTCGGTCAGCATCCCACCTACCTGGGTTGGGTGCTGCTCAACGACAAGCACTACGGTTTCGTTTTTCAGGGTGACAAGGGTACCGTCCTGGCGACCTGGGCGTCCAGTACGGCAACGGATAAAGTCGATTTCGGCCAACAGGTACAGATCGTGGATCCGTTGACCGGCAAGGTCATCAAGGCGACCACCCACAAGTTGACCATCGCCCCGATCCTGGTCGTCGGTGTGCCCGACAACCTGGTAAAACAGGCCAAGGGCAACAAGGCCAAACCGTTCCCGTGGGGCGGCGACTTCACCGATGCGAAATCGGTCTCGGTAAGTATGGGCGAGAAGAATGTGGAAAAGGGCCTGCACACCCAATCGGCTGAGTCCATTGCCAAGGATGTCATTGCTTACGGCGGCTCGGCCCGATCCGGCGGCGTGCCGGGCGGCAATGTGTTCATGGCGGATCCCAACTTTCTCTCCTACACGTCCACGCCGATCGAGATCAGCATCGTGGTGCGCCGCAATGAGGACAACGACAACGCCGGCTTCAAGCTCGTCTATGAATCCACCAGCGGCTACAAGGACCTCGGCTGGTACACCGTGCCGGATAATAAGGAATGGCACACGGTGAAGTGGAAGATCACGGACGCCCAGTTTGTGGGCATGTGGGGGTACAACTTCCTGCTCAACTCCGATGGCAACACGTACAACAAGTATTACATCCAGAGCGTGACGGTGACGAAACTCGACAAAAAGTAGGCGCGGTCATCGCCGGGCCGACGACGGTGCAGCCGTACTAAACATTTTCCCTTTCTTTCCTGCGCAGAGTGGAGGGCCGGTCAATGGTAATCAGCGAACAAGCAATTCTGGACGCTTTACATCAGGTATCCGCAGAACGCTGGGACGAAGTGCTGTCTTTCCTACAAGCTCTGAAAAATGAGGCGCGGCCTATTCGTACAGGAGCCGACATGGCGAAGTCGGAGTTGGTTGGCCTGTGGGCCGACCGGGACGACATAGGCGACAGCCGGGAGTTCGCGCGGCGCCTGCGGCGCGAGGCCGAAACCCGCCAAGGGCCGACCGATGCTGCTGGACACTGACGTTATGGTCGATGTGGTCCGAAATTATCCGCCCGCCATCGCGTGGCTAATGGGCGTAGGAGCCGTCGGCCTGCCCGGTCTCGTGGCGATGGAACTTCTCCAGGGTTGCCGCAACCTAACCGTGCAACGGCGGTTGGAGAAGCAGATGCAACAGTACGCATGGTATTAGCCCGCGTTGGCGGACTGCCAGCGGGGTTACCAAGACTTCGCCGCCTACCGTCTGAGCCACGGCCTGGGTTTAATCGACGCGCTGATCGGCGCCACCGCCGTCGGCTGCGGCGAGACGCTGGCCACGTTTAACGTCAAGCACTACGCGGTCATCGCCAGGTTGACGACGGTGCAGCCGCATTGATTCGCACTGCTTCCGGCTCGCCAATCCGAGATACTACTCGAAAGACATTGGAACCGGCGGCGCGGGCGGCTTGTGGCTCGACGGGCCTGACGCCTCTTGAGGTTCTTCAGATACAATAATTCGGTGGAGGCGCCCCTATATTTGAGGAGGGCCGGGCGATGGTAGTCAGCGAACAAGCAATTCTGGACGCACTGCATCAGATACCCGTAGAGCGCTGGGATGAAGTGCTGTTGTTCCTTCAAAGACAGAACCCTGGCGAACAGGCCGTTTACACGGCGGCCGATTTGCTTCAATCCGGCCTTGTCGGACTGTGGGCCGACCGAGACGACATTGGCGATAGCAGAGAATTCGCTCGCCGCCTCCGGCGGCAGGCCGAGAACCGACACGAGGCGCCCGATGCTACTGGACAGTTTCTCGACATACCATAAGTCGTGATGGTTTCCCTTTCTTTCTTGCGTAGAGTGGAGGGCCGGTCAATGGCTGTCAGCGAACAAGCTATTCTGGATGCTTTACATCAGGTATCCGCGCAACGCTGGGACGAAGTGCTGTCTTTCCTGGAAAATCTGAAAAACGATGCGTCGCCAATCCGTACTGGAGCCGACATCGCGAAGTCGGAGTTGGTTGGTATGTGGGCCGACCGGGACGACATCGGCGACACCAGGGAGTTCGTGCGGCGCTTGCAGCGCGAGATCGAAACTCGTCAGAGGCCGACTGATGCTCCTGGACGCTGACGTTATGGTAGATGTGGCGCGAAATTATCCGCCCGCCATCGTGTGGTTAATGGGCTTGGGATCCGTCGGCCTGCCCGGTCTCGTGGCGATGGAACTTCTGCAGGGTTGCCGCAACCTAACCGTGCAGCGGCGGCTGGAGAAGCAGTTGCAACGGTATCCATCGTACTGGCCTACGTTGGCGGACTGTCAGCGGGGCTACCAAGACTTCGCGGCCTACCGTCTCAGCTACGGCCTAGGTTTGATCGATGCGTTGATCGGCGCCACCGCCGTCGGATATGGCGAACCGCTGGCCACGTTCAACGTGAAGCATTACGCGGTCATCGCCGGGTTGACGACGGTACAGCCGTATTGACTCGCCCTGTGGTTGGCGAATCATGGGCCGATGCCATTCTTACTTCCGGGAACCAAAATCCGCTTCTTGCCCCCTGTCCGCATCCCACACCTTGATCGTGCCGTCCGCGCT
This sequence comes from Planctomycetaceae bacterium UBA4732, assembly GCA_002404095.1. Lineage (GTDB taxonomy): Bacteria > Planctomycetota > Planctomycetia > Gemmatales > Gemmataceae > UBA4732. The sequence goes on along the minus strand of DHJA01000278.1, from coordinate 745 downwards.
GCCGCTGACCAGGTGTTTGCCGTCGGGGCTGAAGGCCACGCTGTTGACCCAGCCGGCGTGCCCCTTGAGGGTGAGGGTTTCCTGGCCGGTCTGGGCGTCCCACACCTTGAGGGTGCTGTCATAGCTGCCGCTGACCAGTCGTTTGCCGTCGGGGCTGAAGGCCGCGCTCCTGACCGGGCCGAAGTGTCCCTTGAGAGTGAGGGTTTCCTGGCCGGTCTGGGCGTCCCATACCTTGACGGTGTTGTCATAGCCGCCGCTGGCCAGGCGTTTGCCGTCGGGGCTGAAGGCCACGCTGTAGACCTTGCCGGTGTGCCCTTTGAGGGTGCGGGTTTCCTGGCCGGTCTGGGCGTCCCAGCTGAAGACCACGCTGGTGAACCTGCCGGTGTGCCCTTTGAGGGTGAGGGTTTCCTGGCCGGTCTGGGCGTCCCACACCTTGACGGCGCTGTCCTCGCCGCCGCTGACCAGGCGTTTGCCGTCGGGGCTGAAGGCCACGCTGAGGACCATGCCGGTGTGCGCTTTGAGGGTGAGGGTTTCCTGGCCGGTCTGGGCGTCCCACACCTTGACGGTACCGTCCTGGCTGCCGCTGACCAGGCGTTTGCCGTCGGGGCTGAAGGCCACGCTGGTGATCCCGCCGGTGTGCCCCTTGAGGGTGAGGGATTCGTGGCCGGTCTGGGCGTCCCACACCTTGACGGTGCAGTCCTGGCTGCCGCTGACCAGGCGTTTGCCGTCGGGGCTGAAGGCCACG
>DHJA01000190.1:24408-34193 GCA_002404095.1 Planctomycetaceae bacterium UBA4732 | reverse complement strand
ACGGGCTGGAAGCCCGTGCCACCCGACCCATCAAACCACGAGTGACGTTGCACTAGTTTGTTGGAGTAATCGCGCAATGGATTCGCACCACGCTTACGCGGAACTCCTCCGCCTTGTAAGAGACGCCGGCATTCTCGGCTCGTGCGCCAGCGTTCTCGGCTGGGACGAACGCACCTATATGCCGCGCGGCGGCTCCGCCCACCGCGGCGAACAGATGGCGCTTCTGGCCCGGCTCACCCACGAAATGACGACGGCGCCCGTAATCGGCGAACTACTTGCCACCGTGGAGACGACCGACCCCACGCGCGACCCCGCGTCTGACGCGGCCGTCAACGTCCGCGAAATCCGCCGCGCCTACGACCGAGCGGTGAAATTGCCGCGGCGTCTTGTGGAAGAACTGGCGCGCGTGACCACTCGCGCTCAGCCGGTATGGCAGGAAGCACGCCAAAACAACGACTTCGAGGCGTTCCGGCCATCGCTGGAGAAAATCGTCGAGCTAAAGCGCGAGGAGGCGCAGGCCGTTGGTTACAAAGGCGCCCCTTACGACGCCTTGCTGGACGAGTACGAACCGGGCGCGGATACGGCGGAGATCACGCGCGTTTTCGCAGCCCTACGACAAGACCTCGCTCCCTTGGTGAAGGCGATCGCATGTTCAGGCCGGACGGCGCCGCGCGAAATCCTGGCGCGCGAATACCCCGTGGACCGACAACAGGCGTTCGGCCGTGCGGCAGCGTCCGCAATCGGTTTCGACTTCGAGGCCGGCCGGCTGGACGCGACGACGCATCCTTTTTGCAGCGGCATCGGCCCCGGCGATTGTCGCATCACGACGCGCTATAACCCGCGGTTTTTCAACGAATCGTTCTTCGGCATCCTTCACGAAACCGGCCACGGCATCTACGAGCAGGGGCTGCCGGTGAAGCACTACGGCTCGCCGCGCGGCGGCCATGCGTCGCTGGGCATCCACGAATCGCAATCGCGTTTATGGGAGAACCAGGTCGGGCGCGGCCGGCCGTTTTGGGATCATTTCTTCCCCAAGGCGCGTGAGATGTTTCCAGAGGCGTTGGGCGACGTGAAGCCGGACGACTTCTATTTCGCTATCAACGACGTGCGGCCGTCCTTCATCCGCGTGGAGGCGGACGAAGCCACGTACAACATGCACATCATCCTGCGCTTTGAATTGGAGCAGGCGCTAGTGAGCGGCGATCTGAAACCGGCGGACGTGCCTGCGGCGTGGAACGAGAAGTTCCGGCAGTCGTTCGGCCTAACGCCGCCGACTCACCGCGAAGGCTGCCTACAAGACATCCACTGGAGTTTCGGCGGCATCGGCTATTTTCCGACTTACACACTAGGAAATCTCTACGCCGCGCAGTTCATGGAGGCGGCGCGCCGCGACCTGGGCGACGTAGACGCCGACTTCCGCCGCGGCGAGTTCGGCCGGCTAAAGAGTTGGCTGAATGAGAAGATTCACGGCGAAGGCCAGCGCTGGCGGGCGGGGGTGCTGTGCGAGAAGGTGACCGGGCGCCCGTTGAGCCATAAGCCGTTGCTAGATTATTTACGCGGAAAGTATGCGCCGTTGTATGGAGTGTGACGCCGTGAAGAACCGGAAGGTTCAGCGCTTCTTGCCTCTGCTCGCCGGGGTGTTTTTGTTGGCGGCCCCGTTTGCCCGCGCCGACGAAAAGACTCCTGTTCCCAAGGCTGTCGCGGTCCAGGTTCAGGTTGATACCTCGGAAGTGCCGGACCTGGAACCTTGGGGCGCCAAAGCGAAAACTCTGGTCGAGAAATGGCATCCGATCATCGCCGACATGCTCAAGACCGACGGGTTCACGCCGCCTTCCGAGGTGAAGATTGTCTTCAAGAAAGAGATGAAGGGGGTCGCCTTCACGTCCGGGAACGTCATCACCATCGCCGCAGATTGGGTCAAAAAGCAGCCCGATGACTTCGGCATGGTGGTCCACGAGTTGACCCACGTTATCCAATCCTACCCACGGACGAAGCGCAATGAGGGCTGGTTAGTGGAGGGAATCGCGGACTATGTGCGATTTTACAAGTACGAACCCAATACAAAGTTAGGGCCAGTTATTAACCCTGACGCCACCTACCGGCTCGGCTACCGGGCGGCGGCGCGTTTCCTGGCCTGGATCGAGAAGACGCACGACAAGGAAATCGTCTCCAAGCTGAATCAGGCTCTCCGCAAGTCCGAATATAAGGATAAGCTGTTCAAGGACGCGACCGGCATGAGTTTGGACGACCTTTGGGCTGAATTCCTCAAATCGGAGAAAAAATAACGCCGTCCTTGCCGGCTTACTTCCTCTTCAGCGCCTCGCGTTCGACGATCACGGAAGGCCGCAATGCCAGCGGCTCGCCCCGCGATTCAACCCGACCCCAGGAGTTCTTCCAATCCGACCGCCAACCGCCTAGCCGCTTTTCGCGTGTGGGAGCCTAGGCGCATGAGTTCCGCGATCAGGCTCGGCCGTTGCAGGACGGCCGCCAGCAATCGCGCCGGCCGCACTCTACCGCCCTGTAACACGGCGAGCAGGCTTTCCGACAAAAAGGTGTTCGCATCATCTGAAATAGCACGTAAGCATCCGAACGGTACGCCAGCCGTGGCGCATAGGTCGGCGACGACGGCTGACTCCATGTCCACGGCGACCGCCCCGCTCCGTTCTCCGAGTCGGCGTTTTTCTTCTGGACTGCCAACGATATTGCGGCTCGTTAAAAGCCGGCCGCGCTGAAACCGGACGGCCGGGATGGGCCAAGTTGTGGACCGGCATATGGCATCGTCGTCGCAAACGTCATCAGCGACAACCAGATCGCCGACGTTTAAGCCGGAGGTGAGGGCGCCGGAAAAGCCGGCTGAAACGATCAGCGTTGGCCGATATGGGACGCCGTCGATCCGTGGGCCGGATAGCAGCCACGTCAGCGCTCTTTCCATCGCTGGAGCGCCGACGCCGGTTTCTAGGAGAAGGACGGTGCGCGGGCCGTCGCCGTGGAACGCCGCTGGTACGGGCGCGGCGGGAAAGAGCCGGCGGCGCGGCCGCATCCGTCGAAAGAACATCGCCTCCCGGCGCAGCGCGAAAACGACGCAGGGGCACGCGGCGTCACAGGACAAGTTGCCAGGTCGGAGCATCAAGGCGTTTTCCACTTATATTTCAGGCTGGGTGCGCCTCATTCTATGGTTCGTCGTCGCAACACTACTCCGACTGGTTGATTTTCGTTGTGGGCATGGTCCAAGGTGGTATACTGGCCTTTTAATTCACTTGCCGCGAGTTGGAAAATTTCGGCAGCTTTAGGATGCAACCTATGTCTATTTATCCTCCGGCGGCGTTTGCCGCCGCGCGGCGCCGCTTTCGTCGTTTTCTCGCCGGACGGACGCGTCATGGCGTTGGCGGAGAGAAAGCAAGATGGATCGGTGCTGCTCTTGGACGCGGCGAACGGGTGGGAATTGGCCGAACTAAAGGTGCAAGGCGGTGTTGCCACGGCCCTCGCGTTCGCGCCAGACGGCAAGACGATTGCGTCGGGCTGCGCGGACGGTACGACCCTAATATGGGATATAAAACAGGTTGAAACTAGGAAGACGCCGGCCGCGGAGCTTTCTCAGGAAACGCTTACCGCGAGGTGGACCGACCTATCGGACGGCGACGCATCACGCGCCTACCGGGCCGTGCTGGCCTTGGCTTCCTCACCGAAGACTGCCGCGCCGTACTTGCAGGAACGGCTGGCCGGCCTGGAAGGAACGAACGAAAAGCGAACGACGCAGTTAATCCTGGACCTGAACGACAACGTATTTGACGTGCGGGAAAGCGCGCAGAAAGAGTTAGAGAAACTAGGCGAAGCCGCTCTGCCGGCGGTGCGTCAGGCGCTCGGCGCCAATCCGCCTACGGAGTCGCGTCGCCGTTTACAAGACCTGGTCGACCGGCTTAAGAAGGCGACGACGGTTACGGAAGAAGTGCGGAGCTTGCGCGCCCTAGAGGCACTGGAGCGGTCGGGGGCGCCAGAGGCGTTGGATGCGCTACGGGCGCTGGCGAAAGGCGCGCCCAACGCGGAAGTGAAACGGCAAGCCAAGGCGTCGCTGAATCGTCTGGTCGGACGGAACGCTACTCCCTGACGACAGCGGATTATTGCGAAATTTCACCACTTAGGGAGACCGTCAATGTCCAGCTATTCGCGCGCCGCGTGTACGGCCCTTGTCCTGATTTTCACTTTAGCGCCCGCCACAGTGAACGCGGCGCCCGCGCCTCCGGTCTCGGCCGACGCCTTCGGTGACCCACTGCCACACGGCGTGATCGCGCGACTCGGAACGCTGCGCCTGCGGCACACTTGCATGGCCCTAGCATGGGCGCCAGACGGTCAGACGCTTGCCTCCGCCGGTTGGGACGGCACGATCCGCATCTGGGACGCGGCGAGCGGCAAGCAAATCCGCCAATGCAGGGGATGGATGAACGTGAACGGCCACGCATTGACGTACTTGCCGGATGGAAAAACTCTGGCTTCTAAGGGCAACGAAAACACGCTCCACGTTTGGGACGCGGCGACGGGCCGCGAAGTTCGCACCCTCTTTCCGGCGCAGTTACAGGTCGGGACGCTGGCGCCCGGCGCGGAGGATGGTACGCTCCTCGAGTTGTGTACTGATAACACGCTTCACGTGTGGGACTTGACCACGGGCCGCGAAAGCAGCCACATGGAACTCAGCCACGGCAAGCAACAAGCGCACGTCGCCCTTTCCGCCGACGGCAAGCGCGTCGCCGGGTGGTGTGTACCGGACGACCTTACAGTATGGGACGCCGCCACCGGCAAGGAACTTTTCCACACGCCGACGAAGTTGACAAACCTTGTAAGCCTGACGCTTTCGCGGGATGGCAAGACCGTGGCCGCGTCCGGATCGCCGGGGCAGATCGTCATCTGGGACGCCGAAAAAGGTAAGGAACAGCACCGCTATGAGAACCCCGGCTTCTTGCAGTGGCTGACGTTCTCGCCGGACGGAGAAAACATCGCCGGCCTTGGCGGCGACCGGGCGGTTCACCTTTGGAGCTTGGCGGCGGGCAAGGAACTGCGACGGTTCGAGGCGCCGGCGTCGTGCGGTTCGGCGTGGTGGGGGCCTGGCGCACTGGCGTTTTCGCCCGACGGCAAGACTCTAGCCGCATCGCAAGGGTCCGCAATCCACTTTTGGACCGTCGAAACGGGGGAAATGTTGCAGCGGTTTACCGGCCATACCGGCGCTGTGGACGACGTGCGGTTTTCCCCCGACGGCGCCCGCATCGTTTCCTGTAGCGGCAAGGATGGGATGGCGCGCTTGTGGGACGTAGGCTCCGCCAAGGAGATCGCCTCGTGGGCCAACACGCACGGCTCGGCGTTCTCCATGGTCGCGGCGCCGGACGGCGAATCCGTTTTGGCCGCCACGCCCGGCGGGTGGGTGCGAGTCAAGCTGGGAGAGGACAAGGGCAAGGAGGCGTTCCCGTCCGGCGGGGCGCCGGTCGCCGTCTGGAGCGCGAACTTCGTCCTCTCCGCCGACGGCAAAACGCTCCTCGGGACGGGACAGGACCGGTCGATTCACTTATGGGACATGGAAACAGGCAAAGAAAGGGGCCGCCTGCCGATCCCGCCTAACCCTTTTGGAATGTTGGCCCTCTCTCCGGATGGTAAGTTTCTGGCGGTGGGTGGGGGCAACGCCCAGGCCCGCCTCTGGGATCTTGTCACCGCCAAGGAAGTGCGTTCGTTCGGCGAAGCGCTGGCCCCAGGGCAGTACCAGGACACAGTGGGCCTGACTTTTTCACCGGACGGCAGGAGCCTTTTAGAGGTCGGCAGCGGAAAAGTGACTCTCTACGAGGTCGTCACGGGCCGCGAGCGGATGCAGATCATACGGCCGAACGGTCCCTATGGACGCTCTCCTAACTCCGCGGACGGCGGTCTGGCGCGCGCGATCTTGTCGCCGGACGGCGAAACTATTGCCGCGGCGACGTCTAGCGGTACGATCGTGTTGTTCGACTCCAATAACGGGCGAGAACGGACCCGGCTGACAGGTCATACGAACATGGTCACGAGTATGGCGTTTGTTTCGGACGGCAAGACGCTGGCAACCGGCGATGTGGACGGCACGGTCTTGGTGTGGGACGTTAAGGAGTGGACCGCACCAGCGCGAGCCGCCTCAACCGAACTCAAGCCGGACAAGCTGGCGGCGTTGTGGGAATCCCTGGGCGACGCCGACGCGGGCAAGGCGTACAAGTCCATCACGGCTCTCGCGTCGTCTCCAAAGGCGAGCGCCGCGTACCTCAAGGGAAAGCTGACCGAAACCGACGCGCGATTCGCGCGATGGATTCAAGATTTGAGCAGCGACAAGCTGGACGTGCGTGAAAAGGCGGAAAAAGAGCTAGCAAAAGAAGAAGGATTGGCAGTCCCGGCTCTACGCAAGGCGTTGGAGTCCAACCCGCCTCCCGAATCGCGCCTGCTGCTGCAAGCACTACTCAACCGACAAAAGGACTCCGCTAAGGTTCCGGTAGAGGTCCGCGCGCGCCGCGCCCTGGAAGCGCTGGAGCGCGCCGGTTCGGCTGAGGCAATTGGCGTGTTGGAAGATTTGGCAAAAGACGCCCCTGGCGCGACAGTAAAACAGGAAGCGAAGGCTGCCCTAGTCCGCCTGACCCGCCGCACGGCCGCACACTGACGCCCAGGCCCGTCCTTCATGGACAATCGGTCCATCGCGCCGGCGGATACCAGCCGGCGTTCACGTCCAAATGATGGTCGATAAAGAGGTTGTACGACCGGCCAAAGAAGAGATCGTGCGGGTACGTGGCCGACGGCCGCGTTCGTTCCGGGTCGAGCAGTCCCGCCGCCACGCACCCCTCGGTGACCAACTCGGAGCAGAACCACGACGCCCGGTCGCCTTTCGGCTTACCGACGAAGCGTGTGCGGATCGGTCCACGGCTGCGGAACGGCGTGAGCTGTTGACCGAGACGCCCTATGGCGAAGCGCTTGCCATCCTGAGACAGCGCAAACTCCGTCAGTCGGCACGATTGCTCGGGGGTCAGCGGCACACATCGCCGGCGTATCCACACCCTTCCCGCGGCGGCGTATTCTTTCAAATGCGGCAGCATGTCGGGTGTGCCGACCCACATCGTGTCATTCGGCCCCGCTTCCAGAATGGCCAGGCTGCCGTCGGGGCGGGCGAAGACGATGGCCGAGCCGTTGGGATCGAAGGCCAGCGCCATGTAGTGCGTGACGCGCCAGAAGATGGATTTGTCCAGGCGCAGCATGACGTCGCCTGGTTGCGGCAAGTAGGCTTCCGCGGGACCGCGCAATTCCTCATCAATTTTGAAAGCGGGTTGGTAAAGAAACGAACCGCCGCACTCGACTTCGGACCCGCCAGGCAAACCGGCCGTCAGCAGCACGGAATACATTACGGATAGCATAAGCGGAAACCCCAAGTTGTGTAGCGCGCGAAGTCTGCTTTTTCATCTGATCGGACGGCCGGGCGCCTGGCGTTTAACCTGATTTGCCCCTTTGCCAATAGTGTTTCCATTTGTCCCATAGGTCTTATAGGTCCTATAGGTCCTATGGGACTTATGGAGCAACCCGGGACGCCACCGGCTTATTTGCGGGGTTTTTAGCGATAGTAGCAGTGATGTTAATTCTACCGGCTATTCGGTCGATAAGGATTGTGTGGAATGTACGGCCCTTGCCGTCTCAGTATGGGGGGAATGGCGAATGACGATTCGATGGACGTGCCTGTTACTGACGGTAAGCTGCTTGGGGGCATGCGCCTCCGCCAACGCGCAGACGCTCCCCCCCCGGAATGGCGACGCGCCGCAACTGGCCCCGAATTGTCCTCCGTTTCAGCCCGAAGTAAGTGAACCCGCCCTTGAACCGGCCCCGCCAGACGACGCTTGCGAACTTCCGTGTCCAGAATGCCACCCTCCGCACCTTGAGGTCGGACTCGAATACTTACTGTGGTTTACGCGCGGCCAGCGGCTTCCGCCCTTGGTTACGTCCGGCTCCCTTGCCGACCTCATGCCGGCCTCGTTAGGGCAGACGAATACCAAGCTGCTCTTCGGCGGAAATGGGGGCGACGTCACTCATCAGGACGGCGCGCGCTTGACCTTGGCCTACGGCATCGATGACGACAACACCTCGTCCGTGACCGGGAGCTTTTTCGGGATGGACCGCCGCGGGGTTTCTCGTGGCTTCGGTTCCAACGGAGGAGTCAATACCCCAGTCATCGGCCGGCCGTTCTTTAATGTCGTCAATGGCACCGAGGACGCCGACCCGGTCGCCATTCCCAGCGTCGCCTCGGGCCACATTCAGATCGACACTCCCAGCACGCTCTACGGCGGCGAAATCGATTATCGCTATCAGGCATGGCAGGAACAGACCAGCCGATTCGCCATGCTCGTGGGCGCTCGTTACCTTGCGATCGACGAGGCGCTGAACATTCATGAGACTTCGCAGGATCTTCCTGGCTTGGGCGTTCCGGGCAATAGTTACCTCCTCTCGGAGAATTTCATCACGCATAACCGCTTTTACGGTGGCGAGTTCGGCGCCGAATACGAGTACCGTTTTGGCCCAGTCATCACCGAATTCGGCGGCAAAGCGGCGTTCGGCGTCGTGGAACAGACGGCTCGCAACAGTGCTTTCACCAGTATCACTGAACCCAACGGCATCGTTACGTCCAGTTCCGACCGCGCCCTCTACATCTCGCCCAACAACGCCGGCCGCTTCACCCGCACACAGTTCGCCGTGGTTCCCGAGGGCAACGTCAAATTGGGCTACGACCTGAATAAGTACATTCGCTTCACCGTGGGCTACACGTTCATCTATCTCAGCGATGCGGCGCGGCCGGCCGATCAGCTCAATCGCAACGTCAACGTCCAGCCCATCGGAACCCCGAGCGTGTTCACACCAGCGGCCCCGTTCCCCGGCGTCCGCTCCACGGACTTCTGGGTGCAGGGACTCGACGTGGGCTTACGTTTCTGCTACTGAGCGCGGGCCGAACACGAAAGCATTCCGGATTCAAGACAAGAGGAGAGTGACATGAATACGAATTGGTTGCGGCGACTCCTTGGCGACCGCGACAGCCTGCCCTCGGCGGGGCGTCGCCGCCCAAGTTTTCGCCCTTACCTGGAAAATTTGGAAAGCCGGCTCGTGCCCGCCATCATGCCGACGGACCTGACCACGGGTCTGACGCCCACGAACCTGGTCCAGACCCTGGTGGGTACTGGCGTCACGTTCAGCAACGTGACATATAAGGGGACCAACACTTCGTCCGCCAAATTCACCGGCGGCATGCCGAGCATCGGCTTCGACGCGGGCATTATCCTCAGCACGGGTCTTGCCGACTCGGTCGTGGGCCCAAACAAATCAACCGGGACGAGTAAAGGTTTAGGCACTCCAGGCGACACCGACCTCGACGCAATTATCGCCCCCGCGAAGACCAACGACGCCACCGTCCTGGAATTCGACTTCGTTCCCAAAGGCACGGTTCTGAAGTTCAACTTCGTATTCGGGTCGGACGAGTACAACGAGTTCGTCAGCAGTTTCAACGACGTCTTCGCCTTCTTCCTTAACAATAAGAACGTGGCCCTGCTCCCCGGGACGAACACTCCGGTCAGCATCAAGAATGTTAACCTGAACACAAACTCCCAGTTCTTCCGTAATAACGCCCTTCCAGGGGACGTAAGTCCGGCCACACCACCCCTCCTTGATATTGAGTGTGACGGCCTGACCACGGTGTTGACGGTGACGGCGAGCGTCAATCCTAACGTGACAAACCACATCAAGCTGGCCATCGCCGACGCCGT
>DHJA01000190.1:23815-24294 GCA_002404095.1 Planctomycetaceae bacterium UBA4732 | reverse complement strand
CCGCCGCCGCCGCTGCCGCCGCCCACGCCGAACTTAATGGCCTACCGCCCGTTACGTTACGCCTTCCGGTCGCTCGAACAAAATGAAGGCATAAGCGGCCCCTTACCCCTCGGCGGGGCGGCGGCTGTATCGACCTTCGACGGCAACATCACCATCCTCAATTTCGGGGCCGGCAGCAGCGTCGGTCCGCTGATGGTCGAGTTCGCCAACCTTCCGCAAGACGTGCAAGTGGTCAACGCCACCGGCGTAGACGCGGCGACGAACCTGCCGTTCATTCTGGTTCCGGCCACGACCATACCCGGCGGCGGAAGAGAGGCGTTGCGCGTCGCGGTCAAGATCAGCAACCCCGACCTTCTCCCCTTGGGAACGTTCTTTGAAGGCCCTTACTTCATCGACGTGCTGGCCGCCCCGGTGATGTGAGGTGTTGGCGGGTTCCTCCCGATTTAGGCGGCGCGAACCGTAGGGGCGGGGTTTCCCCG
>DHJA01000190.1:15665-23673 GCA_002404095.1 Planctomycetaceae bacterium UBA4732 | reverse complement strand
GGGGGGGGGGGGTTTCCCCCGCCCAGGGGACGCAAGGGGGGGGAAACCCCCGCCCCTACGAGAGGGGCGCCTAAATCGTTGGTGGGTCAGGTCAGGTAAACGCCCTGGGTCGATGCAGTCGTTCAAAAGTGAGCGTCGTCTAATATCGTGGGAGAACCGGATCATGTCTCTTTGGACCACTCTCGGCTTTCGTTTAAGTCATCAGGACGGGCGCCGCACGCCATCGAGGCCAACGATTCGGCCCACCCTCGAAGAACTTGAAGCGCGTAACGCCCCGGGGTCGTTGTCAGGCGTAGGCGGCCAACCGCCGCTCACTCTGCTCGGCGCTGGCGGGCCTCCGGCCGCCGCGTCAACGCGAGCCGCCACGGCGGCCCCCGCGACGCAGTTTGTTGGGAACTCCGGCGCGGCGACGACCCGGCCGGCAACTACGCTACCGGCGAGCGGCGGACCAGCCGCGCTTCTCCCATCCCTGGCGGGAAACGCCTCGGCCCCCGCAGGCGCTGATCCGTTTGTCGATCAAAGTTCTTCGCCCGCCGACGCCGCCTCGGCAGCCCCGCCCGCCGGCGCCGGTGCATCCGCAACTCCCGCCGCGGCTAATATGTTCGCTTCGGCGCTGCCGCGGGCCGATGGATCGGCGTTCACAGCGACGCCATCCGCCGACCGCATGCCGGTTCCCACCGGTCTTCCAGACCCTGTACTTAGCCGGCTGGCGTCCCCAAACGTCACGTTGACCGCCCCGGATTTCGTCAACTTCCACGGGTCGCCGCTGCTCGTCGTGCAGGCGTCGGCCGACGGCTCCAACAACGCGCTCGATCCGACGGTTCACATCGACGCCGATCTGAAACACGACGGCTCGTTCACCGACGCCGGGGACGCGGACTTCGCCACCGGCCAACTCGGCCCGAATCATACGGCCTCCATCACCCTGACGCAGCCGCTGGCGTATGGAACCTACGCCCTGCGCGCCCGCGTCGCCGACGCCGGCGGCAACGTTGGCGTGAGTACGGACGCGATCATGGTGGTCGATCCGAGCGCCGGGTTCGTCGGCTCGGAGCCGCTGCTCGATCTGGCCTACGGTCTGCCTTACGGAACGCCGGTTCCACCACCCGGCCTGGGGAACGGCGGCGGAGAGAACGGCGGCGGAGGCGGCGCCCCTAAGACTGGAACGCCGAAGCCGCAGGATTTCAAGTTCCTCGAATTTGACCAGCAGGGCCGCGTTCTTGTCAACGTCCACAGCACGCTCACGAAGTATCTCGACGGCCTGCAAAGCGATTTGCAGACAAAGCTGGGCTTTGCGACGGTGGGCGCGTATCCGTCGCAGAACCTGGTGGTCGGATGGCTGCCCGTAAATCAGATTTTGAATCTCTCCAATTTGGACCACTTCCACTCCGTCACGTCGGTTTACAAGCCGCAGGTGCATAACGCCCCCAAGCTGAATATCGGCAGCGTCACCACCGAAGGCGACAAGGTCATCAAGGCCGACACTTTCCGCGCCGCCAATAAGGTGGACGGGACCGGCGTTAAGGTAGGCGTCCTCTCCGACACGGTCAGCCAGTTCAAAGGCGGTCTGGCGGATTCGGTGGCAACCGGCGATCTGCCGCCCAACGTTCAGGTACTCCAAGACGGTCCGGCCGGCGGCACCGACGAAGGTCGCGCCATGCTGGAGATCATCCACGACGTAGCGCCCGGCGCCGCGCTAGCGTTCCATACCGCGGTCCTCGGGCCGCAAAATTTCGCGGACGGCATCAAAGCCCTAGCCGCCGCCGGCGCCAAGTCGATCACCGACGACATCGGTTACGCCGACGAACCCACATACAACGACGGCGTCATCGCCCAGTCGGCCGAAAATGTGGTCGCCGGCGGAGCCTTTTACACGACCGCGGCCGGCAACTCTGCCAACGAAGCCTACCAAGCCAGTTACAAGGGCATCACCGCCACGGTCGGCGGCGTCACGGGCCAGTTCCAGGACATCACGGGAACCGGCAGCGCGTTGCAGACGTTTACACTCGCGCCGAATACTGCCACGACAATCGCTTTCACCTGGGACGCCGCTTTTCTGGAGGCCGGTTCCCCAGGCAACGGGACCGGCAATTTCAAAGTGAACAACAACTTTATCGCGCAGGTCACCGACGCCGCCGGCAACGCGCTCTCAACTCCTCAAGTCTTCGACGCCACGGCGACGAACACCAACGAGGCTTTCGACTTTATCACGTTCACCAATGACGGCTCATTCGGAACGAACAACTTCGCTTTCTCCTTCAACCTGGCGAGCGGGGCCGCGCCGACAATAGTCAGCTGGCAACACTTCGGAAACGCCGATCCCAAGGCGTTAAATGAAGGGGCGCCAACCATTTTCGGCCACCCGGCCGCCAAAGGCGTTGTAAGCACGGGGGCGGTGGACCAAGCGAATCCGACCGTGGCAGAATCCTTCTCAGCCCTGGGTGGCAATATATCAATCTTGTTCGACGCCAACGGCGTACGACTGGCGACGCCCGAAGTGCGCGCCGAACCGATCGTGGCCGGCCCGGACGGCGTACTCACGTCATTCTTCCCCCCTCCAGCAGACAGCCAGGGCAACTTCCGGTTCTTCGGCACATCAGCGGCCACGCCGCACGTTGCCGCCGCCGCCGCTCTCTTAATGCAACAGGCGCCCGCTGCCACGGCGACCCAGGTCACCCAATACCTGGTGAAAAACGCCCTCAACCTCAACGACCCGACCCACACCGGCGCGGGCTTAATCCAGCTAACGGTTCCCCTCGCTGTTCCCACGCCGACGCCGACGCCGACGCCGCCGGGCATCGTTACCCCCTTCAACGCGGAGGAGGAAATCAACCAGACCTCGGACACGGCGTTGTATCTCGGGACCTTATTCCCTGGTCAACCGGCGAACCTGTCCAATCTGGATATTTCTCTGCTGGCCGACGGCCGCAACGACTACGACTGGTTCTCCTTCACGGCCGGCCAGACGGGAAACTTTGTTGCCAACGAAGGCACGACGTCCGGCGGCAACATCGAACTCCACCTCTTCACGCTTCAGCACGGCACGCTAATGGAGCTTGCCAACAGTGTGACCCAAAGCATTTCTTCGCAGTCGTTGAGTGTCGCGGTCGCGGCCGGCCAGGAAATCCTGGTCGAGGTCAAAGGACAAAATACCTCGTTCGGCGTCCAAGACGCGGCCACCTATCAGTTGAGCGCTGCGATATCGTAGCGCGACCGTTCGATACGTGACGATCATACGCATGTCTTTGTGGGAGAATGGGGCATGTCCGATAGGTCGAATCCGCGGTCGTGGCTCCGGCCAGTCGGCGAACGCAACGCGAAAACGTCCAGCCGGCGCGCTCCGGCAAGGCCGACCGTGCGGCTGGCGCTCGAAGAACTCGAACCACGCAACGCGCCGAGATCGTTGTTGGGGGTGGGCGGCCGACTACCAGTTAACCGCGGCGCTGGTGTAGAATCGGCGCCGCTATCGACGAGCCACGACCGTAAGGGAGCTGGGCGAAAACCGCTCCCTTACCAGTACTTTCAAAATGTACTCCTCACGCTCCGCGTGAGGAACGGCGAGCAGAGCGTGAGGAACACATTAGGGGCGTTGGTTGTTCCTCACGCGGAGCGTGAGGAGTACATTTTGAAAGTACTGTTACGGTCGCGGCTCGTAATGCTCGCGGCTCGTAATGCCTTACGGAGCCTACTCTCTCGCCAGCCGGTTGAGGATCTCAATGCCCCGATCCAGCGTATAATCGTCCGCGGCGTAGCTCAGACGGAAGTGGGTGTCTTGTCGGCTGAACACCGCGCCCGGGATGCACAACAATTGGTTGCGGATGGCCTCGGCAACGAACTCCGTTCCCGTACCTCGTGGAGCCTTGGGAAAAAGGTAGAACGCCCCTTCCGGCTTTGTCAGTTCGTAATTATCCTTGATTCCCTCATATATGCGGTCGCGCTTCCGGTGATAGGCCGCGACGAACTCCGATACGTCGTAATCAAGGGCCGCGACGCCAGCGTGCTGTACCATGCTGGGAGCGCAGACAAAGCTGAACTGTTGCAATTTGGTCATCTCTTCGATCAACCGCCGCGGGCCGTGCGCGAAGCCGAGCCGCCAGCCGGTCATGCCGTAAGCCTTGCTGAAGCCGTCCAACACCAGTACATCAGGGTTGAATTCCGCCGCACTGGTGAACGGGCCGTCGTAACAGTAAACGCGATAAATCTCGTCGCTTATTAGGAGAATGCCGCGCTCCAACGCCAGCTTCGCCACGTCCCGCACTGTTTCACGCGAATAGACGCGGCCGGTCGGGTTGGCCGGGCTGTTCAAAAGGATTGCTTTGGTGCGCGGCGTCAGGGCGGCGCGCAGACGGTCCACGTCCACACCGAAGTCTGGGTAAGTGTCAACGTAAATCGTCGTCCCGGCGGCCAGCGTGACGAGGTGCGGGTACATGACGAAATACGGATCGAAGACGACCACCTCATCGCCGGGATTGACCGTGCATAATAACGCGAGGACGAGGCCGCCGCTGGTGCCGCTGGTGATGAAGACTTCGCGGTCGTCGTTGGGATAGAGCTTGCGGACGTTTGCGTGGATTTTGGCGCGCAGCTCTGGGATGCCCTGGGTAACGGTGTAGGCATTGGCGCCGCGGTCGATGGCGGCGTGGGCGGCGGCCTTGATCGGCTCAGGAACATCGAAATCGGGCTGACCGATACTGAGGTTGACGGGATCTTTGAGGCTGCGCGCCAACTCGAAGACTTTGCGGATTCCTGAAGACTCGATATGCCGCATTCGGTCGGCAATCCAGCGATCAGGGTCACGGTTGGCGGCCATATACAAATCTCCTGCGAGCCGGTTCGTTAGGATATTCCTCCAAAGTACGCATCCCAACCAAGGTTCGCAAGGTTCCGATTCGCCTTCCTTTGCGCGTGATGATTGGGGTATAGTGTCCCGATCACCGCGGGCCGAAAAACCAGAGCGAGTCGGCGGAGGCCCGACGATTCACCATGAAAGGAGTCATCAGATGATTATGCGCGTAATGGCCGCATCCATGCTGACGCTAAGCGTATTCGCCACCGTGGGCCGCGCCAAGGAACGGGATGAGGCGTGGCTGTCTAGTCGCGTCCGGCAAATCAAAGAGAGCGACACCTCCGGCTGGAGTCGCATTCCGTGGACCGCGTCGCTGATCGCCGCGCGACAAGCGTCCGAGAAGGAGAACCGGCCGGTCTTTCTTTTCACGCACGACGGCAACATCGAAACCGGCCGTTGCTGAAACGGCGCCCGTGACATGAGAGTGAGTTCACTCTCCGACGAAAAGGTCATTAACCTCCTCACAAAGTATTTCATTCCCGTCTGGGTGTCGCGCGACCATTACCAGCTGGCGGCCCCATCCGATTTGGAAAAGGGCGAGCTGCTGCGCATCGACCGCGACCGGGAAAAACGCGGCCTGGAGGGCGGCGACGTCAGTGTCTTCGTCCTCGCCCCCGATGGCGTGGTTTCCGCCTCCATGTCCGTGCAAAGGGCATATAAGCCGGAAAACCTGGCGCCGTTCCTGCAAAAGATCGTACACGACCAAAATCTGGAGGCGCGCAGCGCGAAAATGGTAAAGGATACGACGGCGGCGCCGCAGCCGCCGTCCCGTCCCAAGACGGAAGGCGGCATGATGCTGCACGTCTGGGTCCGCGATGAGAACATGAAGGACAATCGCGGTCTGAGTCAGGATTGGGTGGAATGGACGGCCGAGGAATGGCAAACGCTCGCGCCAGCGGCCGACGCACGGTCGGGGTCCACCTTGGCGCTGCCGCGCGAAGCAGCCGGCAAGCTGTACCGTCGGCTCTATCCGCCTGGGCCGAAGTGGAACGCCCGCGATGCTGAACTCGCCAGCGGCAAGCTGACCGCCACCGTAGTTTCGGTCGGCGACGGCGAGGTCCGTCTGAAGCTGGAAGGCGAGATCGACGTGATTTTCCCGGCCACAGGCCATCCAACAGACGGCCGGATTAAGGCCAAGTTGGTCGGCGCGGCGCGCTATGACAAGGTCAAGCGCGCGTTCACCTCGTTTGTGTTGACTTCCGAACAAGCGGAGTACGTCTGGTATTGGGAGGGCAAGCCGCAACCGCGCAAGCTGCTTATGGCCGTGGAAATGGAGAGGTAATCTTAGACTCTGTTCCAGAAGGGCGGGGNNCCCCGCCCCTACAGCGGTTCTTGCGTAGGGGCGAGGTCTCCTCGCCCCCCTTCTGGAACAGACTCTTACTTAAGGGGGGCGTACTTCGCCGTCACCGCCTTTGCCGAGCGCAGTCCGTCCACGGCGGCGCTTACGATACCACCGGCGTAGCCGGCCCCCTCGCCGACAGGGTACAGCCCTTCCCAACCCGGCGCCTCGCGTGTGGCGTCGTCGCGCGGGATGCGCACCGGAGCGCTGCCGCGCGACTCCGGGCCAACCAGCGTCGCCTCGGGCAGAAAACGCCCGTGCCAGCGCCGATCCAGAATCGGCAGGCCGTGTTTCAACGCCTCCAGCACCAGCGGCGGGACCAGTTCCGCGATGGACGCGATTACCGCCCCACGTGGATAGCTGTTAGCCGGAATGTCTGTCGTCTTTCGGCCTGCCATGAAATCGGTCGCGCGCTGAATGGGACACAGGTAGGCGCCGCGGCCGACCTCGAAAGCCCTTCGTTCGTAGACTTGCTGCAACCGCACACCGGCCAGCACGTCCGAACCGCCGCCGAACGCCTCGGTAGGAATTGTCACCACCAAACCGCTGTTGGCGAACGGCGAATCGTGCTTGGATAGACTCATGCCGTTGGTGCAAAAGGCGCCCGGTTCCGAGACGCTCGGCATGATGTAGCCGCCCGCACACATGCAGAATGAAAACAGGTCGTGCCGGCCGTGGGCGATGAGCGTGTAATCCGCGGCGCCTATCTTCTGTTCCAAGAGCGTCGCGCCGTACTTCACGCGATTGACCGTGGCCTGGGGATGCTCGATACGCACACCTAACTGGAACGGCTTGCGCACCATTGGCACGCCGCGGCGCAGCAGCATCTCGTAAGTATCGCGAGCGCTGTGACCGATCGCCAGCAGAACCACCGAAGCAGGCAAGTAGCCTGACGACGTATTCAGCCCACGCAATTGACCATCGGCCACGTCCAAGTCTTCGACCCGGCAAGAGAAGCGCACTTCGCCGCCCAATGCTTCCACGCGGCGCCGCAACGCCTTGACCACTGCCGGTAGGCGGTTGCTGCCCAAGTGGGGCCGGGCGTCGTATAGCACCGACGGCTTGCCCTTGCACTCGGCGAAGAGTTGTAAGATGCGGCGTACGTCCGGGCCGCTGTTGCGACAGGTCAACTTGCCGTCGCTAAACGTGCCGGCGCCGCCCTCGCCGAACAGGTAATTACTCTCTGGGTCGAAGGCGCCGCCCGCGTCGAAAGCATGAACGTCGTGAATGCGGTCGCGCACCGCCCGGCCGCGTTCCAATACCAGCGGCCGATAGCCCTGTTCAGCCAGGAACCAAGCCGCCGCCAGTCCGCCGGGGCCGGAGCCGATCACCACAGGCCGATGCGGCAAAGGTTTCACGCCAAACGGCGGTATAAAGAAGGCTTCTTCCTCGTAGCGGTCCACTTTGACGGAGCGATGGAAGGATCGGCCGCTACTCGCCGAAAGGCGCTTGTCCTCGTCCGCAACGGCGACCTCGGCCGTATACACAAATTGCAGAGCGTCTTTATCCCTTGCATCGAGCGCTTTACGCAGAATGCGCCAGCGTAATAGGTCGCCTGGCGCCACCCCGAGTACGGCCGCCAGCCGCTCAGGCAGCCGCAATTCAGGCTCATCGACGCCAAGCCGAACATCGGAAATGCGCAACGCCATAGCAGATGCCGCTAATGTTCGCCGGACGGCACGGCGGGAGACTCCTGGTTCCCACGCTCTGCGTGGGAACGAAGCCCGGACGCTCTGCGTCCCGAACCCGCGAGACGCTGAACCGAGCCGGACGCGACGCAGAGCGTCGCACCCGTGGGTTCCCACGCAGAGCGTGGGAACCAG
>DHJA01000190.1:5363-15533 GCA_002404095.1 Planctomycetaceae bacterium UBA4732 | reverse complement strand
AGAGCGTGGGAACCAGGGTTTTCTTCTCTTCCTTACTTCTTGGCAGCCAGTTCCGCGACCGTGACCTTTTCCAATTGGGCGCGCATCGCCTCGGCGCCCTTCTTACAGATCGCTTCGAGCTTGTGGTTGAGTGGACCGTTGCCCTCTTCCTCAAAGGGCGCGACGCCGCGGATGGGGCCGTCCACGGCTTCAACGATCTCCAACAGCGTGATTTTGTCGGCGGCCTTGGCCAGCCGATAGCCGCCGTTTGGCCCCTTGACGGAGTGAAGTACGCGGGCGGAAACCAGCGGCTTGAGAACCTTCAGTAAGAAGCGTTCCGGAATGGTGCGGGCGGCCGCGATGTTGTGCGAAGCCATGGGTTTTTCGTTGGACTTCTGCTGGGCCATGAAGGCCACCGCATGGATGGCGTAGCTGGATGCGCGGGTCAGTTTCATGTTCATAACGGTCGTCCGTTTCTGGGACGACGCCACTCCTTAAAGAAGACGGGCGATAAATAACGACAAAGGGAAGCGAAAAACTCGCCCGCGCCGGCACACAAAAGCCTGCGACAGTCTGAACTCCGCTAGGGCGATCCCTTATATTCATCAATAGCGGCCACGCCTGCGAAGGCAATGCCACTATTCACTATCTGAATATGATCTTGATCCTATCCACGACGAAACGTAGCGGCAAGGGGGGAAAATAGGCTGCCCGATTTTCATGGATGTGCCTCCAGACTCAAGCCACTGACAGGTTCGTTCTTGGAGCCTCTTGGGCGACTGTAGTAAAGCCCCGGGCGAAGGTACTCCTGAGTCCGGGGGGGACTCTTATGAGCCGGCTCAACTGCTTTTGCGATAATCGTCGTCCGTAAACTCAACGCCGACGACGGAGGAAATCGGAACCAAATGGTGGGAATCTAAAGTAATAATGCCGCAGCGCAGATGGACGCGCCACAAGAGCTTGCCGTGATGGTTCTCGACGGCATCGACCGCGGCCTTGTCGTCGCCGTCCGTGCAAACGAAAGTATCCATGACTTCGCCCGGTCGCAGCACGTGCGAAGCGTGGTCGCCGTCCACTTCCTGTGGCAGGGGGGCGTGGATGTTGCTTGGCGGCGGCGGCGGGTGGTACTCCGCGGGACCGCCAAAAAATCGAACCGTGCGCGCCGCCTCAACAAGTTCGAGGATGGTCAAAGGCGGTTGCTCGCTTTTACTCATCCATTTGCGGTAGAAAAAGGTGTCCATCGGCTGAAACACCACGTTGCTCGACATGTTCTTCAGTCTGAGGTGCAAAACCAGGGAAGGGCCACGGCCAGGCTCCGGCTGGGAGCCTTTGGAGACTACCGAAACGATTTGCCGGTCTACTCTTTGCGGCGTAATTTCCAAATCGCCGACTTGCAGTTTCTCGCCGAGTCGTGTGATCCGTTCCGGAAGAAGCGGGCCTGTCGCCATCTTGACGTCCATGCCCCGAATACGGTTGAGCGCTTTTTGCTTGATCTGGAGGTGCGTACTGTGTTCTTCATCGTTGGGGTCGAAGGAAGGCAAGGTGTCGAGCTGATTCGGCGGCGGCGGGGGCGCCTGCTGAAAACGATACCAGAGCAAAATGACCGCGACAGTCGCTAACAAGGCGTAAGAGATCAGCGGGATGACGACCAGACCGACAAACCAGCCGCCGCCGTCGCGGGGACGGCGAATGAGGTGCGGGATAACCTCTTCGTTAGCTTCCTGGGCAGGTTCCGTGGCAATCGAGGGGGCGGCGGCAGCCGGCGCAGGCGGAGAATCCATCCAGGAGGGAATCGCGCCCGTTCCGGTCAAAGCGGACGGCGCGGTTTCTGGGCCAGCGTAGCTCATCGTCGATCCGAACGGCGCGGCTGCGGCCGGCGCCGCCATATTGGCGTCGCCGTTCAGTGCGAGGACTGGTTCATGAGGGGTCGGCGGGAGTTCGACGCGAGGCGCTTCGGCACGGCCGAATAGGTCGTCGGTCGGTTCTGGCGGGGCGAAGATGTCGTCCTGTTCGTTGTGCGGCGAGAACCCACCGGCGGCCAGGCCAGGTTCGGCCGGCGCGGTCGCGGCGGGGGCGACCACCACGGCCTGACAATGCGGGCAGCGAACCTGCTGGCCGAGGAACTCAGCGCTGACGGCCATAAGGTTGTTGCAGTTCCCGCACTGAAAATTCACGGTTGCCATGCGGCCGCGCTCCAGAAAAACCTTTTACCTATCCGGTATTACGAACATTAAGCGAAGTCGGCCAGCCGGCCCCAGTCCACTACGGGCGCCGTCCAATGCGCCCCTTCCTTCCGGTGCGGGATCACCGCTAGAAGCGGTACGCCAATCCGGCGCCGCAGCTCCTCGACGTTGGTTTCCTCGGCTGGTCCCGTCACGGGATGCGTCTCACATACAACCACCCCAGCGACCCGAAGCCGCCGGACCTGGGCCGCTTCCAGCGTCAACAATGTGTGATTAAGCGTTCCTAGCGAACGACGAGCGACAACGAGCAAGGGCAGGCCCAGCTCGACCGCCATGTCGGCCACAGTCTCCGTATCCGTAAGCGGACAAAGCAGACCGCCAATCCCTTCCACTAGCACCAGCGTCCCTGGCGTCGCTCTTCGCCGCACGGCGGCCGCCAGTTCGTCGAGCCGCAGCTGAACTTTTGCCAGCCGGGCGGCCACCGGTGGGGCAGCAGGCGTCGGGAAGGCCCACGGCGTTATCTGGTCGTACTCTTCATCACCCGTCGCGTCGGCCAGAATCCGCGTGTCTTCGCTCAGCCAACGGCCGTCGATCCACTCGGCCCCGGTCGCCACGGGCTTGCAGGCCCGCACGACAGTCCCTTGTGCTCGCAGCGCTCGGGCGATCATGGCGGCAACATATGTTTTGCCGGCCCCTGTATCGGTCGCCGTGATGAACAAGCCGCGCATCGGGTTACCTATTGCCAAGCATATTCAAGGTATTGTAAAGCACTTCTCCGAGACGGTCCAGAAGATTAACGTCGATTGCCAACGGCGGCATGACCACTACTACATCACCCAACGGCCGAAGTAGGACGCCCTGCTCGCGAGCCATATGACATGCCCGCGCTCCCATACGCTCACGCGGCGAAAAGGGTTGTCTCGTTTTCCTATCCTTTACTAGCTCAATACCGGCCATTAGCCCTTTTTGGCGCACGTCTCCAACGATCGACAGATCGTGCAAACGATTAAGATGCGAGCGCAGCCTCTCTACTTTTGTCGGAAGGGCCGGCAGTCCAAGCGGCGCGATGAGCAAATCGATGCTGGCCAGGGCGGCGGCGGCGCCGAGCGGGTTGCCTGTATAGGTGTGGCCGTGAAAGAACGTCCGCCCGGCGTCCACCGGCCCGAGGAAAGCATTGAATACCTCATCGGTAGTCAATGTCGCCGCCAGCGGCAGGTAGCCTCCCGTCAGTCCTTTGGCCACACAGAGAAAATCGGGCGCCACGTCCTCTTGGGCGCAGGCGAACATCGTCCCGGTTCGGCCGAAGCCGACCGCCACCTCGTCGGCGATGAGCAGCACGTTATGCCGGCGCGTGACCTCGCGCACCCGTTTGAGATAGCCTTCCGGGGCGACGATCATGCCGGCCGCTCCTTGCACGAGCGGCTCAATCACGACCGCCGCTAGCTCGTCCGCGTGTTCGCGCACCAGGGCGGCTAGCGCATCAGCGCAGTCGATCTGGCAGCGCGCCCGTTCCAATCCGAGAGGACAGCGGTAGCAATAAGGATTGGGCGCCCGCAAGGTAGGAAACAATAGAGGGGCGAAAAGGTGATGAAATCGCGCCTGATCGCCGATGCTCACATCGCCGAGCGTATCGCCGTGATAGGCCCCTTGCAAAGCCAGGAATTTCGTCTTTGCCGGCCTGGGATCTGGCGCCTGCCGCCAATACTGGAACGCCATCTTCAGGGCGACCTCAACGGCGGTAGCGCCGTCATCGGAGTAGAAGACGTGGTTGAGTCCAGGCGGGGCCAGTTCAACGAGGCGGCGCGCCAGGCGGATGGCGGGGACGTTGGAAATGCCGAGCAGCGTGCTATGGGCCACGGCGTCGAGTTGTTCGCGGACGGCGGCGTCGATCTCGGGAACGCAATGGCCGTGGACGTTGCACCACAGCGACGACACGCCGTCGAGGTATTCACGGCCGTCGAGATCGACGAGAAAGCAGCCGTGCGCGCGGGCAATGATGAGCGGTTTTTCGGCGGCGTACGCCTGCATGGGCGTGAACGGGTGCCAGACGTGATCGCGATCCCACTGCTCAAGTTGTTCGCGGGTCGGCATAGATCCAAATTATAAGGAAACAAACCGAGCGCGGCCGTGCATAACCTGCGCGGCCGCCGCTCGCTAGTCCGACCCTCATTTATCTTTGAAGCCCTTCTCGAAGATCTTGTGGCCCACTGTCTTGTGGGTCTTCGTGTCCACGTATTCGATGTACTTACCGGCCGCCTCGTTGCCCCGCACGAGGATCGTTCTGGGCGCCAGGATCGATCCCGGCGCCATTTGTACGATTACCTGGTTGGTGTACCTGGAATGGTCGATCGGCCCGATCCCTTCCAAGTCGGTCTTCCACATCTGCTTCCGGGCTATCAGGTCGTAGGCGACCAGGGCGCAGCCGGTCCCGGAGTGACTGTAGTCCGCATAGTAAAGCACCCCCGCGTCGATGATGAACGTCGTGTAGGCGTGGCCGCTGACCGCGCAGGAGAGCTTGTCGTCCTGGAAAAAGCGGATCGTCAGGTCGCCGAATGTGTTCGGCGGACGAACGATCTCCACCTTGTATTCTTTCGGACAGGTCATCGTTGAGTAAAGGACGCTGGCCTGCTCGGGATGCCACTCCCATGAGGCGGCGTCGGCGAGCTTCTGGTAATCCGGGTCGTCATCGGCCGCGAGGGCCGTAACGGCGCATAGGGCCGCGGCCGCCACGAAGGCGGGGAAAAACGAAAGCCTCTTCATAGGATCCTCCATTGCTCCGGGGTCAGCGTTCACCCCGGTCCTTGGCCTCGGCCTTCACCCACGGGAACGGGTTGACGATCTCGACCGGCTTGGTAGATATTTTCTCTCCTAGAATGTCCTCGAAGATCGTGCCGTAAATGGTTTCGATCTTGTCCATCGCATGACCGGACATGAGCATGTGGACGCGGCCTTGATTGCCGAGCTGCCAACGGCCGCCTCTGCGGTCCATCAAGGCACGGGCGCCTTCCGCCTTGGCTTCTCTAAGTTGCGCGGCCATGGCCGGCTTGATCGTCACATCCGGCCCGTCCACCGGCGGCGGCGGCAGTTTCGGCGCCAATGGATGCCCCGTCGGGTCGTTGTACGTCAGGGCGCCGGTGGGATCCTGATCGACCAGCGGATCGAACGTGACCGGCTCGACCGTGAGGCCGTGTTCGTTCTTTAGACGCTCGGCGTGGGCCGTGCGGAAGATCGCCTTGAACTTGGCGCCGTCGCCCTTGGCGTCGTCCATCGCTTTTTCAGTCGTTTCAACGACCCACTTGGCTTCATGCAACATCGTGGCCGCGTCCACGGGGCCGGCGATGACGTGCAGCACTCGGCCGTCGGGCGCGCAGAAATAGCTGGCGACGTTGCCGCCCTGTTTCTGACCGCCGACGATGCGGAAGGTGGCGACTTTTTGGAAGGAGCAGACGAAATACTCGTTGAGGTATTTCCCTACCTCGGGGTTGGCCAATGCGTTCACACGGAGCGCTTCGGCGTTGTTTCAGGTGAAGCGCGGGTCTTCAAACTTGCCGGAGACGTGGAGTACAAAGACGAGCTTTTGCTCTTTTTTGGCCAACCGGGCGGCTTCGCTCGGCGTGGACACGAACTCGACCTTGGTGCCGAAAGTGCTGCACACGCCTTCGGTCTTGTCTTTGTCGCCGGCGTGCGCCAGGCCCACCAGGGGAGCCAGACACAGGCCGAATGCCGCGTGCATAATGACGCCACGCATGGATTTATCTCCTTCAAATGGGGCGAAATAAGTGAAGGCGGAGCGGGGACCACCACCTTCGCTGCTACCTTAGACGGGGCGGATGGGGCAAAAGTTTGGCGGCGCCGACGGTTGTTACAAACCGGGGCGCAATTCAAGGTGGGCCGCTCGCTCCGCGAGCGGCTTTTCCAACCGACTCGCGGAGCGAGTCGGCCACTCTCATCGCCGTTCGCCAAATACCTGCCGATACGCCGCCTCACTAAAGCCGACAAGTAGCGTCCGACCCATACGCAACGTCGGCGCCTTGAGGTTGCCGGACGGTCCAAGCAGTTGAGCCGCCAGCGCATCGTCGTCGGGCGGCGCCGTCTTCATGTTGAAAACGATAACTTTTTTACCCTTGCCCACGACAATCTTGTCAGCTGCTTTGGCGAGCTTCAGCGCCTCGTCGCGGCCGATTCGGTTCTTCGTTGCGTCCACCACTTCAGCCGGCGCCTCAGCCGCGTTCACCTCAAGGAACCCTTGAGCTTTCTTGCAGCCCATTCAGGATCGGCGATGGTACATCCAGTCGATTTTTGCGGACATAGCGTCTCCTTATAGGGAAAGACTGGCAAGATCGTCGGCGATGAGTCGGTCGATAAGTTCCGTCACGCCGGCGCCGTGGTCGGCGCGCGTTACGAGACGGGCGCGATTCTTCAGGTCCGGCGTGGCGTTGGCGACCGCGACGCCGCAGCCGCAGGCGGAGAGAAGTAAATGGTCGTTCTCGGCGTCGCCGATAGCGACGGTGTTATGCGGCGACAGCTTGAGTTCGGCCAGCGCGGCGGCGAGGCCGGTTGCCTTGTCGATATGCGGTGGCAACACCATGACAGCGCCTTTGTTGAGGATCATATGCAAATCCATGCCGAGCGCGCGGATCACATCAAGGACCGTGTTCTGGTGCTGCTCCCATGTGGCAACAATGACGCGGCCGACGAAGACCGGGACGCCGCGGGCGCGCAGCATATCGAGGAACGGCAGCGGCGGGGGCGGCCCAAGTATCGTTTCCTCAGGCGATTTCGGCCGGTAAAGCACGGCGCCGTTCTCGGCGACGACGATGTCGAAGAGGTCGAGCCGCGAAAATGTCTTCTTCAGCTCCCCCAACTCGCGCCCCGTCACGAGCAGGAGCGCCCGGCCGGACGCGCGTAGCCGTTCGAGAGCCGCCAGGGTCGGCGCATCCACTTGGCCGTGACGGGCCAAAGTTCCGTCGTAGTCGGTGGCGAGCGCGAGGTAACGCATACCATTATCCTATCGGACTGCCGTAGAATAATAAGGAAGCGAACCGAAACGCGGGCGGAGGAATTGCCATGCGGTATCTGGTAACGGCGAGTGTGAAACCGGGGCGCGAGGCGGCCTTGCTCAAGGCGATTGAAGGGCAGACGCTTGGCGCCGGCTCCGTGGCGGGCGACGAGTATCTGCGCAACATGACGGACGCCCGCTTGCGCCAAGACGGGAAGGCGCGCTGGGTCGAGGTCTGTTTCTGTGCGACGCCGCTGGAGGAAGAGCGCCCTTACTGGGAGGAGTATTTTGAGTTGGTGAAGGTACAGGACGCGCATCGGCGCGACCGCTGCCGCGATGAAAACGGTACGGAACCTTGGGCGTGTTGCGACTGCGATTGCACCGCGCGGCTGGAGGCCAAAATCGCGGGGCAAGGACGGGCGTTTCTCGAAGTGCTGCACAAGGCCGCGGGCCATTCTCTTCGTTGATTACATGCGGCCGATGTTCGTCAGGCAACCGAACAAGAAAGTAAGCGTGGAAATAATTAGCGCGATGATTCCGCAGACCTGACCGCCTTGGGTCAAGCCGCGGCCGGTATCGTCCATCGATCCGCGGGCCATTTGCTTCAAGTCCGTTGCGGCCATCGACGCGGCTATGCCGCCCATGATCCATCCCGGCAATACGCAGAACGACATAAACATGCCGATCAGACCCAGCGCTAGGATGGCGCCGCCGCGGTGCGGCCGACCGGTGCCATAGGGATCTCGGTAGTCGTTATAACCGCGCTGCGGGCGCCGGCCGCGGTCGTCGTCGTCATCGACGTAAGACGGCCGGCGGTTGTCGTCGCGGCCGCGCGGCAACGGTTCGCGCTCCTGCGGCGCGGCCGGCGGCGGTGGACGCTGGATCTGTAGGACGGCGGCCGTGAATTCTTCGCCGCAAATGGGGCACCGAACCGTTTGGCCGATCTGGGCGTCCGGGACGTTGAGCTTGCGTTGACACTGAGGACATTGAGTGGTTTCAGGCACGTCGGCTCCCGTCCTTCATGGTGGGCCACTCGCTCCGCGAGTGGCTTTGGATATAATTTCTCGCGGAGCAAGCCTGGAACCTCCAGGCCACTCGCGGAGCGAGTGGCCTACAATCACTTTCCCGCCTCCTCTTTGTCCGCCTTCTTCTCAAAGATGATGATGTGCTGCCACGGCAGGCCGTCCAGCGTCTTGACGTAGCGCAACGGGTGCGGCCCCATCTCCTTGGCGACCTGTTCCTGGCTCATCTTGTGGACCAGCTTGATCGGTACGTCCTTGTCTTCTAGACGGTACTCCACGAACACGAGCCGGCCGCCCGGCTTTAGCGCTTTGACCATCGCCTCAGTCATCTCCAACGGGTGGTCGAACTCGTGGTAAACGTCCACCATCAGGATCAGATCGACGCCTGCCTTCGGCAATTTCGGATCGGTTATCGTACCCAAAACTGGTTCGACGTTGGCAACCTTCTTGTCTTTCATGCGCTTGCGAATGATGTCAAGCATTTCCGGCTGAATGTCTTCGGCCAACACCTTGCCCTTGTCGCCAACGACCTCGGCCAAGCGGAAGCTGAGGTAGCCGCTGCCGGCGCCCACGTCGGCCACCACATCGCCGGGCCGGACCTTCAGCGCTTCCAGCAACTTGGTTGGCTGTTCTTCCTTTTCGCGCTCCGGCCGTTCCAGCCAGCCGGCCGCCTCATGGCCCATGACCTGGGCGATTTCACGGCCCATGTAGAACTTGCCGATGCCGTTGGGATCGTGTTCCTTACGGAGTTCGTAGGGCGACTCGTCCGGCTTGGCGGGGTCGGCGGGCTTCACAGGCTCGGCGCCAAGCGCCAAGATCGGAATGAAGAGCAGTCCGGTGAAGGAGGCGAAGCGACTTAAAGAACTCATGAGTCATCTCCGTAGGCGATTATTATTTTATTTCACGTTGGCGATGAGTTGCTCTGTCAGCGTAGCGGTCGTGCCATCGCCGCCAAGATCCTGCGTCAACCCCTTGCCGGCAGCCAGTGTGCGCATCACCGACTCTTCGACGCGCGCCCCCACGTCGCGTTGGCCGATGTGGTAAAGCATCATGGACGCCGAACGGATCAGGCCAATCGGGTTGGCAATGCCCTTACCGGCGATGTCGGGGGCGCTGCCGTGGACCGCCTCGAACAGGGCGTACCGCGACCCAAGGTTGGCGCCGGGCGCCAGGCCGAGTCCGCCCGTCAGACCGGCGCATAGATCGCTCAGCACGTCGCCGAACAGGTTCTCCATCACCAGTACCTGAAACGGCGTCGGGTCCAGTGCAAGTTGCAAACAGAGCGTATCGACGTGGATTTCCTCGAATTCAAGGAACGGATAATCGTCGGCCACGCTACGCGCCGTCTCCAGGAACAACCCGTCGCTCATCGGCATCACATCCGCTTTATGACTGAAGGTGACGCGGCGTCGGCCCAGGCCGCGCGCCAGTTCAAAGGCGTAGCGCACGATGCGCTCGGCGGCCGCGCGCGTGATGATGCGCAAGCTCTCGACCACTCCGGGCACGACCACATGTTCCTGGCCGGAGTACAAACCCTCCGTGTTCTCCCGCACCACGACAAGATCGACGCCAGTGTACGGCGTTTTCACACCCGGTAAGGTCCGCAAAGGCCGAATACTCGCGTACAGATCCAACTCTTTGCGGAGACGGACGTTGATCGAACGGAAGCCCTTGCCGACGGGTGTGGTCAGCGGTCCTTTGAGGGCGACGCGGTAACGACGAATGAGGTCGAGAGTGTCCTGGGGCAGCGGGTCGCCGAAGCGTTCGACGGCGTTCAGGCCGGCCGTGGCCTCGACCCAGGCAACATCCGCCCCGGCCGCGGCCAGCACGGCTTGCATGGCCGTCGTCACTTCAGGGCCGATGCCGTCGCCGGCAATCAAGACGACAGGTGTAGCCAATTCGTCGCTCCCTGGAGAGGAATCCCGTATTCGACAGGTTGAAGGTCGGGGAGCGGTTTGTCAAGCGGAGAGTGGGCGACTCGCTCCGC
>DHJA01000190.1:4348-5169 GCA_002404095.1 Planctomycetaceae bacterium UBA4732 | reverse complement strand
ACTCGCTCCGCGAGTCGCTTTGGAACCGAATGCCGCGCGAAACAACCGAGGGCGTCCCAAATGCGACTCGCGGAGCGAGTCGCCCACTATACATAACACCGGCCCGTGTTGAGGATGTCTTTTTCATGCAACCGCATCTTGCTCCCAATTGGAAAGCGGTCCTGGCCGACGAGTTCACCAAGCCTTATTTCCAGCGCCTGCAAGAATTCGTCGCCGGCGAAAGGAAGACGCATACGGTCTATCCGCCGGAAGCGGATGTATACAACGCTTTCAAGTACACGCGCTACGACGAAGGGAAAGTCCTGCTGCTCGGCCAAGACCCGTATCACGGCGAAGGGCAGGCGCACGGTCTTTGCTTCTCGGTGCGGCCCGGCGTCAAACCGCCGCCGTCGCTGATGAACATTTTCAAGGAACTGCACAACGACCTCGCCTGCAAAATCCCCAACAACGGTTGCCTCATCCCCTGGGCGAAACAAGGGGTGATGCTCCTCAACGCCGTCCTGACGGTGCGGGCGCACGAAGCTAATTCACACAAAGACAAGGGCTGGGAGACGTTCACGGACGCTGTAATCCGGGCTTTGGCTGAGCGGCCAGACCCGATGGTATTTATGCTATGGGGGGCGTACGCGCAGAGGAAGCAAAAACTGATGGCCATTGGCAAGGACGTGGTCCTGACGGCGGCGCACCCGTCGCCATTATCGGCGTCAAAGTTTTTCGGCAGCAAACCGTTCTCGGCAGCAAATCGAGCGTTGGAGGAGAGGGGCAAGGAGCCGATTAATTGGCAGATACCGGATCAATGAAATCAAAGTTCACCGCAGAGA
>DHJA01000190.1:0-4256 GCA_002404095.1 Planctomycetaceae bacterium UBA4732 | reverse complement strand
TCTCTGCGGTGAACTTTGATTTCAGCATTTGACGATGCGATTATCGATCAGCCGCGTCGCGCCAAACTTCACCGCAAGCGCGAGCAAAACCGTCCCTTTCAACGGCGTCACCGGCTTCAGCGAATCGGCGTCCACGGCCACGCCGTATTCGAGTACGGCCCCCGGAGTCGCGGCGATATGCTCCGCCATCGCTCGCTCGATCACGGCCGCGTTACGCTCACCTTCCCTTATCATCGCCTCCGCTTCCTCCAGAGCCTGATTCAACGCCGTCGCTTCACGCCGTTGATCCGAGTCGAGGTATCGGTTCCGCGAGCTGAAAGCCAAGCCGTCCGGCTCGCGCACGGTCGGGCAAACAACCACTTCCACCGGCACATTCAAGTCGCGCACCATTTGCTGAATAACGCGCACCTGCTGCGCGTCCTTCTGCCCAAAGTAAGCCCGGTCGGGCTGAACGAGGTTGAACAGTTTTAACACGACCGTCGCCACGCCCTCAAAGTGTCCAGGCCGCGAGGCGCCTTCGAGGATATCGGAGAGGTCTTTTACCTGAATTACGGTCTGGAATCCCAGAGGGTACATCGTCGCGACATCGGGAACGAACATGAGGTCCACGCCCACGCATAAATCAAGGTCGCGCTCTAGCGGACGCGGATAACGGGTGAAGTCCTCGTTGGGACCGAATTGCGTTGGATTCACGAAGATCGATACGACTACGAACCCGTTCGCCGCGCGCGCCGCCTCGATCAGACTAACGTGGCCGGCGTGCAAGGCGCCCATCGTCGGTACAAAACCGACCTGTTTTCCCGTGCGCCGTGCGGCGGACACAGCTTGACGAAGCGGGCCTTCCGTGGAAACGATGGCGGGCTTCATGACTTGGCTCCCGGAGTTTGAGCCGAAAGGACCATGCCAAGATAGGAGCGCCGCTCCACTTCGCTCAAACCCAATTCCTTCGCCAATCGCGCCAGCGCTTGCTCGGCATCCACGCGACGGTCTTCCGACGCTAACACTTCCACCTCGGCGAATCGGCCCAGGCCGTCCACCTCGTCCAGACAAACCGTAAAGGGGAAGCCGTCGCGCTCCAATGAGGCGGTGCGCCGCCGTTTCTTCACCACGGCCACGAACCGATAGCCAAGATGCGTCAACAATCGCGTCATGTCCGCCGCCGCGTCATCGCCGGGCAGCAAAGCAATCTCCAACTCGGTGCGGACTTTCACGTCCGCGCGCTGCTTCGGTCCCTTGTAGGTTAGGTAATTGGCAGAACCGACGCGGCGCAGACGGAACGCTTCGTCTGTGCGGGCGAAGTCGCGGTCGGGGGCGTTGAAATAGTGATCCGCTTCCTCATGGGCCTCGCCCACGACGGCGCCCCATTCCGTCAACCGGCGTTCCAGGAGGGCGAAATCGGCGCCCGTATATTTCTGTTCTATTTCGAGCATGAGACTTATTTCCCTTGTTCGACCACCTCCAGCCCTAACAGCGTCAGGTCGTCCGGCTGCTCCGCGCCGCCGAACAGGTCGGTCGCCAACCGCGGCACGAATTCCTGGATCGGCAGCTTTCGGTGGCGTTCCGCGCCAACCATTAGGCTTTCCGAGCCGGGACCGCCGCCCTCAAATACGGCCGTGTCCATGCCGTCGCTGTATAGCAACACTTTGTCGCCCGGCTTCATTTGGTAGGTATGCGTCGGGAACGTTGCGTCCACCACGCCCAACAACAAGCCCTCCTGGCGCCACGTTTGTAATTCGCCTTCTTTCGGGATGAGTAGTGGATACGGATGGCCGGCGCGGGCGAACTGTAAAACGCCCTCGCGGTGGTTGAATAGTCCGTAGGCCATCGTGATAAACGGCGTATCCGACAATTGTTGGTCGATTAACTCTTTATTTAGCCGTCCTAATACTTCTCCAGGCGGTACGAGCCGGTATTCCTTGCCGAAGACCTCCTTCGGCCGTACGCCCTTCTTCACGAAGATCGTCAACAGGCTGGCGGGGACGCCGTGGCCCATCGCGTCGGCGACGTAGAAACCGACGTGGTTTTCGTCGAGCCGGAAGACGTCGTAGAAATCGCCGCCGACCCGGCCGCACAGCTGATAGTGGACGGCGAACCGGCTGCCCGGCGGCTCCGGCAATGTCTGCGGCAAGAAGCTCGTTTGAATGCGCTGGGCCAGTTCCAGTTCCTGATCGATCTGCTTATAGGCTTGCTGGAGGCGCTTGTTGATGCGATTGACCTCGGTGGTTTTCTCATTTAAGCGGTCGTGAACATCTTTGATACGTAACAGAGCGCGAGCTTGGGCGAGCAATTCTTCCGCGTCGAAAGGGCGAAGGAGGTAGGCGTCGGCGCCGGCCTCATAGCAGGCCCGGCGGCCGGCAGGGCCGTGATCGTCGGTGACGTAGAGAATCGGCGTGAATACGTCTTCGAGACGTGTGCGAAAACGACGACACAAGTCGAGCGCCTCGTCGGCAGTCCGGCCCGCGTCTACCACAAAGAGTTGATAGCGGCTCAGATTCTCCGGTTCCGGCGCGCCGGGGACGTGGGCGTCCACCTCGCGGTCGCTGTGCGCCAGAGCGCGCCGCAGGTCTTGCAGTGCGTCCAATTGGTGCGCGCAGACAAGGATATGAGTCGTCCCATTGGCGTGCATGGCCGTGGCTCCTGAGAACACCCACTATACGCCGGCCCGGACCAGAATGGTAGACCGCTCGCGCCGCGAGTGGCCCGCCGCGAGAGACGTTGCTATGCTCAACCGGGTAGGCTCCGCGCCCGTTGATCTAATGGAGACATCCCATGCCTTGGCGGCGCTCCCTGCTTTTCCTGGTACTCTGCACGGCGACGGTTTCGGCGGCGGATTGGCCGCAATGGCTCGGCCCCAATCGCGATTGCAGTTCTCCTGAAATCGTCGTTCCGTGGAAGGCGCCGCTCAAGGTTCTCTGGCACAAGCCCGTCGGCGACGGCCACTCATCGCCGGTCGTCGCCGCCGGCAAGGTCTTCTTGCATACCAAAGTGGCGGACAAGGATAAGGAAGAAATCAGCGCCTACGACGCGAAAACCGGCGAACTCCTTTGGCACACCGCTTACGACCGTCCATCATTCTTCAGCGTCTTCGGCGTCGGCCCGCAGGCAACGCCCGCCGTCGCCGACGGCCGTGTTTACACCTACGGCGTCACCGGCATTCTCGGCTGTTTCGACGCCGCCGACGGCAAGGAACGCTGGCGCATCGACGCGCTGAAGGAGCTTAAGGCCAAGAACCTGTTCTTCGGCGCCGCCTGTTCGCCGTTGGTGGACGACGGCAAGGTGTACGTCGCCGTCGGCGGCGGGGGCGCCTCGGTGGTCGCCTTTAAGACGGACGACGGCGAGGTGGCATGGAAGAATCTTGACGCCCCGGCCAGCTACTCATCGCCCATCCTCTTCGGCAAGGACAAGGATCGCCAATTACTGTTTCTGACGGGGGCCGGCCTGGCCTCGCTCAACCCCGCCAACGGCAAGGTCTTTTGGCAGTTTCCCGTGAAGGACGAGGCCAACGAGAATTCGGCGACTCCGGTGCATACCGGCGATACGCTTTTGGCAAGCACGGTGAATTTCGGCGGCGTGGCTCTCAAACTCGAAACCACGGAGGGCAAGCCGGCCGCGACCAAGGCGTGGAAGAATCCGGATTTGACCTGCTACTTCTCGACGCCCGTGGCCGTCGGTTCGGAGCAGATTTACATGGTGACGGGCCAGTTCGGCTTGCTGGCGGCGACCTCGACGCTGCGATGCGTGGAGACGAAAACTGGAAGAGAGCTTTGGAAGAAGGAGAAGGTCGGCAAGTATCACGCCGCATTGCTGCGAACCGGCGATGACAAGCTGTTGATGCTTGACGACTTCGGCAATCTGACGCTGCTCGACCCGGACCCGAAGGAGTACAAGGAGCTGTCGCGTAGCAAGGTATGCGGCGCAACCTGGGCGCATCCGGCGCTGTCTGACGGGCGCGTCTACCTCCGTGACGACAAGGAATTGATCTGCGTCGAAGTGTCCGCGAAGTGACCTTCCAGCGCTCGTCCTGGTAGTGTCTCAGTTTGGCGAGCCGGAAGCGGCTGGAGTACGGCGTCAACCATTGAACGGGACTCCGGTCGCTTACCAGTACTTTCGCAAAGTACTCCTCACGCTCCGCGTGAGGACCAGCGAACGCCCAGAATGTACTCCTCACGCTCTGCTCGCCGTTCCTCACGCGGAGCGTGAGGACCCGCGAACGCCCAGAATGTACTCCCTGTCTCTTATACACACCTGACGCTCAC
>DHJA01000260.1:5891-32342 GCA_002404095.1 Planctomycetaceae bacterium UBA4732 | reverse complement strand
TCCATTTGGAGCATGGCGCTCTTTTATTTATTCTTTGGCGACTCACCGGCCCTCCAGGGTTATTTCTTCTTCTTTTCTTCGTCGGCGTCTCCCGACGCGATCTTCACTCCGTAGATCGGAGTACCCTTGTTGTTCTTACCCGAGTAGCTTTTCCCATCACTCGACAAGTTGCAAACATCCTTCCAAGCCCCGCCGGGCGCATCGGCATTCGGCCACGTCAAAATGATAAGACCGTTTTTAATCACCCATGTGTCTCGGGCCTCTGGCGAGTTGATCTTGCCGTTTGAGTACAGCTTAAACGTTGATCGAAGAGCCTCTTTTCCGTTTCCGATCTGGTGGACCCAGGTGGCTACGATCGTCGGCTCCGCTCCCTGCACGGCGGAACCCGTTCCCTTCTTAACTGGCAAGGCGTCAGCGAACTCCTTGAGTTCTGCCGCCATCGCCTCGGCCTGGTCGAGCTTGACGGCCTTGGTGTAATCCCCTTTCGCCTTTTCGAGCGCCTTGCGCATAGCCCGCTTGGCCGCGCGAACGCCGGACTCGTAATCCCTATTGGCGCGGGCGAGCATTGGCGACTTAGGGAGGGTTCCCTCCATCTCGAACAGTTCCTTTTGCTCCTTGATCTCCTTTGCATTGTCGAGATCCCCCTTGCCGGCGACCTCACGCAGCTTCACGTCCAGCGCGGCGACCAAGTTGGTCTTGGCGGCGTCCAGATCCTCGGTATGCTTGGCCCGCGCCTTGTCGAGTTCCGCTTTGATCGGGTCGTCGGCCGCGAGAGCCATCACGGGGACGAAGAAGAGCAGGATTACGATCGCGCGAGCCATCTCGTACCTCCGACCGCCTCTGCGGTCTAACTTGGTATTAGATTGCGCCCGGCGCAAGCATAACCGATAGACTTTGCGCGCGGCGCAAACCATACGGAAAACACTCTGCCACCGAGTCCCCAATGCTCCAGGCAGCTCCAGCGACCCCGGAACCCCCGGCTCGGTGATACTTGACTTCCGCACCGGCTTCCCTTCGTCCGAAAACATCACCTGGAAAAGCATAGTAATCTCTGGCGACGGTTTGTCAACGAAATTCGGGGTAGCTTTCGATATGCTCTTCAAATTGCGCTGGCGAACGGCGGGGCCGTTTGTTGGTTCCGCCGCGCTCCCCTTCGGGTCGCGGCTAAACGATCTCGCACTGGACGACGCTCTCCGTTGTCCTAAAACAAGCCATGCCTGCCGTGGATTCGTCGCCTCCGTGGAAATTAACTCTGACGACGCGCACTGCCATGATTATCGTTCTCCGTCCCAACGCCACCGATGAACACATCGAACACGTCCTTGAGCGCATTCGTGAACTGGGCTTTAAGCCGCACCTCAGCCGCGGCGAGATGCGCACGCTGATCGGCGTCATCGGCGACGAGGGCAAGCTCCAGGCCGAGCCGCTGCTGGCCATCCCTGGCGTCGAGCAGGTATTGCCGATTCTGAAGCCATTCAAATTGGCCAGCCGCGAGTTTCATCCCGGCGACACCGTGGTGGAAGTCAAGGGCGGCGACAAGACGGTGCGCATCGGCGGCGGCTCACTGGCCCTGATCGCCGGCCCGTGCGCCGTTGAGGGCGAGGCGATCCTTGACGAGATCGCCGGGGCGGTCAAGAAGGCCGGCGCCAACATCCTCCGCGGCGGCGCGTTCAAGCCGCGCACCAGTCCGTACAGCTTTCAGGGACTCGGCGAGGAGGGTTTGCGCATTCTCCGCGATGTGGGCCACAAGCACGGAATGCCGGTCGTCACCGAAGTGATGGACCCGCGGCAGGTGCCGTTGGTGGAGCGTTACGGCGATATGTTCCAGATCGGCGCCCGCAACATGCAGAACTTCGACTTGCTCAAGGAAGTCGGCCAGACGCATAAGCCGGTGCTGCTGAAGCGCGGCATGAGCGCGACGGTCAAGGATATGCTGATGTCGGCGGAATACATCTTGTCCGAAGGCAATCCCGACGTGGTGTTGTGCGAACGCGGCGTCCGTTCCTTCGAGGATTCGACGCGCAACATGCTCGACTTAAGTTCGGTGCCGAATGTGAAGGGCCAGAGTCATT
This sequence comes from Planctomycetaceae bacterium UBA4732, assembly GCA_002404095.1. GTDB lineage: Bacteria > Planctomycetota > Planctomycetia > Gemmatales > Gemmataceae > UBA4732. The sequence goes on along the minus strand of DHJA01000260.1, from coordinate 30,270 downwards.
TGCCGATCATCGTGGACCCTAGTCATGCGACCGGCCGGCCCGACCTGATTCCGTCGATGGCCCGCGCCGCGCTGGCGGCCGGGGCGGACGGCGTTCACGTCGAAGTCCATAGCTGCCCAGAAAAGGCGCTGTCCGACGGCCCGCAAGCACTGTTGCCGCATCAGTATGCCTCGTTGACGGATGACCTGCGTAAACTAGCGCAGCTGATGGGTAAAACGATTTAAGGACTCCGCGATGCGAGAAAAGTTCGTCGCCGGCAACTGGAAGATGTTTACCACGGCGGCCAGCGCCAAGGCATTGGCGGCCGCGGTGGTCGAAGGTCTCGGCGCCGAGAAGCGCGTCCACGTCGCGGTCTGCCCGCCGGCGCCGTACCTCGCGGAGGTGGCCGCGGTGTTGCGCGGCAGCGCGGTTGAATTGGGCGCTCAGAACTGTTACCCCGAGAAAGAAGGCGCCTTTACCGGCGAGGTCAGCCCCGTCATGCTGGCCGACGTGGGCTGCCGGTGGGTCATCCTCGGTCACAGCGAACGCCGGCACAAGCTCGGCGAAACCGACGCCTTCATCAACCGCAAGGTCCACGCCGCCCTGACCGCCGGATTGCACGTCATCCTCTGTCTGGGTGAGACGTTGGACGAACGCAAGGCCGACCGCACCGAGGCCGTACTCGACGCCCAGCTGACCGGCGGGTTGGCCGGGCTGGACGCGGCGGGATTGCGCCGCGTCGTGTTGGCCTACGAGCCGGTCTGGGCCATCGGCACCGGCGTCAACGCCACGCCGGAACAGGCCCAGCAGGCGCACGCCTATATTCGCGGGCGAATCGCGGAACGCTTCGGCGAGGAAGCGGCCGCTGCGCTTCCTATACAGTACGGCGGCAGTATGAAGCCGGAGAACGCTGCCGCCTTGTTGCATCAACCCGATGTGGACGGCGGTTTGATCGGCGGCGCCAGCCTGAACGCGGGGCAGTTCCTGGCGATCGTGCGCGCGGCGCTATAACTGGCGAGCGGGGGGCGTAAGCCCCCTGATTCTTCCTGTTGTCGCCGATGGGTTACGGAATCAGGGGGCTTACGCCCCCCGCTCGCCACTAAAGTCGCCTTCCCTCTCCGGCCGGGGCGTCTATAATGACCGTTCCCATTGGATTCGTCGAAAGGAAATCGCTGTGAACCTAGCGAATATGGCCGTTTTCGCAGTCGGGGCGCCTTCCTGGATGCCTCCGGTGATAGCCGTAGTGCTGCTGGTGGTGGGCCTGTTTCTGATCCTGCTCATACTGATTCAACGCGGCAAGGGCGGCGGCCTCGCCGGCGCTTTCGGTGGGGCCGGCGGCTCCAGCGCCTTCGGCTCTCGCGCCGGTGACACCTTCACGAAGATCACCATCTACGTGGCCGCCGGCTGGATTTTGCTCATCATGATCCTCATCAAGACGACGCAGCCCGCCGCCGAACTGCCCGTCGCCGCCGCCGTGACCGCGCCCAATGAGCCGACGGCGCCGATGCCCGAACCGCCTCCGACGGGCGACTCCGAGGCGCCTTAGAATTATCCGCCTTTGTGGACGGGAAATAGCGTAAAAAGATGAGGTGGACGTGCTGTGCAGCATGACGGGCTACGGCGACGCCAGTTATCAGAGCGACGATCTTCAGGTCGCCGTCGAATTGCGGGCGGTCAATAACCGTTACCTTAAAGTCACGCTGCGCGCTGGCGAGCCGTACAACCTGCTCGAAGCCGAGTTCGAGAAAGTGGTCCGCCGCACGGTTCGCCGCGGCGCCATTCAGGTTCATTTGCGCTGCCAACGGAAAGTCTCTCCCCAGGACTTCCAGATTAACGCCGTCGCGCTGCGAAGTTATCTCAATCAGCTGAACGCGGTGTGTCAGGAACTGAGCCTTTCCGACCGCGGCGCATCGCTATTGTCGCAGGCACTGACGTTGCCCGGCGTCGTGCCGGAGCCGGCCACGAGCGGCTTCCGCATGGACGAGGAATGGCCGGTATTAGAGCGCGTGTTGGAACAAGCCGTCGGCCGTCTACAGGCTATGCGCTTGGAGGAGGGCAAGGCGATGACCCAGGAGCTTTTGCAATACCGCGACCAGATCGGCGCGGAGTTGGAGCATATCCGGCAGCGGACCCCGCAAGTTGCGGTTCTCTACCGGGACCGACTTTTGGAGCGCGTGCGCAGCCTGTTGTCCGAACTGGACGTGAAGATCGACCGTAGTGATCTTATCAAGGAAGTGTCGGTGTTCGCGGAGCGCAGCGATGTGGCCGAGGAGGTGGTGCGATTGGCCAGCCACCTCGACCAATTTCAAGAAGTGTTGAAGGAACCGGAAAGCGCGGGGCGCAAACTGGAATTTTTGACGCAGGAGATGGGCCGCGAAGCCAACACCATTGGTTCCAAGGCCAGCGATGTGGAGATCTCTCGCCGCGTCGTGGAGATCAAGAGTACGTTGGAAAAGATTCGCGAACTGGTGCAGAATATCGAATAAAATAGGTCCTATAAGACCTATAGGACTTATAGGACCTATAGAACCTGCGGCGGCGCGTTAATGGCACAGGGACCGCTCATCATCCTGTCCGGCCCGAGCGGCGTCGGCAAATCCACCGTGATTCGCCGACTGCTGACCGAAGGCGGACCGCCCATGCGGTTGTCGGTGTCGGCCACCACTCGCGCCCGGCGCGAAGGCGAACGCGACAGGGTGGACTACACTTTCTGGACGCCGGAGCGGTTCCAGCAGGAGATCGACGCCGGCGGCTTCCTCGAATGGGCCGAAGTGCATGACCGACGCTACGGTACGCTTCGCAGCGAGGTGGACCGCTGGCTGGCGCGAGGTTGCGGTGTGCTGTTGGACATCGACGTGCAAGGGGCCGAACAGGTGCGGCGGAAGTGTCCCCACGCCTTGTCAATCTTCCTGAAACTGCCGTCGTGGGAGATGTACGAAGAGCGGTTGCGAAAACGACACACGGAGGATGAGCCGGCCATCGCGCGCCGTCTCGCCACGGCGCGGGGCGAGTTGGAGCGCGCCGGCGAATACGATTTCCAGATAGCCAACGTCGATCTAGCGACGGCCGTCGCCGAGGTGCGCGGCCTGATCGCCCAACGCTTTGAAAGGGGAACGACATGCTCGACGAGTTGAAAGAGGAGGCCATCGTCAACAAGGTGGGCGGACGCTTCAAGCTGTCCACGCTCATCCAAAAGCGCATGGTCGCATTGAACAAAGGGGCCAGGGCGCTGGTGGACGCGCGTGGCAGCGACAAGATGGCCATCGTCGTGCAGGAAATCCTCCAGGACAAAATCTACCTCGATGCGTCGGGCCAGGTCCAGACGCGCGGCCTAAGTCCCGGCGACATTGCCCGCCGCGCCATGCTCGGCGACGTTTCCGCCGACATTAGCAGCGCCGGCGACGATTAGGGTTTTTGCATTGGCGAGCCGGGTCGCGTAAGCGCCCGGAGATGGTTTCAGCGATTGCATCGAACTCCGGGCGCTTACGCGATCCGGCTCGCCTTATTCTCGCGCGTCGCATCCTGTTGAGGCAGCGCCATGACCGAAGCGATCGACCGTTCCTCGGCCCCTGTGTCCGCCGACGATTCCACAAGGCCGTACAGTTCCGTATCGTACCTGGCGATCGGCGGGCTTATCCTCGCCGGTGCCTACGCGACGGTGATGGGCGTCGGCGCCGTCATCGCCCTACTCCACCGCTCCCCCTGGATTCTACCGCCGTGGACGTTAGCTTTTCCGCTGGGCGCCGCATTCCTCTGCTGGGGCGCGCGCGTTCGCATCCGCAATTCCGAGGGCGCGCTCACCGGCGCGGCTCTGGCGGCGTGGGGCCTTTGGCTCAGTCTATCCTTCGGCCTCGTTTACGGCGCCTATTACTCCGCCTGTTATTTTTCGATCACCAATCAGGCGAGCGCCTTCGCCGACGAGTGGCTGGACGACCTCAAGAACGACCGGCTCGACCTGGCGTTCCTGAAGTCTCTACCGCCGGACGGGCGGCCAGCGGCCGACGCCCACCTGCGCGCGCGCCTGGAACTCGACCACGACAGCGGCCCCGAAGGAAAAGGGCCGTTCACTGACTTCCGCCAATCGCAACTGGTGCGCCAGTTGGAACAAGGCGGAACGGCCGACAAGGTGGAATCCCTCGGCGTTCAGAGCTGGGGTTACGAACAAGGCAGCTATCAGGTCCAGGTCGCCTACCGCGTGACGACTCCGGCCATGATTTCCGAGGTGTCAGCGACCGTCGTGGAGAACGCGGACAACACCGGCGCCCGCCAGTGGTACGTCAAGAACATCCAGCCGAACGTTCAGCCGGTGCTGACCCCCGAGGGCCAGCGCATGACGGACCTGAGCGCCGACGCGGACGCCTTTGCTCAAAATTGGCTCAATGACGTCTCCAATTGGAATTGGGATAAAGCCTATCTGGATACTCTTCTGCCGGCCGAGCGCAAAAAGCAGGACAAAGAGCGGGGGGAAAAGTTCGCAGCGGGACTGAAGGCATTCCGCCAAGGCGACGTGGTCCGCGCCGATCCCGAAACATTCTGGGCCGTCCCCAAGGAAAAGGACAAGATCATCGCCGGGGTTCGCGGCATATTCGGCAAAGCCAAAAACCCGGAAGGTCTCTATTTAAGACCAAACCTGCCCGTCTACCATCGCGACGCCGACCAGGTACGCTTTCGCTTCGACCTGATGATTCCGTTGCCGCCGGAGTACGGCGTACAAAGCCAGGTGGTGGTGACGGCTGACGCTCGCAACGGCGACCCGGCCCCCGCCGACTGGCGCATCGAATCGTTGGACCTGTTCAGCGGCAAGAGCATGATCGCCGGCGCGCCCGGTCCTGGGGGGACGGCCGCCCAGATGCCGCGGCGCCCGCATTGAAGCACTTCCCAACAAGCCCCGAGCGCAAGCGAGGGGTTTAGGCGAAACCCCTCGCTTGCGCTCGGGGCTTGTTGGGACCCGACTTCTCAGTTCGATTCTGGGCCGTCGAGCAGATGGCCGAGCTTTTCCTTTTTCGTGCGCAGGTAACGGCGGTTGTCCGAGTTGGGCGCGATCTGAATCGGCACCCGCTCCACGATCTGCAAGCCGTAACCGTCCACGCCGACGACCTTTTTGGGATTGTTCGTCAACAGCCGCATCCGGCGGACGCCGAGGTCAATCAAGATTTGGGCGCCAATGCCGTAGTGGCGCAGGTCGGCGCCGAAGCCGAGGCGCTCGTTGGCTTGTACCGTGTCCAACCCTTCTTCCTGTTGCAGCTTATACGCATGTAACTTCGATAGCAGGCCGATGCCGCGTCCCTCCTGGCGCATGTACAACACCACGCCCTTGCCCGCCTCCGCGACTTGCTGCATCGCCTGATGAAGCTGCGAGCCGCAATCACACAATTTACTCTCGAAAATGTCTCCCGTGAGGCATTGGCTGTGAATGCGCACCAGCACCGGCTCTTTCTGCTCCGGCACGGCGCCGTTCACCTCCACGCCGACGCCGCCCATGCACATCGCCAAGTGCGGCTCCAGGTCCACCACCGACGTATAGGCAATCAGGTCGAAATCGCCGAACCTCGTCGGCAGTTTCACCGTCGTCTCGCGGCGGATCAGCCGTTCGCTCTGACGGCGATATTTGATAAGGTCTTGGATCGTACACATTTTCAGATGATGTTGATCGCAAAAGGCGCGAAGGTCGGGCAAGCGGGCCATGTGGCCATCGGGCTTGACGACTTCACAAATGACGGCCGCTTCCTTGAGGCCGGCCAGCCGGGCCAGGTCCACGCTTCCCTCGGTGTGGCCGGCGCGAACCAGAACGCCGCCCTCACGGGCGCGCAGGCCGGGTACATGGCCTTTGCCACGAACAAGGTCGGCCGGCGTGGTGCGCTCGTCAATGGCGACCTGTACGGTACGGGCGCGGTCAAAGGCGGAGATGCCGGTGGTGATTCCGGTGCGCGCGTCGATGTACGGCGTGAATGGCGTGGCGGAGGAATCGAGGTTGTGGCCGGGCAACGGGTCGAGATTCAGATGATCGCAGATGGCCGGCGACATGGCTAGACAAACCAGGCCGCAGGCGTTGCGCATCATGAAGTTGATCGCTTCGGGCGTGACCTTCTCCGCCGCGACGACGATGTCTCCCTCGTTCTCGCGCTGCGGATCGTCCACCAGGACGATCATGCGGCCGTGACGCACTTCTTCCAAGGCTTGCTCGATGGTGCAAAATCCTTCGGTCCCTGGTTCCATGCGACTGCTCCGGTGATCGGGCGATCCCCATTCATTCTATCCGAAAACCATTTCACCGCGGAGAACGCAGAGCGCGCGGAGAAAAGACAAAAGCGCTGCGGAAGAGAGCGGACCCGATTAGCCAAGTTTGTAGGGCCGTCTCGTCTTGTCCAGGTTCTCGCGACGCGCTAAAATCAGAGTGAGTGAGACGGCGACGTCTTGACGTTGGGGAATGGTTATTTACTCCGGGTATCAAGAGAAAGACTATGCCGGCCATCTCTAAGAGTGAGGCTGCTGAGAAGCTCGCCCGAGCCGTCGAGGCGGCTTCCTCCGAAGATCTCGCGGACATTTACACGGAACTTTTCCCAGAAAAGGTTCTCCCGCAATCAAGCGAGGCGATCCTGTCTGTGGAAATTACTTCATACATTCGGGCAAAGATTGAGCCGGAGGAGATCGTCGACCTCTGGCATGTCGTGTTTCCGGCCAACCGGAATGTGTGCTACGACGAGGAGGAAGGGGTTGTAAGGTACAACCAAGAGGAGCCGTGGTACGCCGAACGGTGACTCCCCGCGCTAAGCTCTCTCGGAGACAACCGTGCCGACCACTGCTCGCGCGCACTTCCAAGAGGATGTCGCCCGTGCGCGAGCCATTCTCAACCACGCGAATCTCTTGCCTAATGGGTCCGATCCGGAGAAGCTCCTGCGATCAGATCTGCTTCGCAGCACATGGATGTTCGCCGTCGGCGCGCTCGACGCCTATTTCTGCGACGCCTACACCGACATCGTGGCAGCTACTCTTGCCTCCAAGAGCCGCCAGCCCGCCATCACTCTTCCCGAATTCTTCTACGACATCAGGCTGCCAATCCGCGCCGTCCTTGAAGAGTACACCAATCAGAACTGGCGCTGGCGCATGGCCGCGCGCAAAATGATGGAGCGAGAAAGCGTCGTCAGCCTGCAGAAAATCAACGGCCTGTTCAACAAGTTCTTCCGCAAAGACCATCGTTTCTTCAACACGTTGGTGTTCGATGCCTGGATCTGCCACCCTGACGCAAAGCCCCGCATGTTCGGCGTTAGAGGCGCGCAATTTCTGATCCTGGACAAGGGGGATAAAGTGACGGCCCGCAAAGACGCCGGCAAGCGGATGGAGGCTCGATTCAAGAATCTTATTCAGCGGCGGCATGACTGCATCCACAACTGCGACAGGCCGCGCGTCTCTCCCCAGCCGCTGAGTACCGGCGGCACGGTCCTGAAAGTAATCCAGGACGTCGAATTTCTCGTCCACCGCTGCGACGAGCATATCCACGCGGAGTTCCGTTATTTCCTTCAGGGCATAGGCTGTTCGCCAGCAACCGTTACCGCGGCGGGCTATTAGCGCTTCAATCCTCGTTTTGTTCCGGTATTCAGCGATACGACCGCCGCGAAGGACGATCCATGAGCCAATCCCGCGACAAGAAGCCCGCAGACCTCTTTAGTCCCGTTCACGAAGCCAACTTGCGCAAGGCGCAGCCGTTGGCGGCGCGGATGCGGCCGCGCGATCTTGACGAGTTCGTCGGGCAGGAGCACTTCCTGGGACCGGGCAAGCTGCTGCGCCGCCTGCTCCTCGCTGATCGCCTCGGCTCGCTCCTCTTTTACGGGCCGCCGGGCAGCGGTAAGACTGCCCTGGCCCACGTCATCGCCCACCATACCCAGTGTCGTTTCGTTCCCCTCAACGCGACCGCTTCGGGGACCAAAGAGGTGCGCGAAACGCTGAGCGAAGCCCGCCAGGGGTTGGAGGAAACCGGCCAGCGCACGATCCTATTCGTCGATGAACTGCACCGCTTCAACCGCGCCCAGCAGGACGTATTGTTGCCCGACGTGGAAGAGGGCCGCGTCGTTCTGATCGGAGCGACGACGCAAAATCCCTTCTTCGCGGTCAATTCCCCTCTCCTAAGTCGCAGTCGAATCTTTGCATTCGAGACGTTGGGCCGCGAAGCAATCAAGACGCTGCTGCGGCGTGCGCTGGCGGACGCTGAACGCGGACTGGGGAGCATCGCCGTCCACATGAATGAGGACGCCCTCGACTTCCTGGCGGAAGCTTGCGACGGCGACGCCCGGCGGGCGCTGAACGCCCTCGAAGTCGGCGTCCTGTCGGCGGAAACGTCGCCCGTGGAGTTCACGCGCGAGATTGCACAAGAGTCGATCCAGCGTAAAGCTCTCGACTACGACGGCACGGGCGACGCCCATTATGATGTGGCTAGTGCGTTCATCAAGAGCATGCGCGGCAGCGACCCGGACGCGGCGATTTATTGGCTGGCGCGGATGCTCGAATCGGGCGAAGACCCGCGGTTCATCGCCCGGCGTATGGTGATTTTGGCCTCCGAGGACGTGGGCAACGCCGACCCGCAGGCGCTAGTGCTGGCGGCCGCGGCGCTACAGGCCGTGGAGTTCCTCGGCCTGCCGGAATGCCAACTGCCGCTGGCGCAGGCCGTGACGTATCTGGCGTCGGCCCCCAAATCGAACGCCGCCACGCTGGCCATCGGCAAGGCTCGCGACGACGTTCGGTCGGGTCGCACGCTCGCCGTGCCGAAGCACTTGCGGGACAGCCATTATCAAGGGGCCGCGCAACTCGGACACGGGGAGGGCTACGAGTACAGCCATGACCACCCCGGCGCCTGGGTGGATCAGGCGTATCTGCCGGAGGCGCGGCGTTATTACGAGCCGACTGACCGCGGCTTCGAGGTGGAGATTCGCAAACGATTGGAAGCGTTGCAAACGAGCCGCGACCGTAAGGGAGCTGGGGATAATCCCGCTCCCTAACGGTCGCGGCTCGTCAAGTCGCGGCTCGTATAGATTCAGACGATCTTTAGCTCGCTTCGCGCAGGTCGGCCAACTCTTCCTTGACGGGCGAGTAGTGGCTCGGCTCCATGCTGAACGACGCCGTGCCGCTCGTGAAGTTGCGCAACTCGGCCGTGTAGCCGAACAGCTCCGCCAACGGAACGTAGGCGTGGACCTGACAGCGGCCCTTTTCCGAACTCAGGTTCAGGATTTCGCCGCGGCGCCGCGTCACGTCGCGGATCAGGTCGCCCTGGTACTGCGCCGGCGCCAGCACCATCACGTTCATGATCGGCTCCAACAGCACGATGCCCGCCTTGATCTGAGCGTCGCGCGTGCATTCCTGCGCCGCCAGCTTGAACGCATCTTGCGAACTGTCAACGTCGTGATACTTGCCGTCCAACAATGTGCATTGCAAGTCCACGCACTGGAAGCCGTACTTCGCCCCCTTGACGGTGGCGTTGCGGAAGCCGGCCTCGACCGAAGGAATGAACTCGGTCGGCACCACGCCGCCGACGATCTTGTTCATGAAATAGATATTATTCGGGTCTTTCTTGTCGCCTTGCTCGTCCTGATAGGTCGTCCATTCCTCGACCTGATCCTTGGTCAGCGGCTCAAACTTCATTTCGATGACGGCGAACTTACCGCGGCCGCCCGACTGCTTAATGTACCGCGTCTCGATAACGACTGGCTTGGCCAATGTCTGCCGGTAAGCGACCTGCGGCCGGCCGGCCGTCACCTTGACGCCGGGGTTGCGTTGCAGTTTCTCTAGCGACACTTCCAGGTGCAATTCGCCCATGCCGCTGATAATCAACTCGTTTGTCTCCGGGTCCGTCCGGCACTTCAAGGTCGGGTCGTCGCGGACCATCTTGCCGAGGGCGTCGGCCAGCTTGGTCTCGTCCGTCGTCTTGTCCGGAATGATCGACTGCGAGATCACCGGCTCGGGGAAGCGGATGTCTTCCAACGACAATGGCGACTTGTTGGCGCACAGCGTATTGCCGGTGTACGTCTGCTTCAGGCCGACGACGGCTACGATCTCGCCCGGCCCTGCCACGTCGAGGCTGTCGCGGCGGTCGCCCATCATGCGGTAGATGCGCGCAATGCGCTCGCCGCGGTTGATGGTCGTGTTTAGTACGTCATCCTTCGGCCGCAACTGGCCGGAGTAGATGCGCAGGAAAACTAGGTCGCCGGTCGGCTCGGTGATCGTCTTGAACGCCAGGCAGGAGAACGGTTCCTTCGGGTCGGGCTTCCGCTCGACGCGTTCCTTGCTCTTGGGCACGATGCCGGAGACCGGCGGCCGATCCAACGGCGACGGCAGGTAATCCACCACGGAATCGAGCAGCAGATGAACGCCGTGATAATTCTTCGACGAGCCGCACAGGATCGGCGTAAACTTGCCCGAAAGCGTACCGGCGCGCAGCGCCTTGCGCAGCATCGCCTCGGACACCGGCTTGCCTTCGAGAAGCAACTCCGTCATCTCGTCGTCGGCCAGCGAAGCCACGTCGAGCAGCTTATGGTGATACTCCTCCGCCAGTTTCTTATACTTAGCCGGGATCTCAACGAGGTCGTTCTTGACGTGCGTCTTATCCGTGGGGTCTTTGAGAATGAACTTCATCTTCACCAAGTCGATGACGCCCTCGAACTCACTGCTTTGCCCGGCCGGCAGCGCCAGGATGGCCGGCACGACGCTCAGCTTGTCCTTCATCTGCGCAATGCAGGCAAAGAAGTCGGCGCCCATGCGGTCGAGCTTGTTGATGTAGGCGATGCGCGGCACACGATGCTTGTTGGCCTGATACCAGACCGTCTCGCTTTGCACTTCGACGCCGCCAACGGCGCAAAAGACGCCGACAGCACCGTCGAGGACGCGCAGGCTGCGCTCGACCTCGGCCGTGAAATCGACGTGGCCGGGCGTGTCGATGATGCTAATGCTGACGTCGCCCCACTCGATGGCGACGGCGGCGCTGTTGATGGTGATGCCCTTTTGCCGTTCGAGCGGGTCGAAGTCGGTGGTGGTATTGCCGTCGTCCACGTCGCCGACTTTGTGCTTGGAGCCGCTGAAGTAGAGGATGCGCTCCGTCGTCGTCGTTTTGCCGGCGTCCACGTGAGCGATAATGCCGATATTGCGAAGCTTCTCAAGCATAGGTACACGGCCGCGGCCTTCGCGGCGGCTCCTGAAACGAGAACAAGAAGCGGGTCCGATCCGTTGACCCGTTAGGCGCCGGCGAAAACGCTTCGACCGGCGATGGATGAAACAACCTCTCCAGGTCTGGATTCCGCAGGCGAGCGGCCGGGTTAATCCCGGCGGGTCCGGCGGCTGCAAACGGCGGGTGCAATCTCAGACTCTAATTGTACCGTTCCAGGCGTGAAATTGTCCAGGGGGATGATGAAAAAGTGGTGAAATCCTGACAGCGGGCGCGCCGCGATGATGACCAAAAGAATGGCCACAGATGAACACAGATGGACACAGATGAAATCCCTAACGATAAAAGCGCCGCTTTACCTACCAATCCAAACTCCTTTTTCTTTCTTATCCGTGTTCATCCGTGTTCATCTGTGGCTCGCTCATTGCTTTCCGGATAACCTCCCTTAGAAATGAACAGATACGGACTTTGAACCGGTCGCCCTCACCAACCTTAAGGAAGAACGGATGAGCGAGTACCAATCCATCGCGTTCCGAGCCATCGACGGTCCCGTCAGTGAAAAAAACCTCGAGTTTATGCGGCGGCAATCGTCCCGCGCCGAGATCACACCCTGGGCGTTCGACAATGAATACCACCACGGCGACTTCGGCGGGGACGCCGCCGAGATGTTGCGCCGCGGCTATGATATGCACTTGCACTACGCGAATTTTGGGACGCGCGACCTCCTGATACGTTTGCCGCACGGTTTGCCGGACGTGGCCGCAGCCGCGCCCTATTTCGGAGAGGATTCGTTGCAGTTCTTGAAAGACAAACAAGGAACAGGAGGAATTCTTTGCATCACTCCCTACGATGAGTCTGGTGATCTGGGTGCTTTATGGAACACCGATGAGTTGTTGGACCGATTGATTCCTCTGCGAGCCGAAATCCTTGACGGCGATCTGCGACCTCTCTACCTGGCACACCTGGCGCTCGCGTGTGACGACAACCACGATCCCCAGGAGACGAAGGAAGCGCCGGTCCCCGCCGGTTTGGACAAGCTCTCGGATGCCCAACTCGCGCTGGCGGAATTGTACGGCCTCAGCGAGAGTTTGATCGCCGCGGCGGCGCGGGGCGCTCCGTCGCTGCCCGCGAAGAACGATGCGGAGAACCAATACGCCGATTGGCTGCGGCGCCAGCCGGAAGAGATAAAGAACGCCTGGCTCGCCGACTTGTTGGCGGATTCTCATTCGACCGTGCGAAGGGAGATGCTGGCGGAGTTCCAAGCGAGCCGAGGCGCAACTTCCTGGCCGACTATCCCCCTTCACCGAACCATCGCGGAACTGGAAACAGCAGGCGAAGAACTAAAGCGCCAAGCAGATCACAAGGCGGAGATCAAAACCGCTCGCGCGCGGGCCAGGAAACTCGCCGCCATGGCCGCCGACCCGACGCCAACCCTCCGCGAAACCGAACGCCTGGTCGCGCTGAGAGGTGAAAAAGCCTACGTCCAGACCGCCGCGCTATTGGCGGAGATGCGAACGGCGCTCGCTGGCAGTGCTCAAGCCGCCTTGGCCGAAGAGCAGGCGCGCAAACTGAAGGATAATAACCCCACGCTGCATGTGCTGACATTCCAGCTTCGACGCAAGGGCTTCGTGCCGAAATGAGCAAGGAGAACGTCGCGCGGCCAACGCATTGGCAAAACTGCTCTCCCCCTAACAAGCACAAATCCGCGATACTGATACGCATGGAAAGCCAAATCCAAATCGCGCCGACCGTCGCCGTCGCGCCAAGCCGTCCCTTGCCGCAAGTACGATTCCTACTGCTTGCCGCGTTGACGACCGCCGCCCTGCTATGGCTTTGTTATTTCCCCGCCGATTGCGGCTGGCTCGCCTGGTTCGCCCTCGTTCCCTTTCTCGTACTGGTGCGCAGCACGGCCCGGCCTTGGTTGGTCTATCTGTGCGCCTGGATCGGCGGCCTCGCGTTCTTTATTCCCGCGTTGCAATGGATGCGCGTCGCCGATCCGCGCATGTACTTCACCTGGATCTTCGTCGCCGTCACCTGCTCCCTTCACTTCCCTATCGCTCTCCGAATTATCCGTTTCTTCGACCGGCGCACCCGACTGCCATTGGTCCTGACGCTGCCAGTGGCATGGACGGCCCTGGAGTATTTCCGCACCTGGTTCCTCACCGGCTTCCCGTGGTATTTCCTGGGCCACACCCAGCACGATTATCTACCCATCATCCAGTTCGCCGACCTGACCGGCGCCTTTGGCGTCACCTTCCTTATCGCCGCCGTCAACGCCGTACTCTTCGAGACGCTTTACCGCTGGGAGTGGTTCCGTGTGCACTTCGCCGGGATCGACGCGCCCCGTCCACGACCGCCTCTAGCGATAGAAATTCAAACCGGCGTGGTCGCGGCGATGGTGTTGGCCGCTATTGGCTATGGCGAATGGCGGTTAAGTCAGGACGAATTCCCAATCGGCCCGCGCATCGCCCTAATACAGGGCAGCGTACCGCAGCAGATTCGTAACGACCTGAACATGGGCGACATGATGGCCCGCCACTTCATCGCTCTCAGCGACCTGGCGGCGATGCAAAAGCCTAACCTGATCGTCTGGCCGGAAACGAGCAATCCCGACGGTTGGTGCGAGACCGCACCTGGCGCGCCGGCGACGATTCCTCCTGGATGGGACGGCAAAATCAAGGAAGGCCGCTCGGAGATGCGCGAAGCGGCGGGGCAATGGAAGACCAACATTCTTTTTGGCCTGAACGCCAGCGTTTTCGAGGTGGACGGCCACGTGCATCAGTACAACTCGGCCCTGCTCATCGGCCGCGACGGGGTCGCGCAGGGCCGTTACGACAAGATTCATTGCGTCCCGTTCGGCGAGTACGTGCCGCTGCGCGACGAGTTCCCCTGGATGCAGAAATTCGCCCCCTATGACGACCTCGATTATTCTGTGTCACCCGGCCGCGCCGAGACGCGGTTTACCCTCGACCAGGGGACCGACCGCGCCTATTCCTTCGGCGTCGTCATCTGTTATGAGGACACGGACGCAGTGCGGGCGCTGCCCTACGCCGGCGGCGACGGTGGGCCGCCTGTCGATTTCCTGCTCAACATCTCCAACGACGGCTGGTTCGACGGCACGAGCGAACACGACGAACACCTGGCGATCTGCCGATTCCGCGCCATTGAGTGTCGCCGAAGCGTCGCGCGGGCCGTCAATATGGGCATCTCCGCGCTGATCGACGGCAATGGCCGCGTCGTGGCGCCGCGGCCCGTCGAAGGGACGGAATGGAATGACGACAAGGTGCGCAAGCTATTACAGAGTCGTTTTGGCGCTATGTCGGAGGCGGAGCGTGAGCTAGCCGTCTCGCTGTTTCCCGACGACGGCAAGGCGGCCGTGTGGCTGGCGTCGCCGTCGCGCGGCGCCGCGGGCTTGCCGACGGCGCGATGGGCCGACTACAAGAAGGTTCCCGGCGTTCTCCTTGCCGATGTGCCGATTGACAATCGCTTCAGTTTGTATGCCCTGTGGGGCGATTGGCTGCCGTGGAGCTGCTGGGCGCTGCTTGGCGCGGGTGTGGTTTTAGCATGGGCGCGCCGCGCCGCATTTGGCGAGCGGGGGGCGTAAGCCCAATGCCCATGACAATTAAGAGCGTCGGCACACCGCCGGATGGCGGCGTCGCGGCCAGGCCGCGTGAAGAGTTTGCAATTCGCTCGATTTGTCTGTAAGCTTGTATTACAAGGGAACCCTTCGTCCTGCTGAGTTTCCGGCACGGGCGCGACACACGAGATCGACATGTCAACCTCTGACAAAAACGGCAAGAAGACCCCTTTCGACAAGACGCCAGGCAACGGCCTAGTGGGCGCTTTCACGATAGCGCCATTGGTCGCGAAGGATCAGGTGGTCGAGTTCATCCGTAACCGGATCCTGGAAGGGCAATACACGGCCGGACAATACCTGAGCGAGAGCATCTTGCAGAAACACTTACGCGAAGCCGAACTCGATTTGTCACGGGTGCCCATCCGCGAGGCGCTGGTGGCGCTTCGCGCGGAGAAGCTCGTGGAGATCGTGCCGAAACGCGGCACCTTCATCTGCAAGATCACTCCAGAGGTGCTCAAGGAAATCTTGCGCGCCCGCTTGATCCTCGAGCAGCACGTGGTCCGAGAGCTGGCGCTCAACCCGGAGATCAGTTTGCAGGAGGCCCAGGACATCAATCGCGCGATCATGGCGCTTGCCCGGGGAGCTTATTCGGATGAGGCCCGTTTCAAGTTCACCCGGCTGGACAGCGACTTCCATGGTACGCTGAGCAACCTTGCCGGTTTCGGCACGACCTTCACGGAGCTGCTGCGCACCCTGCACAACCGCTCCCGTCTCGTCGTCTTTCCCCGCGACAAGTCGTTGTACGCCCCGCGAATAGCCAAGACGGCGCAGGAGCATCAGGCCATTCTGAATGCGCTGCGGCCACAACAGCCGGCCACGCGCAAAGCGGAGCGCATCGCCAACGCCCGCCGCGCCGAAGCCGCGATGCGTAGACACCTGCGCAACGCGCTGGGTCGCTGGGAACTCTCGATCGCGGACAAGGATCGCATTGGCCAGGATTTGGCGGAGATGTTCCACACGCACTATTGCTCGTTCGACCGGCGCGTCGGTTCCTGAACGGTGGTAATATGCGCTTGTATTACAAGAGCACTTGACAGCGACGGCGTGCCAGCTTATGATGTTCGGAAAAGGTTCGCCCGGCGTCGTTATTCTCTCACGGTCTTTTTCTCACCGAGGAACACGAACATGTTATCCGTCCGAAGGGTTCTGCGATCACGCGGTTTCACGCTGATCGAGTTGCTGGTGGTGATCGCCATCATCGGCATCCTCATCGGCCTGCTGCTGCCGGCGGTTCAAAAGGTCCGCGAGGCCGCCCGCGCATCCAGTGCAGCAACAACCTCAAGCAGTTAGGTCTGGCCGTCCAGAACTACGCCAGCAGCTACGAGTCCCAGCTCCCCTCGCTGGGCAACGGCAAAAACGGCACAGGTATCAGCGGCGGCTACACTGGCTCCATCCTCTTCACGTTGCTGCCGTACGTCGAGCAGCAGTCCCTGAACAATTTCGGTCTTACCGATCCCAATGGCAACACCTGGGTTCCGAATGTGCCAGGCGTCGCACCCGACGGCACGCCCACGAACTCGACACGTAAGCAATTAATCAAGCCCTACCAGTGCCCCTCTGATTTCTCCATGATCAATGGCGCCCCCATCAACGCCAGCCCCCCTAACCACAGTCCCGGGATTTGGGGGATGGGTTCCAGCTACTCGGCCAACCAACGGCTGTTCGGAACGGTGAGGACAGGTACTGCTGTGTACCATGGCTACGGCTCTCAGTACAAAATCGGCAACATCCCCGACGGCACCTCCAACACCATCGCGTTCACCGAAGCCTACGCCTCCTGCGGTTATACCTGGGAGAACAACCTGTGGGCGTTCCCAGCCCAGGACTCGGGTTGGAATCAGTACCCGGTGATCGCTAACACGTGGATGGACGGGTACCCCGACTCCCCCAAACCGGCGGGGCAAGGCGCAGGCTGGTGGGATGACTTGCCTCAGTTCCACCCGACGCTGGCCAAGTGCAACAAGTTACAGTCGCAGGGCATCCACACCTCGACCATCATGGTGTCCCTCGCCGACGGCAGCGTGCGGGGCGTCCACCAGGGCATCAGCTATACCACATGGAATTACGCCATAAATCCCGCGGATGGTCTGCCCTTGGGTAGCGATTGGTGATGGGCATTCCCGTTTCTTTCCGAGCCGGAAGCGTAAGCGACGGATTGCTCGTCGCTTACGCTTCCGGCTCGGAAAGAAGGTCGTTTGAACATGCACTAAGAGGCACAGTACCATCATGAAAACGATGATCCCCCATCCTGCTTTTCCGGCCTTTTGTTCCTCCCTTCAGCTCAAGATGAGTGTCCTTGTCGTTCTTGCTTGTCTCCCGCTCCTGGCAGGTTGCGGCAAGGGTTTGCCCGCGACGGGCGATGTGACAGGCAAGGTCACCGTCGGCGGTAAGGCGGTTTCAGGCATAAACAAGGTCGCCTTTATTGGAGCGGACGGTAAGATATTGAAGATGTCCCCAACCATGGGTGGGAATTACGGTATGACGGAGGTTCCCGTGGGTACGGTGAGGATCACCGTGAGGGGGACGGCACAACAACCGGGCGCGCAGTTGCCGAAGCCCTCCAACCCGGCGGACCCGGGGGCCGATATGAACAACAATATGCCCGACATGACTTCCGGCGTTTCAATCCCCGCGAAGTACGCCAACCCAGACAACGGCCTAACCTACACCGTAACCACGGGGCAGCAGACCCACAACATCGAACTCACCCCGTGACCGGGGTGCTCCATGACCTCGCCACGCGCGTCCGTCCTATGCCTGGGGTTCACTCTCGCCGCCGTCTTGGCGTCGGGCTGCGGAGCCGCCGTCCCGACGCCGGCCGCCGACGCCTTATCCTTCACCGGCCCCGGCTGGTTCGAGGACGTGACGGACCAAGTCGGCCTAGACTTCGTCCACGACGCCGGGCCGCTCGACGGCTCTTACTTCATGCCGCAGATCATGGGGTCGGGGGCGGCCCTGTTCGACTTCGACGGCGACGGCCGACTCGATCTGTATCTACTCCAGAACGGCGGCCCCAAGTCTTCCTCCACCAACCGGCTCTACAAGCAAATGCCGGACGGAACCTTCAAGGACGTCAGCAAAGGCTCGGGCCTGGACGTCGCCGGCTGGAACATGGGCGTGGCCATCGGCGACGTCAACAACGACGGCTTACCGGACGTTTTTTTGACGGAATACGGCCGCATTCGCCTCTTCCTGAACAACGGCGACGGCACGTTCACCGACGTTTCCGAAGAAGCGGGGCTGCACAGCAATCTCTGGGGTACGTCCGCCAGCTTCGTCGATTACGACCGCGACGGCTGGCTCGATCTTGTCGTGGTCAATTACGTCGATTTCGACAATTCCCGCGCGTGCGACAGCGCGGGCGGGAAGCGCGACTACTGTGCGCCCGACGCCTTCCCTGGTTCGGTCACCCGGCTTTACCATAATCTGGGCGTCCAACCTGGGGCCAAGTCGCGCGTGCCGCGTTTTGAGGACGTGACCTTGAAATCGGGCCTGGCTCAGGTTCCCGGCCCCGGACTCGGCGTCATCTGCGCCGACTTCGACGGCGACGGCTGGCCGGACATTTTCATCGCCAACGACCAGCAGCCCAATCGGCTGTGGATCAACAAACACGACGGGACGTTCCGGGAGGAGGCGGTGAGGCGCGGCGTGGCCTACAACGGCATGGGTCAGACCCAGGCCGGCATGGGCGCGGCCCTCGGCGACGTGGACGGCGACGGCCTCGAAGACCTCTTCGTCACTCACCTCGATCTGGAAACCAACACCCTTTGGAAGCAAGGGCCGCGCGGCCTGTTCCGCGACGGCACGGCCGAGTCGGGCCTGGGATTGCCCCGGCGGCGGGCCACCGGCTGGGGCACGGCCCTGGCCGACTTCGACCAGGACGGGGCGCTCGACGCGGTCGTGGTCAACGGCGCTATTTACCGCAGCTCTTCCGACGGCGCCGCGGAGGGGAATGCTTTTTGGCCCCATTACGCCCAACGCAACCAGTTGTTCGCCAACGACGGCGCCGGTCGCTTTCGTGATGTATCGTTCGACAATCTTGCCCTATGCGGCCGGCCGGGCGTCCATCGGGGTTTGGCCGTCGGCGATGTCGATGGCGACGGCGCCCTGGACCTGTTGGTCACCTCCGTGGCCGGCCCCGCCCGACTCTATCGCAACGTGGCGCCCAACCGCGGCCATTGGCTGCTGCTCCGCGTTGTCGATCCCGCCCTCCGCCGGGACGCTTACGGGGCCGAAGTGACCGTGCGGGCCGAAGGGCGCCGCTGGCTGCGCCGGGTCAACCCCGGGCAGAGTTACCTGTGCAGCAGCGACCCACGCGTCCACTTCGGCCTCGGCCAGGCCGGGCAGGTGGATGGCATCGACATACTCTGGCCGGACGGCGCGCGGGAAACCTTCCCGGGCGTCAAGGCGGATCAGGCGCTGGTGCTACGCAAGGGGGAAGGCCGCGCCGCCGGCGCGCAACCCTGATCCTGAAGGTTCCTATTTTTCGGTAGCATCTTAGTTCGTCCCATAAGTCCCATAGGTCCCATAGGTTCTATAAGTCCTATAGGACTTATAGGTCAAACTGAGACGCTACCCATTTTTCGGCGTGAGGCGGACATGAACACGACGGCGGGCGAACAACCCGGCCTTAAGCGGCGACGCCGCCGCCTGGGAGTCGCGGTCATTCTTTTGACGGCGACGGTCGCGGCGGCGCTGGCCGGCTGGTACGCTTTCCGGCCGTGGTCGGAGGCCAAGCCGCCCGAGGCGGATCTGAGCGGCGTCGATCCGGCCGTGGCGGCGGCCGTCCACGAGGCCGGCGATGCGGTGAGGAAGGCGCCGAGGTCGGGGGAAGCCTGGGGGCGACTGGGCATGATTCTGTTGGCGCATAACTTCTACGCCGAGGCCCGGACCTGTTTCGCCCGCGCGGAGCAACTCGACCCGCGGGAGGAGACGTGGCCGTATCTCCGCGGCGCGCTGCTGTTGACCGAAGATCCAAGAGAGGCTGTGGCCGCCTTCCATCGCGCGGCGGGGTTGTCCGACGAGCCGGTGATCCGTATGCGCCTGGCGGAAACCTTGCTGGATCAGGGGCGGGTAGATGAAGTGGAAGGGCCGTGCCGTGAGGTTCTGGCGCGGGTGCCGGAGGACGCGCGGGCGCATCTCGTCCTGGCCCGGCTGGCCTTCGTCCGCGGCGACTGGCAGGACTGCCGCCAAAACCTGGGACATTGTTTGAACCATCCGTGCGCGCGTAAAGCCGCCCACACTCTTCTTGCGCAGGTCGAGGAACGGCAAGGCGACCCAAAAGGCGCCGGGGGAGAGGCGAGCCTGGCCGCGCGACTTCCGGAAGACGCTCCTTGGCCCGACTCCTTCGGCGTGAAGGTGGCGAGCCTTCGCGTGGGCAAGGAAGTGCGACGGGGCGAGGCCGGCCGGCTGCTGCGGGCGGGGCGCGTGCCGGAAGCGTTGGCCCTCCTCAACGACCTTGTGGAGGACTACCCGGACGACGCCATGACGTGGGGCCTTCTTGGCCAGACCCTGCGGCGCCAGGGCGAACCAGCGTCCGCGGAGCGCTGTTTCCGCCGGGCGCTGGCGTCCGCCCCCGATCTGGTCCCGGCCCACTTCGATCTCGGCGTCTCTCTGGTCGAACAGGGCGACGACGCCGGGGCGACGGAGTGCTTTCGCGAGGTCACCCGCCGACAACCCGGTCAGGCCGCCGGCCACGTCTACCTGGGGCGCTGCCTGGCCCGGCAGGGTGATCGGGCCGGGGCGATCCAGGAGTTTACCGACGCCGTCCGTTACGAGCCGCAGCTCGCCCAAGGCCATATCGAACTGGGCGAGTTACTGGACCTGGACGGACAGCGGGCCGCGGCGATCGAACAACTCCGACAGGCGGCGCGGCTAGAACCGGAGAATCCGGAGGTCAAAAGGCGACTTGACCAATTGCTGGCCGGCGCGCCCGCCAAACCGGGAGGGTGAATCGTCGTCCCACGTATAGGGATCGAAAATTATCGGGTTCCTTACTGAGTCCCGCATTGGAAAAGCGACAGGCGAGCCGCGCCGCCTAGTTGGCGAGCCGCCGGGTTTATCGCGGCGGGTTTGGACGGCGGGGATAAACCCACGCCGCTCGCCAGCGCCATTTTCAAGGCGGGACTGGGTAATTCACGGGCACGGGGCTTACGCCCCCCGCTCGCCAAATGAGGCGCGGCTAAGGCGGTCGCGCACGGCCAGCCACGCCTCGGCGTCGGGCGGCAGGTCCACGATGATGCGGTCTACGCCGGCGTCGTCGAGGGCGTGAAGGGCGGCATAAAGATGAGCCGCATATCCGGCTGGGTCCGCAGGCATCCGTTGCACGACCAATCCCGCCACAGCTGCCGACTCATTCCAGGTCAACCAACCGATCCGGGCGCCCATGCACAGCAATTCGGCCACACGCATACGGCCGTCCTCGCTGCATTCCAGCGGCGTACGCGGGGCATAGTGTCGCGGCAGCATCCCCGGCGACTGAAGCGCATCCCCTACGGTATGTGCGGCGTGTCGGGAAATGCGTCCGACGACCGCTTCCAGTTCGGCCTGGCCGATCAATCCTGGCCGCAATAAGCGCGGCGGCGCTGTCGTTACATCGAATACCGTGGACTCAATGCCGCCGGCTGTCGGGCCGGCGTCCAGTACGAGGTCGATGCGGCCGTCCAGGCCGCGCAAAACGTGGTCCGCACGCGTGGGAGATAATTCGGAAGAGCGATTGGCGCTTGGAGCGGCGACAGGGGCGCCGACAGCGCGCAACAACGCCAGGGCGACCGGATGGGCCGGCACGCGGATCGCCACAGTGAGACCGCCGGCCGTCGTCACGTCGGGTACGGCGGCGCCGCGAGGTACGATCAGCGTGAGAGGACCGGGCCAGAATCGCCGCGCCAGGCGTTCGGCGGCGTCCGGCCATTCCGCCGCGATGGCGACGGCCTCGGCGATGTCAGCGACGTGGACAATTACAGGATTGTTGGCCGGCCTGCCCTTGGCGGCGAAGATGCGGCCCACGGCGTCTGCGTCCAACGCCAGCGCGCCCAGGCCGTACACCGTTTCAGTCGGAAAGGCGACGAGTCCGCCGCCGCGCAACACCGCCGCCGCCCGCGCGATGCGGCCGGCCTGCGGGGCGAGGGCGTCCACGGTGAGAACTTCGGTTTGCATGGAGCGACAACCGATCAAATCATATAATTCGGCACGAATTCCTGGCCGACTGGCCCTTTCATGCGCAGCGACGGCTTCTCCAAAGACACCACTGTCGAGGGCGCCACGCTCTGCGTTAGCCAGACGTTCGAGCCGATCACCGCGCCCTTGCCGACTACCGTGTCGCCGCCGAGGATCGTGGCGTTGGCGTAAACCACCACGTCGTCTTCCAACGTCGGATGGCGTTTCATGCCGCGGATGATGTTGCCGTTGGCGTCGCGCGGAAACGACAACGCCCCCAACGTCACTCCCTGATAGAGCTTGACGTTTACGCCGATGTCGCACGTCTCGCCGATCACGACGCCGGTGCCGTGGTCGATGAAGAAGCCCGGCCCAATCCGCGCTCCGGGATGGACGTCGATGCCGGTGCGTTGGTGGGCGTGTTCCGTCATCATGCGCGGGATCAGCGGTACGCCGAGCAACAGCAATTCGTGGGCGATACGGTAGACCGACACCGCCTCCAGACCGGGATAGCAAAAGATGATTTCGTGATGGCTCTTGGCGGCCGGGTCGCCCTCGAACGCGGCCTGGGCGTCCTGCTCCAGGATCATGCGCACGTCCGGCAGTCGCTTCAACAGTTCGACCGTCTTCTGCTGGGCCAACGCTTCCAGGTCGATGGCGGGGCGGTCTTCGCGCGGCGTCTGATCGTGTTCATGGCGCAGGGCGCGGACGACCTGCTGCGTCAGGGAGTCGTGGAGACGGTCGATCAGGTCGCCGACGTGATACTCGACGTTGCCGATGTGAAGGTTCTGCCGGCGCCAGTAACCAGGATAAAGAATGTCCAGCAAGTCCGTAAGGATTTCGACGACGGCCTCACGGCTTGGCAACGGCTTATGGCCGAGATGGCTGGTACGGCTGCACTCGGTATACGTGGCGACGATCGCCTCGGTGATTTCGGGTAAGGCTTCTTTCAAGCGAATGTCGGTGGCCATAACGTCTTTCCCGTCGGCGTCGCGCATTATCTAATGGTAGGCAGTCGGCCGGCGCCGGTCAATTTGCCTCTGATTTCGATGGTGGCCGACTCGCTCCGCGAGTCGGTGAGGGAAATGCCACTCGCGGAGCGAGTGGCCCACCATCCATCCCCGTAGTTTCCTTCGGCCGCGCCGGCGCGGAAATCAAGCAAATACCGTCTGACTTCCGCGCGCCGTCCGCTTAGACTTTAGGCAGCTATCGCACGGCAAACGGGCGTGAACAAAGTTCGGACGACCTTGGCTTGGCGTTTCGCACCGCTCAAGCCAGCGCGCAACTCTTTACATTAGTTCGAGTAGCGTCAAGCGCCGAGTCGAATCCGTACGAAATCGGCGAATGGTCCGGCGTTTGCGAAAGGGAGAAACGCTCAACTCTGAGAGAGAGAGCGAACCTGAGCCGACCGGCCGCGCTAGCCATTTGGAGAGGTGGTACAGCGGGCCGGTCGGCTCACCTTGCGCTTCGGCTTTTAGCAACCTTCCGGCTCGCGCTGGCCACGGGAGAGGTGGTACAGCGAGTCGGAGGGCTTTTTTCGCGCGCGCCGCGTAGAATCTCTCGGTCCTCGGCCCGGTTTCAGGTATGCTAATAATATGGCAGACCGCGAAGCCTGCCGCCTCTACCGGGAGCTGAAGCCGTGAATCCCGTCGCCGAACCCGTCGCCGAAGCCGTTGTTCCTGTTGAACCCGTCGTCCGCCCTGAAGCGCCGGGGCGCCGCCTGGGATATTATTGGCGCAATGCCGTAGTGGCGTTGGTCGGTCTACCCTGGCAACGACGGCTGGCGCACGGGGCGCTGAAAGTCCCGCGCATACGCCAATGGGAGCGCGAGTACGACAAGCTAAGCGACGCCGACCTCAAGACGACCGCGCTGCGCCTGCGCGGTCGGGCGCGCGGCGGCGAATCCCTCGACAAGATGCTGGCCGAGGCATTCGGCTTGGTATGCGTCCAGACTCGGCGCGTCCTCGCCATGCGACCCTTCGACGTGCAGCTCGCGGCCGGCGTCGTCATGCACCAGGGCGGCCTGGCCGAACTGGCCACCGGTGAAGGCAAAACGCTCACCGCTTCGCTGCCGGTGTTTCTCAACGCCCTGGAAGGCAAGGGCGTTCACGTCGCCACCGTCAACGACTACCTCGCCCGCCGCGACGCCGAGTGGATGCAGCCCATCTACCAGGGACTCGGCCTCACCATCGGCGTCTTGCAACAGCAAATGGGCGAGCAGGACCGCAAACAAGCCTACCAATGCGACGTCACTTACGCCACCGCCTCCGAGTTCGGCTTCGACTTCTTGCGCGACCGGCTCAAGGGGGCCGGCGCGCAAGGGCGCGAGGCGCCCTTCTGGGCGCCGTGGGTAGGCGGCAGCGTCCACAGCACCCCGGAAGACGCCAATGTGCAGCGACCGCACCATTTCGCGTTGGTTGACGAGGCCGACAATATCTTCATCGACGAGGCGCGCACGCCGC
>DHJA01000260.1:4910-5740 GCA_002404095.1 Planctomycetaceae bacterium UBA4732 | reverse complement strand
GCGCGCACGCCGCTCATCATCAGCCAGGAGACGCGGCACGCGACCGATGAAGAAAAGATCCCGTTCCTCTGGGCCGACGCGCTCGTCAAGCAGATGACGATGAACGAACACTATCTGTTCGATCAAAAGAAGCAGAAGCTGGAACTGACGGGCAAAGGCAAGCAGCTGGTGCGCTATTCCAACCCACCGACCGACGGCGGCGGCGAGAGCAGCGCGATGGACAAGCTGCAAGAGCGCGTCGAACAGGCATTGCAGGCCCATTACCGCTTCCGCCTCGACCAGCACTACATGATCGATAAGGATAAGATCGTCATTATTGACGAGTTTACGGGTCGCAAAATGCCGGATCGCCAGTGGCGCGACGGCCTGCACCAGGCCATTGAGGCCAAGGAAAAGGTCACCGTCCATAAGCCGTCGGACCACGCGGCTTCGGTGACGTTTCAGAGTTATTTTCGCTTGTATAAGAAGTTGGCCGGCATGACGGGCACGGCCCGGCAAAATCGCTTTGAGCTGCGACGCGTCTACAAGCTGTGGGTGGCGGCCGTGCCGACCAATCGGCCGGTGCGCCGCGAACATTGGCCGGATCGCGTGTTCCCGAATGAGGACGCCAAGTTCACGGCGGTGGTGGAAGAGGTGTTGCGGCTGAAGGCGCTGGGCCGGGCGGTGTTGATCGGCACGCGCTCAGTGGACAAGTCCGAGAAGCTGAGCGAACGGCTGCGCGAAGCCGGCGTCGAGCATCAGGTTTTGAACGCCCGTCAGAACGAGCAGGAGGCGAAGATCATCAGCGAGGCGGGCGGGACTGGCAAGGTGACGATCGCGACGAACATGGC
>DHJA01000260.1:4395-4757 GCA_002404095.1 Planctomycetaceae bacterium UBA4732 | reverse complement strand
CTTGCACGTCCTCGGCACGGAGCGCCATGAGGCGTTGCGCATCGACCGTCAATTGATGGGCCGATCGGGCCGGCAAGGCGATCCCGGCAGCGCGCAATTTTTCCTTTCTTTAGAGGACGAATTACTGGAAGGGCTGGGCGAGAAGCGGCAGGAGTCGCTGAAGCAGCACGGCCGGCGCGGCGCGGCCGGCGATTGGAGCGGCTACCAGAAACTGTTCGTCCAGGCGCAGCAGCGCGTCGAACACCGGCACTATCAATCGCGCGTGGACCTGATGGTCCACGAGAAACAGCGTCAGGAGATCCTGAAAGACCTGGCGGCGGATCCCTATGTGGATTGAGAGAGTTTAGCCGCGACCCGAAGGG
>DHJA01000260.1:375-4249 GCA_002404095.1 Planctomycetaceae bacterium UBA4732 | reverse complement strand
TTCGGGTCGCGGCTAAACGGCCCCCTCTAGCCGGGGCGGTCCTTAAGCATTTTAATGGAGTAGGGGAGGCGCCAACAGGACCAGAATGAAAGCGAACGAAACCAAACGGACCTTGGCCAAACGCGGCGTACCCGAGGGCCTATGGATCCGCTGTCCGCAGTGCAAAGCCACTGTCTTCCGCAAGGAAGCGGAGAGCCGGCTCAACGTCTGCCCAGAGTGCGCCTATCATTTTTACCTCCCGGCTGGCGGCCGTATCGCCCAACTGCTGGATCAGGACAGTTTCGAGGAGTGGTTCACCGATCTTTCGCCGTGCGACCCGTTGCAGTTCAAGGACCGTCTCCCCTACGCGGAGCGCTTGCGGGCCGAACAGGCCAAGACGGGGATGCGGGACGCGGCCGTCGTGGGCCGCGGCTTCATCCGCGGCCGGCCGGTGATCTTCGGCGTCACCGACTTCGCCTTCATGGCCGGCAGCATGGGTTCCGTAGTCGGCGAAAAACTGACGCGCGCCGCCGAAGAAGCGACGCGGCTGAAACTGCCGTTAATCCTGGTCAGCGGTTCTGGCGGCGGCGCCCGAATGCAGGAAGGCATCCTATCACTGATGCAGATGGCGAAAATATCGGCGGCGCTGGGCCGATACGACAAAGCGGGCGGCCTGTACGTTTCGATCCTGACCAACCCGACGATGGGCGGCGTGGCGGCCAGCTTCGCGCTACAAGGCGACGTCACGCTGGCGGAGCCGGGCGCCCTGATAGGCTTCGCCGGCAAGCGCACCATTTGGAACACCGTTCGCCTGGAATTGCCCGCTGGGTTTCAGACCAGCGAGTTCTTGTTACAACACGGCTTCGTCGATCGCATCGTGTCGCGCCAGAACTTGCGCACCGAAGTGGCCAATATCATTGATTATTGCGAACACGGATAAGAAAGGGCGGCGTAGTGAGCTTCCTAGCCAAGCTAAAAAAGTGGTTCGGCGGCAAGCCCAAGAGCAAAATGACGCGCATTGACGTGCGCAAGCGCTTCGACCTGCTCAACCGCACGGGACAGGGAAGCATGTCCAAGGTCTGGAAGGCGCGCGACAAAGATCTCGGCCGTACCGTCTGCGTGAAGATCCTCGACAAGGAAAAGACGGCCAAGTTCGAGGCCCGCTTCCCGATGCTGGCCAACAAGCCGCCCGAAGGCCTCGTCTGCATGGGGCTGCGCCACAAGAACATCGTCCGCACGCTCGAATATGGCATCTCCCATGAGGGCGATCCGATCCTGGTCATGGATTTGGTCGATGGCGACGGCCTCAACCTGCTTGTGGAAACGCGCAGTCCGCGGCTTGACGGCAATCGCGTCAACTACCTCAGCCAACTCGCCGAGGCCCTGGAATACCTCCACGGCCAGGGTTATTTGCACCGCGACATCTGCCCGCGCAACGTGATGGTGGACCGCGAGAGCGTGGTCAAGCTGATCGACTTCGGCCTGACCATCCCCAACACGCCGGAGTTTTGCAGGCCCGGCAACCGCACCGGCACGACCGATTACCTCGCCCCCGAACTGATCCGTCGCGTCAGCACCGACCACCGCGTCGATCTATTCGCGTTGGGCGTGACGGCTTACGAGATGTTCACGAACGGCCTGCCGTGGGAAAAAGCGGCGTCGCTGCAAACCCTGCTCAGCCACATGAACACGGCGCCCAAAGACCCGCGCGACCTGCGGCCCGACCTCGACCCGGAGACAGTCAAGTTTCTCCTCAAAGCCGTGACGCGCGATCGGAACGAACGCTTCCAAACGGCCGCCGAATTCCGCGAGGCGATTCAGAAGCTGCCGAAGAAGTATTAAAAAATAGACGCCGATGACCAAGCAGCAGCGTTTGGAAGAGTATTACAATAGACTTCAGGGGCAACAGCCTTCCACGACCGCGGAGCAGGCGTTGGACAGGCTGGAACAAACACTCATTGAGGTCGAGGACGACCACAGCGGCATTCCGAGGAGCGACCCGCCGCCGCCTCGTAATACGACCGACGGCCGGCTGTATCCGCCCCTGGAAGACAGCATCATCCGTAATCCGGATGGGAGCATCTCGGCAACAACGAAGGGCCATAACATTGAGATTAGCAGTGGCGGGAGCATCACAATCCGCGACAGGCAGACAGGCCAGATTGACTTCCATCAGCCCGGAGGAGGACTGTGACATGGGTGTTTACGAAGATATGACCGGTCTAGCTGATGAACTTCAGAAGGGAACGTTCAGCGTTAGGACTGAGATAAAAGCATTTCCGTCAGGCGAAGTGTGGCTGGACGTTCACTACGCAGGTCGGTTGTTCCTTATTGTGTACCTGCGCCGTGAACAGTGTTTTGGCGTGGACGAATATATCCGAGAAAGAGATGGGATAGGCACGGATTTCCACTTCAGTTTCCAGGATTTCGAGTCCGCCAAAGCAAAGTTGTTGAGCCTTCTGGATGAAGCACAATCTGCTGCGGCTCTCGCTGGAAAAAGCGGGTTCGGAGAACAGACGCCGGTAGGTACGGTTCACGGCGCCGACGGCAACAGGGCGGTTTCGAGCCAGTAGCGTTGAATGGTCTGCAACACTTGCACGAACCGATTGAAGTCCTGCGGCTTTTCGATGTAGGTGTTGGCGCCGGCGGCGTAAACCTGCTGGATGTCTTCGTGCCGTCGTGACGTGGTGAGGACGACGACTGGCGTGGCGCGCAACGCCGGCGTCGCCCGGATGCGCTCCAATACCTGGATGCCCGTCAGACGCGGCAGATTGAGGTCGAGCAAAATCAGGTCCGGAACACGCCAATCCGGGTTGTCGCCGTGCGGCCCCTGACGCAATAGGTACTCGACGGCCTCCTGGCCGTCGCGGACCACGATCAAGTCCACTGGGACCGCGCTCTCGCGCAGCGCGCGCTGCGTGATCTTAACGTCGGCCGGGTTGTCTTCCACCAATAGGATCGCGTGAGCCGCTTTCATGAACCCGCCAGGAATTCCAAGAACCCGGGGACGGTCGCAATCAGTGCGTCCTGTAGGGCGGAACCAGCTTCCACGCTCAGCAACCGTCCTACCTGTTCTGTTAAGCTAACACTTAAATGCAGCATCTCGTTCGGGTTAAGCGACGGCGGCAGTCGCCCCGCGTCCAATCCCAAACCGTCCGAGGCGATCCAGGTTTCCAGATCGCTCCGGGCGAAGGTTCGTAATAGCGCTTGCCGCAACACCGCCCGCATCACGACCGGCGCCAGCCGCTGGAGGCAGGGATACCGAAGGGCTTGATTGAGGCCGGCGACCCGCGCGGCCGACAGTCCGTTGTCACTCCCTCCCTCCTCAATTCTAGGCGGAGCATTTGCCGTAGACCATGCTTCCGGTACATTTCCGACCCGCCCTGTGATCGGGGCGAGCGCTCGGATTTCCGCCAGACGACGCTGCCAGTCCGCCGGTCGAGCCGCCAAGTCTTTGTCGAACACGAAATCGGCCCCGGCGTCCAGCCCGGCGGCCACGTCGCTCGGCAGGCCCCAATGGGTGTAGAGGGCGACAGGCAGGCCGGCGAACTCCGGCGCCGCCCGGACGCGGCGCAACCAATCCGGGCCGCTGGCGCCAGGCAGATTCACGTCGAGTAGCACCAAGTCCGGCCAGCGCAGGGACAGCGCGTCCCACGCGGTTTCCGCATCGACGCAAACGAGCACCTCGCAGCCGGATCGCCTGCCCAGGCTGGCGACGATCAAACCCATTTCCGTGGAGTCGTCCACCAATAGCAGCAACGGCCTGGACATGGACGGTTTCCCCGAGAGACCCGCAATGCCGTCAGGAGGACGGCGCGACAGGCTCCGCCGGTGCCAGAGCATAAGTATTTCCACAAGCGGGGGTGCCATGCAACGCCGTTAACAAGTACAGGGG
>DHJA01000260.1:0-219 GCA_002404095.1 Planctomycetaceae bacterium UBA4732 | reverse complement strand
CAACCCTTGTTCTGGGTCTTGTTGACTAGGACTTGGTGTTGCGGCGATTCGCAAGGCGAACGCTTCGCTGCGGCGCGGCGCTCTTCTACGCGTCCTGTCACCAAAAGCGGCGTCGGCCGGGCGATTCCCTGCCAGGGTTCCACAGGGCTTCTGGCCCGACTGCCTATGCGCGTCTTGCACGCTTTGGCGACCGCGTTGCGAGGGCAGTTGGCCCAGCGT
>DHJA01000279.1:19271-29396 GCA_002404095.1 Planctomycetaceae bacterium UBA4732 | reverse complement strand
CTGATTTCAAGACGCCCTCTAAGGCTCGTTCATCCGGAAATTGTCAACAATGCGGTCGGGCTCCCGACTGGTCTGGTATCGCATGTTCCGGCCCGTCGTATTGACGAGAAAGTCGTGCCGACGAGTTACTCGGACATCCGTTATTACCTACGATGCCCCCGCGACTATCAGTTCCGAAAGAGCTTCGGGTTCAGTCCATCCATTCCAGAGATGTTCGGATTCGGACAGACCGTGCATGCGGCTGTTTGCAAGCTCCACGAGTTGTATCGGACTCAGCCGCCGCAAGGCGACCAAGCGGAGCAGGTTGCTAAGGATATTTTCCACCTCAAGCACGTCCCTCCGAGTCGAGATCCCGTGAACCGGCCCGGTGGCTATGAGCGAGCGCGAGACCGAGCGGGTGAAATCGCCCGAACCTACGCGGAAACCTACGGCCCCGACTTTAACCAGAACCGGCAGGTCGAGGCCCGGTTCGAGGTGCCTGTGAACCAAGCCGTTATCTCTGGCTCCATTGATCTACTGCTAAAGGTCAACGCGCAGGAAGAAATCCTTGATGCCACTGTGATTGATTTCAAGGCAATGGAGGGCGGGGAGGAGCCTGAGGAGAATGAAGAACTAAGCTGGACCGAACTGGCTTTGCAGGTGCAGCTTTACGCCAAGGCCGCCCGCGAGGTTCTCGGGGAGAATGCCCGCACCGGCGCTGTCCACATGCTCAAGGACAACCAACGCATCGAAATCCCGGTGACCGTCCAGGCGGTCCAGGCCGCCGTCGAGAACGTCGAATGGGCGGTGAGCCGCATCCTCGCCGAGGACTTTCCGATGCGGCCGCACCCGGAAAAATGTCAAGCGTGCGACTTCGAGGCGCTGTGCCCGAGGAACGCAGAGCAGTTCCAAACAACGACAATCTCCCCGCCCATCCACATCCCCGGTACCCCAGGCAAAAAGAGGGCGCGGGCCTTTAGCGAGTTCCAAGCGAACCCTTGATACTGTAGACGGGGGCGTGGTTTGATAACCTCGTGAAAGGAAAGAGGGACACGGACTATAGAATAATATGTCCACATCCTGATCTGACCCAATGGCGAGTGGCCCGGTTCGCGCGTCGGCCCCCGCCCATTTCCCCGCTTGCCGTCCGTCCAACGGCCGGTATAGTCACCCCATAGTCACCGCGATTGTTTTACTGACGAGAGGACGGCCTCATGGGTTACAAACAGACGGCCAAGCATCGCTACGGCAAAGGCTCGTTTCATCAAATCGGTCTGGTCCGCGGACAATTCGGCAACGCGCCGTTCGAGCCGTGGGTGAAGTTTCTGCAAGAGACCGGCTTCGACGGCTGGGAAGAAGCCAGCTGGGAACTCGACCTGAGCAAGTGCGCCACCGACGCCGGCGCCGCGGCCTACGCCAAGGAGCGCGTGGACCTGGCCAAGAAGCACGGCCTGGAAATCTTCACCGTCGCCGCCCATCTCCAAGGTCAGGCGCTGGGCGATGAGCCGAGCGCCAAGACATTGCAATTCATCGGCGGCGAGGCCGTCGAGGCGTACAAATCCTGGCGCGGCAAGGGCAACAATCCGCCGCGCACTGATCCCTATTTCGTGCCGGAAGACGTGGGCAAGAAGATCCACGAGCAGGCGACGAAAGACCTCGTGGCCATCGTCCGCCTCGCCGGGCATCTCGGCAAGCTGCAGGATCGCAAGGTGCCGGTGCCGGGCTTCGTCGGCTCGCCGGCCCACTGTTGGAGCCATTGGTTCCTGTTCCCGCCGCTGCCGACCAGCATCGGCGGCCACAAAATCCCCGACGTGCGCGAGGTCAGCCTGGAACTATTGACGGAGCGTTTCGGCCCCGTCTTCGACGCCTGCAAGCAATACGGCACCACTTACGATCTGGAATGTCATCCAAGCGAGCGGGCGATGGGCGATCTGGAGTCGGCCGGCGACTACCTCAAGGCGATGGACAAGGCCGGCTACGCCGCAGTCGCCGGCTTCAACCTCGACGGCTCGCATCTGGAATGGCAGAACGTCTCGGTGATCCAGTTCATCCGCGAGTTCGCCGAGCGCATCCACTGCGCCCACGTCAAGGGCGTACAGGTGATGCGCGAACACTGCCGGGCCGGTCGGCTGGGCGGTCATCGTCCGATGGGCCATTGGGCCAACGGCTGGAATTTCGTCACGGCCGGCACGGCCCGCGATGCGAATAGCCTGGAAGAGATCTTTATTGAGCTTAATCGCGTCGGTTTTGACGGCGCGGTGAGCATCGAGTGGGAGGACAACGACGCCGAGCAGCACGCGGGGGCCAAGACGGCGCTGGCCAACTGTCGCAAGGCCGACTGCCCGCCCAGCGGGATGCGGCATGACGAAATGCTCAAGGCGTAAGACTGTCCGGGGCGGTGCGTTAGCCCGACGCGCGAGCGAGGGTTTTGTCCGAACGTTCGCCTGCGCTTAACCCTCGTTCCCAAACTCCGTTTGAGAACGAGGAACGGCTACTCCAAATCGGCGTAGACAAGCTCAAGCACTCCGTAGCTCGCGGCCGAATCGTCCACCGCGAGGCTAAGCGTGCGAAGGCGTCCGGCGTCCTCGAACATGAATCGGAAGAAAAAGACGGGGCCATCGCGGTTCAGCGGGTCGGCCCGGAAGGAATCGCTGAATTCGGCCATTTCATTCAGACCTACATAGAGCCGAATGCGGCCCTCGCGGGTGAGGGAAAGGTTCCGAAGGTAATCCGCGACTCCGGGGCGACGGTTGATCTGGTAGCGCACCCGTCTCGCCTCCTTACTCGGGGGAGGAAAGGTCACTTATCATATCTTCCATCGTCGCCCACCGCTTGAGGCGCCCGGCCGCCCGGTCGGCCTTGGTTTCTTCTTCGAGCTTCTTCCAGTCGAGTTTCGGGAAGGGAGCGGCGGCTTTTCGGAAAGCCTCGGTAAGGAGTTGGCGAAGCGCGACGGCCTCGGCCTCGGCCGCCTCGACCTCTGCGATTAGCTCGGCGGCGCCAGGATGCTTGTCAATTTCGGCAAGAGCCGTTCGCATCTCCGACGCGACGGCGAAGAAGTGAGCCAGACCGTCGGCGGCCGGCTGATGGCGGGCCACGAAAGACGCAGCCTCGACCCCCTCGCGTAATTCGCGCGTCGCCGCCTCTCGTTCGTCGGAGAGAATTGAACGAAGCCTCCCAAAAACGGCGGCTCCTTCCCGCACTTCTCGGTCCAGCCAGCGCGTGGCGGGTGGTCTTTGAAACGCGCGAGCTACGGCGTCGAGCATACCACCGGTGAAATGGGGTAGAATGTCCGCGGTCATCTTGGCCTCCCCTCGTAGCGACCTTCTCGGTCAGTATACCGCGTACTCGGGCGGATCGGCTATGTCCGTTCCTTTAACCCAGTTCCCGAACAAGCCTGAAGCGCAAGCGAAGGATTTCGTCCCAACCTTCGCTTGCGCTTCAGGCTTGTAAAGAGGGCGAATACTCGTGCGAGGAACAGCTTCTCACTTCTGCGTCAGCAACTGCCGCAACACATACTGCAAAATGCCGCCATGCTGGTAATAGCGGATCTCTTGAGGCGTATCGATGCGCACCAGCGCTCGGAACGTCTTGTCGCCGGGGCGCACCGTGATCTCACGGCCGGCGGCGAATCCCGAATCCAGCAGCGCTGGCAACCCCTCCAGGTCGTACACCTCTTCGCCGGTCAGGCCCAGCGACGCCGCGCTTTCGCCGTGACGAAATTGCAGCGGCAATATGCCCATGCCCACAAGATTGCTGCGATGGATGCGCTCATAGCTCTCGGCGATCACCGCGCGCACGCCCAACAGCAGCGGCCCCTTCGCCGCCCAGTCGCGCGACGAGCCGGAGCCGTACTCTTTGCCCGCCAGGATCAACAGAGGGACGCCTTCCTTTGCATATTTCACGGAGGCGTCAAAGATCGACATCGGCTCGCCGTCCGGCAGGTGGCGCGTCACGCCGCCTTCCGTGCCCGGCGCCAACTGGTTACGCAGGCGGACGTTGGCGAACGTGCCGCGAACCATCACTTCATGGTTGCCGCGCCGTGACCCGTAGGAGTTGAAATCGAGCGGGCCAACGCCGTGTTCCATCAGGTACTTGCCGGCCGGGCCGTCCTTCTTGATCGAGCCGGCCGGCGAGATGTGATCGGTCGTGATGCTGTCGCCCAGCAGCGCCAGCACGCGGGCGCCTTTCACGTCCTTCACCGCGGCCGGTTGCGGCGTCATGTTCTCGAAGTACGGCGCGTGTTTGATATAGGTGGACTTGTCGGCCCACTGATACTGATCGCCCCCAGGAACAGGCAGCGACTGCCAGGTTGCGTCGCCCTTGTACACTTCGCTGTATTCTTTCGTGAACATCTCCGAACGCACCGACCGGCCGACCGCGTCGCGCACCTCCTGCTGCGTCGGCCAAACGTCCTTGAGATAGACGGGCTTGCCGTCTTTGCCCGTGCCGAGCGGTTCTTTCTGGAGATCGATGTCTATGCTTCCGGCAAGGGCGTAAGCGACCACCAGCGGCGGCGAAGCAAGATAGTTGGCGCGCACCTCTGGATGAACGCGACCTTCAAAGTTGCGATTGCCGCTCAACACGGCCGCGACGACGAGATTGTTTTCCTCAATGCCCTTGGACACGGCAGCCGGCAGCGGCCCGCTATTACCGATGCAAGTCGTACACCCATAGCCGACGAGGTGAAAGCGCAGCTGTTCCAGATACGGCGTCAGGCCGGCGTCGTCTAGGTAGTCGGTCACGACCTTCGAGCCGGGCGCCAGGCTCGTCTTGACCCACGGCTGAGCCTTCAACCCTTTCTCGACGGCCTTTTTCGCCACCAATCCCGCTGCCATCATCACCGACGGATTGGACGTATTGGTGCAGCTGGTGATGGCCGCGATGACTACCGAGCCGTGATGCAGGTCCGCCGACGAGCCGGTAGCGTCAGCGACCGGAGTCTCTGGCGAGCCGATAGCGTCAGCGACCGGAGTCGGCGGCATAACGGGCGACCCTTCGTTGATCTCCTTGGCGATGGCGAACTGCACAGGAGCAGTCTTCGGCTTGGAAGCGCTAAGCAGACCGGGCAGGGCGGCGGCGAACGACTGCTTCACGTCGCCCAGGCGCACACGATCTTGCGGCCGTTTTGGCCCGGCCAGGCACGGCTCGACCGTGCTAAGGTCCAGTTCCACCACGTCAGAATAAACCGCCTCAGGCGTTGAGGCAGTGTGGAACAAACCTTGTTCCTTGGTGTACGCCTCGACGAGCCGGATCAGCGGTTCGGGCCGGCCGGAGAAGCGCAGGTAACGCAAAGTCTCCGCGTCCACCGGGAAGATGCCGCAGGTCGCTCCGTATTCGGGCGCCATGTTGGCGATGGTGGCGCGGTCGGCCAGTCCCAGGTCGGCCAACCCCGATCCGAAAAACTCAACGAACTTGCCGACGACGCCCTTCTTGCGCAGCGTCTCGGTCACGGTCAGCACGAGGTCGGTGGCGGTGGCGCCTTCGGGCAGTCGGCCGGTGAGCCGGAAGCCGACCACTTCGGGAATAAGCATCGACAACGCCTGACCGAGCATGGCCGCTTCCGCTTCGATGCCGCCCACCCCCCAGCCGAGTACGCCGAGGCCGTTAATCATTGTGGTGTGCGAATCGGTGCCGACTAGCGTGTCGGGATAGGCTGTCGGCGATTTCGCGCCGTCGGTGCAAACGACTCTTGCCAGATATTCCAGATTGACTTGGTGGACAATGCCGATGTCGGGCGGCACGACGACAAAGTTACGGAAAGCCTTCTGGCCCCAGCGGAGGAACTCATAGCGTTCCCGGTTGCGCTGAAACTCGTGGTCTGCGTTGGTGCGGAAGGCGAGGCCGTTGCCGAAGTCGTCCACCTGGACGGAATGGTCGATGACCAACTCGGCCGGCAATAGCGGATTGATCTTCTTGGGGTCGCCGCCCATTCGTTTCATGGCGTCGCGCATGGCGGCGAGGTCCACGACGGCCGGTACGCCGGTGAAGTCCTGCAAGAGGACGCGCGCCGGCGTGAAGGCGATTTCCTTGTCCGGCTTGGCCTTCGGATCCCAGTTCGCCAAGGCTTCGATGTCTTTCGCCTGAACGACTAAGCCGTCCTCGGTGCGCAGAAGGTTTTCGAGAAGGATTTTCAGGGAATACGGCAAGCAGGCCGCGTTGGGATGCCCCTTGGCGACGGCGTCGAGGCGATAGATGGTGTAGTCGAGATCGCCGACGCCGAGGCGCGCCTGGCTGTGAAAGGAGTTGACCATGGGAAACGGCCCTTCGCAACGGAACCCGGGGGGAAGGCATGGGCGTGCAAAGGCTATTGTCGAAGGAATCGCGGCGACGCCAAGGGCGCAGTGCAGGATCACCGCGTGTGCCACGGCCGTCTCGGCCGTGTTTCGTATTTGCACCGTCCGCACGGCCGAGACGGCCGTGGCACATCGAAACCCGGAAATGACCTACATGGGACCGAGAGCGCACAAAAAAAGAGCCGCCGGCAATCCCCTCACTGCCGGCGGCTCACAAGGCCCACTGCTTCTCCCCAAAGCAGCAGACACAAGTAATCTAGGTTGTGTTTCCGGCGAATGCAAATAGAAATAACGCCGCAAGTGATGGCGTAAGTATCATGCAGGAAAGGAATTATGGTGTGGCGAGAATGGTTGAGGGGCGGCGGGAACAGCGGGGCGGAATTCAATAGAGCCGATAAAGCATCCAATAAACGACAACGCCCGTGACCGATACATACAACCAGATCGGCAGCGTCCAGCGGGCGATCCAGACGTGCCGCGCCAGTCGGTTGCGCAGACCCAAGGATGCGGTGTACAAAGCCAACGGCGCCGTCACGACCGCCAGGATCGTGTGCGACGTGAGGATGGCGAGATAGACGATCTCCACCCACTTCGGAGCGTCCGGCCATTTGTCGTGAAAGCGCGTGGGTTGGCCGTGCATGACGACGAGGTGAAAATAGAGGTAGAACGCCAGAAACACCGCGGAGACGGCTAGCGCCGACAACATGCAGGCGACGTGCAGCCTGACGTGGCGCCGGCGGATCGCGGCGTATCCCAAAAGCAGGAAGACGCCGGCGGCGGCGTTCAGCGAAGCATTAAGCTGCGGATAGAAGGCCGCGGGGCTGTCCTCGACCAACAGCTCGTTCACCTTCGCGCGGAGCCTTACCTTGTTCTGTTGGAACTCCTCGTCGGGATTGTCACTTTCCGGATCGACCAATGCGGAGAAGTAGCCACGCACATGGCCGCCTCGATCCACGACCGCCAAGTGGGTGTCATGGTTGACGGCCTGGCCGGGCGTGGCGTCGGGGTCGGTGTTGCGATCCGCTCCTACCTTGAAACCGTCGCGCAACAGCCGATAAACGTCGGATTCCTTGCCCGTCAGGAAGAGCCAGCGGTCGGGGTCGGCGTGGAAGCGCTCCGCGTACTGCGTCAGGATTTTCGGATCGTCGTATTCCGGATCGACGCTGAAAGTGACGAGGCGCACGTCCGGTTGGGACGCGAACTCCGTTTGCAGCTCGGCCATCGCGGCGGTGACTTGAGGGCACGGCCCCGAACATTGCGTGAAGATGAACGACGCGATCCAGACTTTGCCGCGCAGTTCCGACGCGCTGACCTCACGGCCGCTGCGTTCAGTGAGGGTGAAATCGCCGATGGGGTAGGCAATGTTTTCCCGCGTTTCGCCGGACGGAGATCGCTGGCACGAAGCGAAACAGGTCAGGCAGATCAATGCGACAATGGATCGTTTAGCCGCGACCCGAAGGGGAGCGCGGAGGAGACGCGCTCCCCTTCGGGTCGCGGCTAAACGGCTTTCGCAAAAGACACTCACCGTTGCCACGCGAGTACCATGTCCGGCAGGAACACCATCATCATCATCGTGCCAAGGATGAAAGCCGGCACGATCATGAAATAGAGCTTGCGCCAGTCGAATTTCAGGTGCATGAAAATCCAGCCGACCAGTGCCGCTTTCGCCACGGCCACGCCGAGGATGATGACGAAGCTGATGAACTTGCTGATCCACGCATGTTCCGGGGCCGCCGCGAAATTGGCCGCGAACGAAGCGAACGTGAAGAAGGCAAGGCACGCGAACACGATCAGGTAAGCCCGGACTGTCGATTCGTGGTCGTCGTGACCGCCAGGGGTGTGAACGTCATGCGCCATGATTACACCAGATAGAGCAACGGAAACAGAAAGATCCACACAATATCGACAAAGTGCCAATAGAGGCCGACCAGCTCCAGCATGTTGGCGTGCTGCGGGCCGATCTTGCCGCGCAGGCCCATGAGCAGGAGGATCGCGAAGATCACCAAGCCGCCGAAGACGTGCAGGGCGTGGAAGCCGGTCATGGCGAAGTAGCACGACGCCCACAGGTTGCCGAATGGAATCGACGGCGTCAGTTGGACGGCCCCTTCGTGATGATGCAAAATCTCGTTGACCTTCGCGCCGACCTCTTCGGGCGGCAGCGGCCGTCTATAGCTTCCGTCGGCGTAGGCGCCGCCGCTCATGGACTGAAGCAGAGCGTAACATTCTTTAACCGGCTCCGACTTCTCGGCCACGTTGGTCGCATCGACGCCCTTGGTAATCCCCTCCAGCTGGCCGCGTACGCGCTGCATGTATTGCATCCCGACGGCGTGGTACGTCTGTTCGCGGCGGAAAGCGTCGTTAAAGCGCCAATCTTCCTTCTGTTTGTCCGTGAGGCCGTCGGGCGCTTCGTGGGAACCGGGCAGGACTTCGCCGATGTGTCCGGGCAGAATGTCGTGTTCAAACTTGGCGGTGTACTCGTAGGCTTTGATGCCAAGGAAGATCGCGCCCAGCGCCAACGTGACGGCGATATACAGCGTGGCCTGTTGAAACTTGTGGATGACGACGGCGTGATGGGCCAGCACTACGGTGAGGCTGCTGCAAATCAGTACGAAGGTGTTGAGGGCGCCGATCCATTCGACGAGATGGACTTCGTGCGGGGCCGGCCAATGAAACGGCGATTTCGACGGCGTACCGTTGCGCAGGATGAGGTAAACGCCGATCAGGGCGGTGAAAAACATGATTTCCGTGACGAGGAAGATCCACATGGCCAGCTTGCCGTTAGGCAGAGGCAGCCCCATGTGCGATTGCCGCGGTTCGTCGAGGACGGTCTGAGTCATAACAATTCACCGCACGAGTTTAGAAAATAATTTTCATCGCGGCGTCCAGTAGCAACAACGCGAACACGCCGGGCAGATACAACAGCGACGCCCGCAACACACGCCATGCTCGCGGCGTGGATGGCGTCCGCAGGAAGCCGACCGCCGACGCCAGGAAGCCGGCGCCCAACAGTCCGGCGCCGACGCCGTACATCACGCCGCCGGCGCCGAGCAGCAACGGCGCCAGACTGGCCGGCAGCAGCACGAGACAATAGCCAACCATACGCCAGCCGGTGCCGCGTCCGCTGGGGTCGTAGCACGGCTGCATCCGCAGGCCGGCGCGGGCGTACTGGTCGCGATAGATCCAGGCGATGGCCAGAAAGTGCGGCACCTGCCACAGGAACACGATCAAGAACAACGGCGCCGCCTCCCACGTGAGGCCGCCGCGCACGGCCGCCCAGCCGATCAGCGGCGGCAACGCGCCCGGCACGGCCCCGATGAGCGTGTTCAACGTCGTCCGCGATTTCAGCGGCGTGTAGACGCCGACATAGAGGAAGAAGGTGGCGGCGGCGGTCGCGGCGGCGGCCCAATGATTGAGCGTCAACGCCAGGTAAGTCACGCCGCCGACGCCAAGGAGTACGCCGAACACCAGCACTTCGAGCGGTTGCAATCGGCCAGCCGGAAGAGGTCGGTTCTCGGTGCGGCGCATGTGCGCGTCGGACCGACGTTCGATCAGCTGATTAAGTGTACTGGCACCCGCCGCCACGAGAGCCGTTCCAAGCAGGACGTTGAATAACACGAAGCCGTTCACGTGCAGTCCGCCGGCCAACAGGGCGCCGACCGCGACCGTGAACAGCACAAGGACCGCCACGCGCGGCTTCGTCAGGTGAACGAAGTCCGCGAGGCGCGGCCGGGCGGCCGCCGTGAAATAGGCGAAGGGCGGGCGCGCCAGCGGCGCGGTCGTCTCATTACAGACGCTTACGGCCGCCTTCATACGGTTCCTTTCACGTTCACGGCTGGGGGCCCCCCCCCCCCCC
>DHJA01000279.1:18472-19089 GCA_002404095.1 Planctomycetaceae bacterium UBA4732 | reverse complement strand
CCCACAAGGGGGGAGGGAGTAAGAGCGGCGCGGCCGCGCGTTGCGCTTGCAACGCGGCCACGACCGACGCGGCCAAAATACAAGCACCGACGACGACATGCCCGGTGCGGACCATCGCCCGGCCGATCGTGACCGGCTGGAGGTCCGGCGGAAGCCCGGAACCGTAGAGACCCAGCAGCGCCTCAATGCCCATAGCGACCTGCAAGATCAAAAGCGCGGCCATCAGGATCAGCGGCCGGCCCAACACACGACGGCCGGCCGACTCTTCCCACGCCGTTCGCATCAGCCAGACGACTCCGGCCACAACCGCGAAGGCCGTTAGGATGTGCAGTCGCACGGCGGAGGGGTTGTACAAATGTCGAACCGCCGCCCCCCATAGGAGCTGGAGGAAAACGATACCGGCCAGGACCAGCGAGGTGCGCCGGCAGCGTCGGGCGTATTCCGGATTCGGGAACTCCGCTGCTTCGCCGCGCGCGGTCAACACCGCCAGACAGACGAGCAAACTGAATACCACCTGACCGAAGATTCCGTGGACGGCGGCGTATTCCGGGCCTGCCCGCGCGTTGAGCAGCACACGGACGCCGCCGAGCAGACCCTGCGCGATGATGCAAGCCAGC
>DHJA01000279.1:17965-18336 GCA_002404095.1 Planctomycetaceae bacterium UBA4732 | reverse complement strand
CCCTGCGCGATGATGCAAGCCAGCGCGACCAGAGCCAACCGATGCGACCCCGCGAGCCACAGACCGACCGCCAACACGATCACGCAGAAGCCGGCGCCATAAGCGGCGGCCCGGTGGGTGTGTTCGATGATGTAGCCTGGACTCGGCTCCTGGTACGAGATCAGCAGCAAATGCCAGGGATACGTCGGCCATACAGGGTCGGTCATACCCACGTGAAAAGTCGTGACCACGGCACCCATCACCACCGCCGCCGCCGCGACAATGACGGTCAGCACGGCCCAGGCGTGCAGCCAGCGCGGGACAGGTTGTGAGGGAATATCAGGCATACGCAAAGTAAAATAAGAGTCTGGCGAGCCGGAAGCGTAAGCGAC
>DHJA01000279.1:15771-17811 GCA_002404095.1 Planctomycetaceae bacterium UBA4732 | reverse complement strand
GCAATCGCTGATACCATACTCCGGTCGCTTACGAGTACTTTCATAATGTACTCCTCACGCTCCGCGTGAGGAACAACGAACGCCAACAATGTACTCCTCACGCTCTGCTCGCCGTTCCTCACGCGGAGCGTGAGGAGTACACTATGAAAGTACTCTTACGCCCCCCGCTCGCCGCTGAACGTCAGTGCGTCGCAACCGGCTGCGGTACGCCAGCGGGATGCGCGGCCGTCTGCGGCAGGTAATCCTCGGCCATGTCCGGCACACTGTATTCATACGGTCCACGACGGACGATCGGCACATGCTCGAAGTTGCCGTGCGGCGGCGGCGACGGCGCGGTCCATTCCAGCGTGTTGCTGTGCCACGGGTTGCGGCCGGCGATCTTGCCGCGGACCAGGCTCCACGCGAAGTTGAACACAAAGATAAACTGCGCGAAGCCCAGCAGGATCGCGCTGATCGTCATAAACTGGTTCAGTTCGCGGAAGTGCGACCAGGTACTGTACATTGTCGAGTCGAAATAGCGCCGAGGATGGCCGCCGATGCCGATGATGTGCATCGGGAAGAATGTGCAGTTGGCCAGCACGAACGTCAGGGCGAAGTGGACCTTGCCCAACGGCTCATTCAGCAGCCGGCCGAACATCTTCGGGAACCAGAAGTAGATGCCCGCGAAGATGCCGAAGACGCTGCTCATGAACAAAACGTAGTGGATATGGGCCACAATGAAGTAAGTGTCGTGGAAGTAAACGTCCACCGGCGTCGCCGCCATGAAGATACCGCTAAGGCCGCCAATCACGAACATGGCCACGAAGGCCAGGGCGTTGAGCATCGCCGTCGTGTAGTGGACGTTGCCGCCCCAAACGGTGCCGAGCCAGTTGAAGACCTTTATGGCCGACGGCAGCGCGATCATCATGGTCGCCAGCATGAAGCCGGTGCCGAGGCGCGGGTCCATGCCGCTCTGGAACATATGATGGCCCCACACGATGAAGCCGAGGCCGGCGATGCCGGCAAGGGCGTAGACCATCGGCCGATAACCGAACAGCGGCTTGCGCGAGAAGGTGGCGATCACGTCCGAAACCATACCCATCGCCGGCAGGATCATGATGTAAACGGCCGGGTGCGAGTAGAACCAGAAAACGTGCTGCCACAACAGCGGCTGACCGCCGCCGGCCGCGGTATGCAGGTTGCCGAATTCCAATCCGCCCGGCGGCAGAAAGAACGTCGTGTTGATGGTCTTGTCGAGCAATTGCATGATGAGCGCCACGGTCAGCACGGGCAGAGCCATCGCCTGAAGGATGGCGGTGATGAACAGCGCCCAGACGGTCATCGGCATACGGAACAGCGTCATGCCGGGCGCCCGCATGTTGATGATGGTGGTGACGTAGTTGATCGACCCCATCATTGAGGAAATGCCGACGAAGATTAGGGCTATAAGCCAAAAAACTTGACCCAGGCCGGAGTGCGGCGAGGACGGCGAGTTCCAACCCTGGCCCGGCCCGAGCATGACGCTGGCGAGCGTCGGATACGAGGTCCAGCCGGAGCCGGCGCCGCCGCCGTCCACGAAAAAGCTGGCGACGATGACGACGAATCCGGGCCACATGAACCAGTATGAACACATGTTGAGCTTGGGGAAGGCCATATCCTTGGCCCCGATCATCAGCGGGATCAGGAAGTTGCCGAACGACCCTGTGAGCAGCGGGATGATGACGAAGAAGATCATCACCGAGGCGTGCATACTGAAGAGCATGGTGTAGAACTCGGGCGACATCTTATCGCCCCAGCTCTTGGGGAACCACATGCTGAGGATGGGCACGCCGTTGGGGTAGGCGACCTGAAGGCGGACGAGCAGGGCGAGGGCGCCGCCGATGAACAGGAAGATCAGGCCGGAAAACAGGAACTGAATGCCGATGACTTTATGATCTTCGGAGAAGATGTATTTGCGCAGGAATCCCAGTTCATGGCTATGGGTTCCGGTTTCATGCAAATGACTGATGCTCATGCCCGATGCTCCCGGGAGAGGGGTTCCATAAGTCCTATTGGTCCCAT
>DHJA01000279.1:13169-15689 GCA_002404095.1 Planctomycetaceae bacterium UBA4732 | reverse complement strand
ACTCATGGGACCAATAGGACTTATTCCTTGGTATTAGAAGCGACCGGCGTTCCGGCCGCGCTCGGCGTCTTTTCCGGCTCGTGGCTGCTTTGGGCCTTCAGGCGATAGGTTAGCCACGCGCGGAAATCGTCCTCGTTCGGGTGAACGTACAGCCGGCCGCGCATACGGTAGTGGCCGCCGCCGCATAGCTCCTTACAGGCGATTTCCCAGCGCCGCGAGGCGTCCGCCGGCTCCTCGCAACGGCCGGCCGCTTCGTTCCATTGCGTGTTCGCCGCCGTGGCCTTGAACCACATCGGGATGGTCTTGCCGGGCAGCGCGTCTTGCATCAACCGCAGATTCGGCAGACCGAAGCTGTGGATCACGTCCTCCGTCTTGAGGTAGATGCGAACCTTGGCGCCCACCCAGGTGTGCAATTCATTGGAAGTACGCACGTCGTCGATTTCCGGCGCCTCGGCCCAGGCCATGGGCTTTTCCAGCGAGGCCGGCTGGTCGAATACGTCCAGGGGGGTGGGATAGCGTATGTGCCACTCCCACTGTCGGCCCGTCACCTGCACCGTAAGCGACGGTTCCGGCATTCGGCCCTGATACTTGATGTTCTCCCAGACGTTGACCTGCGTGAAAGCGACGTAGAGTAGGACTGCCGCCGTCGCCACCGTCCACACCAACTCCAGGCGATGATTGCCTTCGACGTAACGCGCTTTCCGTTGGGGATTGTAGGCGTATTGATACATGAACCAGACGAGCAGCACTTCGGTGATGACGAAAGTGACGCCGGTGATGGCGAGGATGATGTAGAACAGGGCGTCCACATCGCCGCCATAGCTGGAGACGTTTTGCGGCAGCCACCAGCCGACCCA
This sequence comes from Planctomycetaceae bacterium UBA4732, assembly GCA_002404095.1. Classification (GTDB taxonomy): domain Bacteria; phylum Planctomycetota; class Planctomycetia; order Gemmatales; family Gemmataceae; genus UBA4732. Next base: position 14,832 of record DHJA01000279.1, on the reverse strand, counting down.
CGGCGAAACGGCGCATAGGGCGAAGATCGCCGTCAGGACCAGCCCGAAAAAGACGCTCCACAACTTCTGCACGTCAACGCTCTCCCCCGCGCTCCCCTTCGGGTCGCGGCTAAACGATTATCTTTCCGCGCGTTCCGTCCCTGGATGCTCCCCGACTGGGCCATAAACCTTGGTGCGCACGTCTTCCGGCAACATCTGCGGATACGGCACTGCCTGGACGAAATTCACCACATCCCAGATTTCCTTGTCGGTAGGCAGTCCCGTTTTGGGCATTCCCGACGGCCCAATGCCGCCCTTGATGCGCCAATAGAGGTCGATCGGCCGACGCCCTCCGCGGTAGACGCCTTTCGTCAGGTCCATCGGCCGCACCAGCGTACCCCAGTCGTCGTAACGGAAATTCACCTGCCGGCCGTAATCGGTGTGACAGCCGATACAGCTGGCCGCGCCCTTGGGGTCGGAGAAAGCCACATAGCCACGACGGATGGAGTCGGTTTGCGCCTTGGTGGACGGGTTTTCGACGTAGGAACCCTTGGTCGGTTCGAGGGTCTTGGAGTTCGAGTCGGCCCATTGCTGGATGACGTCTTTCATAACTTCGTGGACCTTCTCATCCAGCTTCGCCTCGTCCGTGTAATCTTCGCCGCTGGCGATCTCCACGAGAAGGCGTTTTTCCACCAAGCCCCGTATGCTCAGGTGGATGATGTAGCTCACCACGGCTTCGAGGTCGTCGCCTCTTTCCTCCATCACGGCGAACGAAGGCATCGACGTGCCCTCAATGCCGGTGTGCAGGGTGCGCATCAGGTCGTCGCGCCGCGGCCGAGTGTTTTCGCCGGCGTTCACCGATGAGATGAACTTGAACTCGCCGAGACGGTAATCGCGCGGGTGCGGCACGACCCACGGGCCGGTTGGCCCACGGCCGTCGCCGGTCAGGCCGTGGCAGTGGACGCAATGATAACGATAGACCTTACTGCCGGCGGCAAGCGATTTGAACGGTTTGGCGGCGTCGGCGTCGCGGAGTTTCAGGTCCGTGAGCTGGGCGACGACTTCCGGTTCTTCTCCCTCGGTGGCGCCGACGCGCGGCTGGCGCGGCGAGCCGAACGCCTTATTCAGGGCGCTGAACAGTGGCTTGCGCTGGGCGGCGGAAACCTTCTTGGAGTCGGTCGGATCGACGACTTGGCCGCCGAGCTTGGGGATGGCGGCGATTTCCTCTTCCAGATGTCCCGGTCCCGGCGGATAAAAAGGCGTTTCGTTCTTCGGCGCATTGACGACGATGAGGTCGGTGCGCAACGGATAGGCGAGATCCTTGGGATACGTATCGTATTCACAGCCGGACAGCCAAAGAGCGGCGATCAGCGGGGCCGCGGCGGCGAGAGTACGGCGGAGGCGAAGCGAAAAAGGGCCAGAAATCACTCGTGCATCCCCCTCAAGAAACCTGCAGCCTAAGCAGCGTGTTTTGTAGGCGTCGGCGGCGTGAAGTCAAGCGGATTCTCAAGGCGAGACGAACATGCCGGACGCTGATTAGAATAGAAGAGGTTCGCGGCGTCGCAATCGAGGGGCACTCGCACCCCCGGACTCACGAGTACGTTCGCCCGGGGCTTTATCTCAGTCGCCCGAAGGGGCTCCAAGACAGCTGTTATCAGCAGCCTGAGTCCGGAGGGCGATCCAG
>DHJA01000279.1:0-13092 GCA_002404095.1 Planctomycetaceae bacterium UBA4732 | reverse complement strand
GAAGTGTACTCACGAGTCCGGGGTCCACAACCGGCGTCGAAATGGAGAGGCAAACCTGGGATGCTTTACCAACTGGGCCGGTTGTTGCAAGTGATTGGTATGATCGTCGTGCCGTTGGCCATCGTCGCCAACGTGGCGCCCGAACACGCCATCGACCTGCGCACTTCGCTGACGTTTTCGGGCGTCGGCGTCGGCATCTTCGGCGTTGGCTGGCTGATCCAGCAAGCAGGACGGCGACGGTAAAGCGTGAAGAATCGTTTAGCCGCGACCCGAAGGGGAGCGCGGGGGAGACGGAATGACTTGTTTGCGGCAGCAAAGCGCCTGGCTTATCCTGCTCGCGCTAGGTGGACTCTGGTCGCCGGCGCGGGGCGAGGAACCGCCGCCGCCCGCCGCCTTTCCCGCCGAGTCTAAGCCGACGGCCGCACGCATCGTCGAAGTACGCAAGCTGCTGGCGTCCAAAAAATGGTCGGAGGCGGTCCAAGAGATCCAGGCCGTCCTCACCGCGTCGGGCGACGATCTCGTGTCCGTGAACGCCGGCCGCGACATTGAATGTCGGCGCTTGTGCCATTCTCTGTTGGCCGGTTTGCCGCCGGACGCTCTGCGGTCTTACCGCGACGGCGCCGACCCGCAGGCGAAAAAATGGTTAGAGCAGGCCGCGACGACGCGCGATGCGCGGCTGTTGCGTAGGGTGGTGGATGAGGCGTTTTGCAGCCGGCCCGGCGAAAAAGCCATCGACCTCCTCGGCGATTTCGCCTTCGAGCGCGGTGACTTCGCCGAAGCCGAACACTGGCAGCGTCTGCTGCTTCCTCCCTTGTCGGCCTCCGCTCTCTCGTATCCCGATCCGAAGACCGATCCCGCGCGAACTCGCGCCAAGATATTGCTGGCGCGGCTGTTCCGCGGCGCCTACGGCTGGGCCGACGACTTGCAGGCTTACCGCAAGAATTACGGAGTGGCGGAAGGCGAGATCGCCGGCAAGAAAGGCCGTTACGCCGACATTCTTCAACAGGTCGCCGACGAGTACAATGCCGATCCGCCGACGCCGACGACCGATTGGCCCACGTTTGGCGGCGACGCCGCGCGCGGCCGCACGGCCGTCGCACCGCCGCGCCTGCTGGAGCGCTTGGGCGCGCTATGCCGTTCTCCCAACCAACGCCAATTCAGCTTGAGGGAGCGTAAACCGTTGGAGATCGAGCCGGTCTACGACCGCGGCGTCGGCGCCCTCCTGAGCAACCGCTCGATGGCCTTCGAGCCGGTCGTCGCCGACGGCAAAGTGCTTATCGCCGACGCCCGCTATGTGACGGCCTACGACTTGCGCACCGGCGCGGCCGAGACATGGTACGATGCGGCCAAGCTCAATAATGGCGCTAATCCAGACCTTAAATTGCCGGCGCCGCCGGATCTGCGCTATACGCTGACCGTCGCCGACGACCGAATCTACGTCCGCCTCGGCGCCCAGGCCGTGCGCGATGCGCCGATAATGGACAACGGTAAGGACGACGAGAGCCTGCTCGTCTGCCTCAGTCTAAAGCCGTTGCCGAACGGCGAGCGCGAACTGTGGACCATGCGGGCGATGGCGCCAGAGAACAAAACCTACGCCGTGTTCGAGGGAGCGCCCTTCGTCCACGACGGCCGACTTACCATCGCCTCGACGCGCTTCGTCAACGGCCGCACCCTGACGCGCGTCACCTGCTACCCGGCCGATACGCCGGCAATACCGGAGGAGCTTTGGCATCAAGACATATGTGAAACCCGCGAATTCGCCGACAAGGACCGCCGCTACCGTCAGCATTTACTGACATTAGCGGGGCCGTATGTCGTGTACTGCTCGCATTCCGGGGCGATCACGGCGCTGGATGCGCTGACCGGCAAGCCCGTTTGGGCAGCGCGCTATCCGAGCCGCGGCGATAAGACCGCCGCCGGCGATCCGTCTCCGCGCGACTTGGCGCCGTGCCTGTTCGCGGACGGCCGCCTCTACGTCGCCCCGGCCGACTACGAGTACTTGCTATGCCTGGATGCGGCGACGGGTGAAACGCTTTGGCAACGAGGCCCCCTTGAGGTGGTCCACCTTCTCGGCGTCGGCGAGGGCCGGTTGATCTTCACGACGCCGACGGGGCTGCGGGCGGTCGGAGCGGACGACGGCGTGGACGCCTGGGCGCTGCCGGACGGCGGCGGTAGTCTGCCGCCGGCGGGTCGCGGCCTCCTGATCGGCGACCTGGTGCTGTGGCCGACCGCGAGCAAAGGGCCGGGCGCGTTCGTGATTTACGCGGTGCGGCAACGCGATGGCGAGCAACCCGACGATCCGTCGCTGCTGACAAACATTCCGGCCGGCAATCTGGTGTACGCCGACGGCTGTTTGGTCTGTGCGGATCGGCAGACGCTTACCATCTTCACGCCGCCGGGTATGCGCCTGGAGGAAAGGGAAAAGCAGTCGCGCGTCGAGCCGGAATCGCCGTGGGCGGCGTTCGCAGCCGGCGCGCCGCGACCAGCAGGCGAGTTCGGCGGCGCGAAGTCCGCAGACGCGCCCAAACCGCCCGTTGCGCCGGAGCCGGCGCCACTGTCTCAACCGCCTTACTTCCGTTCCTGGCAGGCGAACCTTGACCCCGGCGAGGAGCCGTTGCGCGTCGCCGACGATATGCTGTTGTGCGGCCTATACCAACCCGAAGCGCAAGCGAGGGATCGAGTCAAAACCTCGCTCGCGCTTCGGGTTAGTGGCACCGGCAAAATCCGCTGGCGCACGGCCTTGTCCTTTCAACCCATCTGGGCCGACCGAAACGGCGGAGTGATCGTCGCGGCCGGCGATGGCGGCGCGGCCGGACTGCGCGCGGAAGACGGACAAATCATCTGGCGGTACGATGCGGCGGACGCCCTTCACGCTGATGCGCTCGGCAATTTCCATCTTATCGGAGGCCGATTGTACTTTATGCAAGGCGACCGCCGCCTCTTCGCCCTGAACGCGGTCAACGGCCGTCTACTATGGGCGCGTTGGGCGCCCGGCGCGCGTTTACGCCAGCCGTATCCCTACGGACGTTTCTTCCACGTCTTTCCCGTAAACGCCGAGGTGCTGCTGGTACAGACTTCGGGCGGACGCCGCTGGCTGCTCGACGCCGCGACGGGAGCCGTCCTTCACGACGGGCCGACCGCCAGCGAGCCGTGGCCGCGTTCGCCCGTCCTATTGCCCGACGGCGGCGTTTGCATCACACCGGATGCCGAGAGCGTCCTTTTGCTTGATCCCGTTTCCGGGCGCGACCTATGGACACATCGACTGCCCGGCGTCACCACGAAAACCGGCGAAGCGCCAAGGGTGACGGCCGGAGCGCACGCCCTGTTGATGGCGTGGCCGCTGAACATCGGCTGGCGCGTGCAACAACTCGACCGAACGACAGGCAAGCCTCTGTGGAGCGACCCGCCGCTAATCAACACCGGCGAGCTGGACGTGGGAAGTTGGTCGCTAGACGCCGACGCCTTTTACGGCGTCCAAGATCGCGTACTCTTCGCCCGCTCGCTCAAGGACGGCTCGCTCCTATGGCGCCAGATGCTGGCGGGGCCGTCGGGCCGCTGGCGGACGCAACAGTTCGGCGACGCTTTGCTCGCCTATCCCATCGAGGGGAAAGGATGGCGATTACAATTCCGTTGGCTGACGGCTGCGTTACAATGGACGGGATGCAGTCCGCCGGAAGAGAAGCCCGGCCGCGGTTATCCGGTCGTGTGCTGCGACCCAAAAACGGGACGGGTGGTGCAACGGCTGAATTTTGCCGTTGCTTCGCAGTCGGTCGCTCGGCTTGATCCTGGCGGGGACGATGTGCTGCCTATGTTTGCGATGGAGAAGATGGAAGAGCGTTCACTCGTGCATCTTTCGGCGCAAGGCATGATCGTGGTGGTGAACGGAAGAGCGTGGGGACTAACGGCGGCGAAATAAAGGCTGAAGTTCTTCTCAGATAGTGAGGATCTGTTATGGCCATGTTTTTGGAGGGCGAAGGCGAGGAGGCGGCCGAACGGATGAGCGAAGTCTTCGGACCGGGCCAAATCGATCACATGATCCGGCAAGGCATCCAATTCTGCTGGATGAGCCTCCCGAAGGAGCGGCGAACCGTCGAGGAACTGGAACAACAGATACGGCGAATCGTGGATCGCGCCTTGAAAGACTTCCGGGAGGACCGCCAGGCGTTCGGCAAAGAGATCAATGCCTAACCAAATCGCTGAGGAGAAGTTATGCCACGCGTCGAAGTCATTCGCTCCGAAGTCCAGCGCTTGCTCCGCGCCGTCCCATTCCATCGCTTCGCGCTGAACATGGAGAACGGGGATCGGGTCGTCATCGAACACCCGGAAAACATTGCCTTCGATCCCAGTCCAGGGCCGGGAGCGAAAGCGCCTGAGGACTTCTAGGTGATCTCGAACAAGCTACGATTGTTCAGCACGTTTAACGCGGTCACGAGTGTGGGTCTGGTCGATTACGGCGAACTCGCGGAGTAATGAGTTGAGCGATCTTCGCCCCTGGAAATGTAATAATGGTTGTCAAACTGCGAACCGATCGCCCGGATGAAGTCCTAAAACAAATCGTCCAGGCGCTTAAAAAGTACAATGTCGCGCATCCGCGCGCCAAGATCGAAGTGTACCGGCAGAACTCCGTCTCCGTGCGCGTTCGCGTCATCGCTTCGGAATTTAAAGGGACGGGTCGGGCGGAGCGTGAAGACAACATGTGGCCGATATTAGAGGAGTTGCCGGAGGAAGTTATGGCGGAAATCAGCCTTCTCCTCATGTTCACTCCGGACGAGGCGAAAAAGTCATTCGCCAACATGGAATTCGACAATCCCGTCCCCTCCCTGCTGTGACTGACGCTATCCTTTACGGAACCAACACCTATGCCAAATATCCGCTGTAAAACCTGCGGCCTCTCCATGCAAATCCCGGCCGGCGGTCGTCGTATGTGCGGCTGCGGCGCCTGGCTGTCCGACAACGACGACGAGGACCAACTGGCCGTCGTCGAGGACGCCGAAGAGCCGAGCGCGACGCAACCCTGGCCGCGCATCGACGGCGATATGTCCGCCATCGAACGGCTCAACGACGGCTATCGCCGCATCCGTAAGGAGATGAGCAAAGCCGTCGTCGGCCAGGAGCGCGTCCTCGAAGAGCTGCTCATCGCCGTCTTCGCACGCGGCCATTGCCTGCTGGTCGGCGTGCCCGGCCTCGCCAAGACGCTCATCATCCGCACCCTAGCCGACTCGCTCAGCCTCAGCTTCAGCCGTGTGCAGTTTACGCCCGACCTCATGCCGTCCGACATCACCGGCACGGAAGTCTTGCAGGAAGACAAGACCACCGGCCAGCGTTTGTTCAAGTTCCTACACGGGCCGCTGTTCGCCAACGTCGTGCTGGCCGATGAGATCAACCGCACGCCGCCCAAGACGCAGGCCGCGCTGCTCGAAGCCATGCAAGAGCGCCAAGTCACGGTCGGCGGCGCCAAGCACAAGCTGCCCGACCCGTTCTTCGTGCTGGCCACGCAAAATCCCATTGAACAGGAAGGCACCTATCCGCTGCCCGAAGCGCAGCAGGACCGTTTCATGTTCAACATCCAGGTCGATTACCCGGAAGAAGACGAGGAGTTCAAGATCGTCGAGATGACGACTTCGACGCACACGCCGAAGATCGACCGGATGCTGTCGGCCACGGACATTTTGGAGATGCAAGATATTGTAAGGAAGGTTCCGGTGGCGCCCTACGTCATCCGCTATGCGATGAAGTTCACGCGGCTGACGCGCAAGGGGTCGCGCTTGCGCGGGCCGGCGCGCGGCCAGGCCGTGGCGGCCGCCGGCAAATCGCAGACAGCCGACGTGCCTGATTTCGTGCGCGACTATGTGACGTGGGGCGCTGGGCCGCGCGCTACCCAATTCCTGATTCTCGCGGCCAAGGCGCGGGCCGTCCTGCACGGCCGGTACTATGTGTCGTGCGAGGACGTGCGCGCCGTGGCGCCGCCGGTGCTCCGGCACCGCATCATCACCAATTTCAACGCCGAAGCCGAAGGAATCAAGCCGGACGACATTGTGCGCAAGCTGATTAACCTGATTCCGCGCGATCCGAATGAGAAGATCGAGGCGTCGGCGGCGGTCTAAGGAGTCCGTAACCATGAAGAAACTTTTAGCGATCGTGCATCGAAACGAAGACGGCTACCGTGGCTATGTCCCACGGTTGCCGGGTTGTGAAATTCACGCGGCCACAGCGGAACAGGCCGAGACCGATATCATCGCCGCCGCTAAGGCCCACCTCGCGGCCGGAAGAGAGGGGACGAATGGATTTGCGCCTGACCAGGTGGAAATCGTAGTGGCCGTCGAGGCGCCGCCGCCGCGGCCGCGCGGGGATGGGATGGATGAAATTTACGATCAAATGCGTCGGGACTTTGACCCGGCCGATCTTGAATCGTTATTTGACATTGAAGAGAGAATGAAGACGGAGAAGTTTTATACCTTCGAGGAGGTCATGGCCGAACTCGGTTATGATCCTGAAGAGCCTACCGACGAGCAGGCGGAATGAGTACCTCCGGAAGAAACGGCGCCGTCGAATTTAATGTGATCTACTCTCAGGCCGTGTTACAGGCGCTAAAGCGCTTGCTGAACGGCCTCAGCAGCGAGGACGAGCGGCGCCGGTGCGCCGCCGCTCTGCGGGTCATTCACAAACGGTTGCGGCACGATCCGCAGGTGTTTGGCGAACCCCGGTTCACCCAATCGGGGGATCCTCACACTGTCCGCATTGGCGGCGTCCTTCCCCTCATCGTGCGATTCGCAGTTTATGAGAAGCGGCGCGATGTTTGGATACTCGGCTTTCACATGCTGGCCCCTTAACATTCACAGAGTTCATGGGTCCTATCTCAATGGCCAACCCGCAACGCTATCTCGACCCCATCGCCTTGGCCAAGCTGCGCAACCTGGAGTTGCAGGCCCGCCTCATCGTCGAGGGCTACCTCTCCGGTATGCACAAAAGCCCCTACCACGGCTTTTCCGTCGAGTTCGCCGAACACCGCGAATACGTCGCTGGCGACGACCTCAAGCACCTCGATTGGAAGGTCTTCAGCCGCACCGGCCGCTTTTACCTCAAGCAATACGAGCAGGAAACCAACCTCGCCTGTTGGCTTTTAGTGGACGCCAGCGACTCGATGCGCTACGGCTCCGGGCCGACGCGCCCCGACGGCCAGCCGGTCGTCGGCAAGTACGACTACGCGGCGATGGCGGCGGCGGCACTGGCGTACATGGTCCTCCAACAACAGGACTCCGCCGGCCTAGTGACGTTCGACGATCAGGTGCGCGCTTTCCTGAAGCCGTCGAGCCAGCCGTCGCTGCTTAAACAGGTCGTAAATATCCTCAATAAGGGGCCGGGCCGTGAACGCACACGGCTGGGGCCGATCTTTCACGACATGGCGGAGCGCATTACGCGCCGAGGCATCGTCATGGTGTTCAGCGACCTCTTCGACGACCCGGAAGAGATACTGACCGGCTTGATGCACTTGCGACACAAGCGGCACGAGGTGGTCGTCTTCCATATCCTCGACCGGGCGGAGGAAGAGTTTCCGTTTCAGGAATCGACGCTGTTTCGCGGCATGGAGCAGATGCCGGAACTGCTGACCGACCCGCGTTCGCTGCGCGACGGCTACCTGGAGCAGTTGCGGCTGTTCACAACGGAGTTAGAGCAAGGCTGTCGCGCTCAAAACGTGGATTACGTGCGGCTGCGGACGGATAAGCCGCTCGATTTGGCGCTATCGACGTATCTGGCCCATAGGCTGGCGCGGAAGGGGAAGTAACACTAACCCGAAGCGCGAGCGAGGTTTTGAACCGTATCCTTCGCTTGCGCTTCGGGTTAGTATAAGGTGCAATCGGATGTCTCTCGCATTCTTGCCGCTGTTTGCCTTTTTCGAGATCCCCGCGGTCGCCGCCCTCGCGGCCGGGGCGGCCGTCTCCATCCCCATCATCATCCACCTGCTCAATCGCAAACGCTATCGAGTCGTCCATTGGGCCGCCATGCGCTTCCTCCTCGCCGCCCAGCGCAAAACCTCGCGCAAGGTGCGCATCGAACAACTCCTACTGCTGGCGGTGCGCTGCCTGTTGCTGCTTCTGCTCTTGGCCGCCATGTGCAGCGTGACGCCCTGGGCCGAGGCCGCCTGGCGTTGGTTCTCGCCCGGCGGTGTGGCCGTGGCCGGCGGAGCGGCGCGTACTCATAAGATCCTTGTTGTGGACGGATCGCTCGGCATGGGCTTCAAGGCCGGGGACGCCGATTGCTTCGAGAAGGCGCGGAACGCAGCCAAGCAGATCGTCCAACAAAGCAACGGCGGCGACGGCTTCAGCGTCGTTTTGTTGGCCGCTCCGCCGCGCATGATCGTGCCGGGGCCGACGACCGACGGCGATCCCGGATTACCGTCGGAAGACACTGAAAAAGTCCTCGCCCGTCTCGACGGTTTGCGTCGCACCGACGGCAACGCCGACCTCGCCGCGGCGCTCACGACTGTTGAGGACTTATTGGAGGCGTCGCCTCCGAAATATGCCGAAAAGGAAGTCTACTTCCTCACGAATCTGCAGCGCACCACCTGGGTGGCGCGTCAGGCCGCCGCCTTATCGGGCACGGTGCAAAAGATTCAGGCCCACGCTAAAACCGCCGCGATCATCGACGTGAGCCAGGACGGCGCCGAGAATCTGGCGGTCGAAGGTTTGGTGCTGACCGACCCTATCGCTGTGACCGGCCGGCCGACGCTTCTTCAAGCCGTGTTGCACAACTTCGGCGAGACGCGCACCGATGTGCACGTGCGCCTTCTCGTTGCCAAGGCGGTCGCCGGTCAGAGTCTCGACCTGCGCCAAAACGGCGAACGCACCATTAAAGAGCTTAAAAGTGGTGAACAGGTCCGCGTCTCCTTCGAGTACACTTTCCCCGATCCGGGCGAGTACGTCGTCCAGGTCGAGGTGGACCACGACAGCTTGGAAAGCGACGACGCCCGCCGCGTCGTGGTGACGGTCAAAGACACGGTGCCGGTGCTGCTCGTCAACGGCAAGCCTGCCGGTCAGGTCTACGACCAGGCGACCGAATACGTCCGCACCGCCCTGAATCCGTACAAAACCGGCGCCCCGCCGCCCGACGCTCACGTCGTCGCCCGGCCCAAAGTCATCACCGAAACGCAATTCGCGGACGAAGGCTTGGGCGACCTTACACCCTACGATTGCGTATTCCTATGTGATTTGCCGCGCTTCACCGAGGCCGAGGCCCATCGCCTGCTTACCCACGTTCGTCGCGGCGGCGGCGTCGTCGTCTCCGTCGGCGACCGGGTGGACCTGGCCGCTTACAATGACGTGCTATTCCGCGCCGGCGCCGGCCTGTTGCCCGCTCGTCTCGTCGAGAAGCAATCCGACAATGAAGACTATTCGTATCAGTTTAGTGTTGAATCGGAGTTGGAGCGCGAGCCCGCGTTCAAGGCGTTCACCGACTCGCGGCCGCGCGAGATGTTGTTGGCCGCTCATTTCCGCAAGTTCCTCAAGGTCGAACCGGCCGTCAAGGGTAACCCGCGCACGCTCCTTTCGTTCGCGCCGGTTCTGCTGCCCGGTAAGAGTCCCGATGGCAAGCTGAAAACGGGCCGACCATCGGGAGGGCCGGCGTTGTTGGAATGGCGGCCGCTGGCCGGCAAGGACGCGCCGGAAGGGCAACCAATGCGCGGCCGCGTCGTTCTCGTTACGACGACGCTCAACGCCGACTGGAACAGTTGGCCGGCGTCGCCGATCTTCCCGCCGTTTATCGACCACCTCATGTACTTCGCCGCCGCCGGACGATTGCACGAGCGCGCCATCGAAGTCGGTGAGCCGATTGAGCTGTTTCTGGCCAGCGCCTCCGCCGGCGCGGCCGTCGTTCACACGCCTGATGGCCGCGACGAATCGGCCGCGATTCGCAGTCTGGACGAGGGCGGCGTCTTACGCTGGGCCGACGCCGACCTGAGCGGCCTCTATCGTTTCAGCGCCGGCTCGCCGACGCCGGACCAGCTGGTCGCGGTCAATCCGCCGGCCCTCAATCAGGCGCAGCAGGCCAGCCCCAGCGACCTGGCGCGCACCCGACCGGAAGACCTCAAGGCGGCCTACCCCGACTGGAACCTCCAAGTTGTTACCGATCTTCATCTGGTCGCCCACGCCCCCGGCGCCGCGTCTGTCGTCGAGTATGAGCCGCTGGGCGCCTCCGTCGCGCATGTTCTCCTATTGGCGATGTTGGCCCTCTTTTTCTGCGAAATACTGCTGGCCTGGCTGTTCGGCCACTATAGCGCCGTGCCCACGCTGGAAGAGGAAATGGCCCGCGGCAACATCACGCGCCAACGCTGGCTGCTAACCAGGCTGCCGCTGTACGTCACGGCCGGCCTGCTGTTCGCCTTCCTGATCGGCGTCGGCGCCGTGCTGGTGCAGAATGCGTATTCGGGTGATTTCCTCAGCTTTCTTCCCGACGCAACACGACGGGCGATGGAGGCCAGTCAGGGAGTACCGGCGCCGGCCGACGGCGAGGCCAGTCGCTGGAACCTCGAATACTCCTCTTACTTCTGGAAAAGTCACAACGACCCGTGGTTGGGCGGAATGCTGTTCGCGCTGGCGACGGCGCTGGTCCTCGCCGTTTACTTCCGCGAAGGGCGCAACGTCGGCTTCGGCCATCGGCTGCTCATGGCCGGCCTGCGCCTCGGCGTCCTGGTGCTGCTCTTGCTCGTCCTCCTGCCGCAGCTGCGAGTCTGGTACGAGCGGCAGGGTTGGCCGGACATGGCGATCATTCTCGACGATTCGGAGAGCATGAGTACGTTCGACCACTATCGCGATCCCAAGGTGCAGGCCGCGGTAGACGCCCTCGCCCAACAGGCCGGCGTCTCCGAACCGGATCGCCTGCGCCTCGCGCAAACGCTGGTGACGCGGGCCGACCCCGACTGGCTGCGGACGCTGCTGACGCAATGCAAAGTACGGCTGCACGTCTACCATTGCTCCACCCGGTTGCACCGCCTGGCCGATGTGGCCAAGCCGGAAGACCTCGCCGCCGCGGTGGACGCCATTCACAATTTACAGGCCGACGCGCGCAACGATTCCACGCAGCTCGGCGCGGCCGTGAGGCAGGTGCTGGGCGAATACAACGCCTCATCGCTGGCGGCCGTTGTGATCCTCACCGACGGCGTGACCACGGAAGGAGAAAACCTCGAACAAGCCTCCGGGTATGCGAAAGAACAAGGTGTGCCGTTGTTCTTCGTCGGCCTCGGCGACGCCAACGACGTGCGCAACCTTCGCTTGCACGACCTCCAGGCGGTGGACAGCGTTTTCGTCAACGACCGCATCTTTTTCGAGTTGACCCTGACCGGTCAGGGCTACGCCGGCCTAAAAACCGCCGTCACCGTCAAGGAGAAGGGCAAGGACGGCGTCCTGGCCACGAAGAAGATCGAGCTGAAAACGGCTGGCGAAGACGTGAAGGTACAGCTTGAGGTCAAGCCAACGGAGCCGGGCGAAAAGACGTACATCATCGAGACGCCGTTGCAGCCTGACGAGGCGGATAAAGACGACAACCGCCTGGAACGCAAGGTGCTGGTCCGCGAGGCGAAGCTCATCAAGGTGCTGTACGTCGAGGGCTACCGACGTTACGAGTATCACTATCTCAAAACGCTGTTGGAGCGCGAAAGCGACCGGACCAAAGGCAACAAGAGCATCGACCTCAAGGTGGTGCTGTTGAACGCCGACCCGGACTTCGCCGCCCAGGACCGCACCGCGTTGGCGGAGATTCCGACCAAGGAAGAGTTAAAAGCCTACGACGTGGTGATCCTCGGCGACGTGGACCCACGGCCCAAAGACAACAACCGGATGACGGAGCATTTGAAAGACATTGCGGAGTGGGTAACGGACCACGGCGGCGGCCTGTTGATGGTCGCCGGCGAACGCTACGCCCCATTCTACTACAAGGATTCGCCGCTGCGTGACGTGCTGCCCATCGACGTGGTGGCCGACCGTCCATCGGACGAGGCCAACGGCGAACGGACGGAAGGCTACAAGCCGGTCCTGACGCCGGAGGGATTGCGGCACCCGCTCTTTCGTTTCAGCGCCAAGGAGGGCGAGGACGAAGAAATCTGGAAACGGCTGCGCGACATGTACTGGTGGTCGGACGTGGTGGTCCCCAAGCGGGCAGCCGAAGTGCTGGCGGTTCACCCCAGGGCGTCAGCGCCAGTGGACCGAGACAAAGCGGCCGGCGACAAGCCGCTCGAACGGCAAGCGTTGGTGGTGCAGCAGTTCGTGGGGGCGGGCCGGTGCATGTTTTTCGGCTTCGACGAGACATGGCGCTGGGGCTTCCGCGAAGACCAGTTGCGCTACAATCAATTCTGGATACAAACGGTACGTTATCTCTCTGGAAGCCGGCGCGACCGCGTGGAGCTGCAGCTGGACCGCGAGACGCCGTACCGCCGCGGCGAGCCGATCAAGCTGACGGTGCGTTTCCCCGACGACGCGCCGCCGCCGGGCAAGGACGCGACGGTGAAGGTATTGGTGGAGCGGCGCAACCCGGCGCGCGGCGCCGAGGCCGTGGTGCGCACGGTGGAGCTGACGAAGATCGAAGGCAGCCGGGCGTCTTACGGCGCCGTGGTGACGCAGACGCCGGAGGGGCAGTATTCGTTCGTCGTGACCGACCCGCCGTTGCCGACGCCGCGGCCGAGTGCCGAGTGCAAGGTGCTGGCGCCGCCGGGCGAAATGGACCAACTACGCATGAACCAGACGGAGATGGAGCGCGCGGCCGAGAAGACGCACGGCAAATTCTACACCGTGGCCGACGCGGATGATGTGCTGAAGGATTTGCCGGTGGGCGGTCGGGTGCGCATGAAGGCGCCGCCGTCGGCGGCGTGGACGTGGTGGAACGCGCCGATGTTCTTCCTGGCGGCGCTGCTGGCACTGACGACGGAATGGGTGCTGCGCAAGCAGAAGAATCTTGTATAGACAGTGATTGTGCTTGCAATGCTTAGGTGAAGGGTTTTGAAGCATAAGCTGAAACGGAAGCGAGAACACTAATGAGGTATCTCTGCGTAGACACGAATATTTGGGTGAGAGTATTCTCTCAAGCTGCACTTTCCGAAAAAAAGCT
>DHJA01000150.1:84474-84995 GCA_002404095.1 Planctomycetaceae bacterium UBA4732 | reverse complement strand
AAACGATTTGTTCATTCCGCATTCACTGCATTACTGAACGACGCGACTGATCATCTTGTCGTAGACCGCCTCGGGGTTGAGGCCAACGGTCTTTTCCGCGGGCTGGTCGCTGCCGCCTTTGAACAGCATCACCATCGGAATGGAGGAAATGCCGTATTTGATAGCGATCTCCTGAGCCTCATCGGTGTTCAGTTTGCCGACTTTGACCTTGCCGACGTACTTGTCGGCCAATTTTTCGATGGTCGGCCCAAGCGCTCGGCACGGCCCGCACCATACGGCCCAGAAGTCCACAAGCACAGGCTTGTCGCTCTGGACGACTTCTTTTTCCCAGTTATCCGCCGTCAGTTGCACTACGTTGGCATTCGCCATTTCCCTTCCGCCTTTCTCGTGCGATGTCTTGGATTCAGCCCTTCCGTCCACAAATCGGCTGGCTCTCTTTCACTTCATTATAGGAACGCGGCAAATCCGCGGACAACTGGCATCGGCTCCCTCCCCCTCTTGCGGGGGAGGGTTGGGGTGGG
>DHJA01000150.1:83952-84336 GCA_002404095.1 Planctomycetaceae bacterium UBA4732 | reverse complement strand
CCCCCCCCCCCGCCCTCCCCCGCAAGGGGGAGGGAGCCAAAGGCCGCCCCTGTTCTTCGTGGCGATTGTTTCTAGCATGAAATGAGGGCGGGCGACTGGCCTGCACCATCCCGCCCGCGCGAACCACGGCGTCCCCAGGCCGTCGGTAAGCGGAATGTTTTCCCTCACGAACAGCAACCGGGTTGATCCTTCATCATGGAATTGGCGCGCAATCTCAAGGTGGACAGCGTCTCGCGCCTGAACCCGACTTCCCCCCTGCGGATCGAGCCGGAGCGGACGGTGGCGGACGCCGTTCGTATGATGCGCGAGCGCCGCGTCGGCTGTCTGCTCGTCTGCCGCGACGACCGGCTGCTCGGCGTTTTCACCGAGCGCGACCTGATGCGC
>DHJA01000150.1:83388-83855 GCA_002404095.1 Planctomycetaceae bacterium UBA4732 | reverse complement strand
TTCACCGAGCGCGACCTGATGCGCCGCGTCCTTGCGGCGGGCCGGCCGCTGACGACAGCCGTGGCCGACTGTATGACCTTGGACCCGGTCATCGTTGGGCCGAAGGAACCGATCGGCCTGGCGATTCGACGCATGGAAGAGGGCGGATATCGCCATTTACCCGTAATCGATGAGGCGGGCCGACCCGTTGGTGTGCTGTCGGTCAAGCGCATCGTTCATTATTTGGCCGAACACTTCCCGGCCACCGTCTACAACCAGCCGCCGGACCCTGCCAGCTTCCCGACGGAGCCGGAGGGGGCTTGACGACGAGGGAAGCCTGTGACCGTGCAAGAACGGAACTCCGTCGTCGTCCGCCTGGCCGGCGATTCCGGCGACGGCATCCAATTAATTGGCGCCCAACTCACGCGCACTTCGGTGCTGTGCGGCGACGCCGTCTGGACCACCCCCGACTTCCCCGCGGAGATCCG
>DHJA01000150.1:56738-83363 GCA_002404095.1 Planctomycetaceae bacterium UBA4732 | reverse complement strand
GGCCGAGATTCGCGCGCCGGCGGGGACGCTCGCGGGGGTTTCAGCATTCCAGATCCACTTCGCATCCAGCGACATCCTCACACCGGGTGACGCGCCGAACGTGCTCGTCGCCATGAACCCGGCGGCGCTCAAGACGCATTTGAAAGACCTCGATTCGGGCGGAATCCTCATCGTCAACCGGGACGCTTTCCATCTCGCCGAGCTTGCCAAGGCCGGGTATATCACCGATCCCTTGCAAGACGGCTCCTTGCGCGGTAGGCGGCTGTTGGCCGCGCCGATCACCACGCTCAACCGCGAGGCCGTCGCCGATCGTCACCCCGGCTCGCCGCCGCTGCTGAGTCAGCGAGAAGTTGATCGCTGTAAAAACTTCTTCGCGCTCGGGCTTGTCTACTGGCTTTTCGAGCGGCCGCTTGAGCAGACGCTTGACTGGATCAAGGACAAATTCGCTCGCAATCCGGCCGTTTTGGAGGCCAACCGTCGCGCGCTCACGGCCGGCTACCACTATGGCGAAACCACCGAAGCGATGCCGGCCGCCGTCCGCGTTACCCATGCGCCCCTGCCGGCAGGCCGCTACCGCACAGTCACAGGGAACGAAGCGCTCGCTTTGGGTCTTGTCGCGGCGGCGCGCACGTCCGGGCTGCCGCTGCTGTACGCCGCCTATCCGATCGCGCCGGCGTCCAACGTACTGCATCGCCTCGCGGAGTTAAAGCGCTATGGCGTCCGCACTTTTCAGGCGGAGGACGAAATCGCGGCGATGGGGGCGGCAGTCGGCGCCGCCTTTGGCGGCGGCCTCGGCGCGACGGCAACGAGCGGCCCCGGCTTATCGCTCAAGTCGGAGGCGATCGGATTGGCGGTGATGGCGGAGCTACCAGTCATTGTGATCGACGTACAGCGCGGCGGGCCGAGTCTGGGTCTGCCGACGAAGACGGAGCAAACGGACCTCTTTCAGGCGCTATACGGACGGCACGGCGAATGTCCAGCGGCGGTGCTAGCCGCGCAGTCGCCGGCCGACTGCTTCGCGACGGTTTACGAAGCGGTGCGCTTGGCGGTCGCCCACATGACGCCGGTACTGGTGCTGTCGGACGGGTGCCTGGCAGTCGGCGCCGAACCCTGGCGCATCCCCGATCCCGCCGATCTGCCGCCCATTCCGGTCAGGCGCCCGACGGCCGGGGGCGATGCGCCGTTCCAACCGTACCAGCGAGACGAGCGCCATGTAAGGCCTTGGGCCGTTCCGGGCGCGCCGGGGCTTGAACATCGCATCGGCGGTCTGGAGAAGGAAGACGGCACTGGCGCCGTCAGCTATGACCCGCTTAATCACGAGCGTATGGTACGCACCCGCGCGGAGAAGATCGCCCGCATCGCCGACGACATCCCCGAGTTGGCCGTGGACGGGCCGACGGAGGGCGACTTGCTCGTGGTCGGCTGGGGCGGCACGTTTGGCGCCATCGCCACGGCAGTGCGGAGGGCGCAGACCGCTGGCCTGAGCGTGGCGCACGCCCATTTTCGCTATCTTAACCCCATGCCGCGCAACACGAGCGATGTGCTAGGGCGCTATAAGAAAGTGCTTGTACCAGAGTTAAATACGGGCCAATTGCGGCGGCTGTTGCGCTCCGAATACCTGATCGACGCCGTCGGCTTGAACAAAGTGCAAGGCCGGCCATTCCTCGTCCACGAAATCGAAGAGAAGATTCGTCAAGTCATAAATACTGACAATTAAGGTGCGGAATGGCTTCAGTGGCGGCGCTGCCTTTGACGGTGAAAGACTTGGCAAGCGACCAGGAGGTGCGCTGGTGTCCGGGTTGCGGCGACTTCTCCATCCTGGCCGTGATGAAGCAGGTGCTGGCGACGCTGGGCATACCGCGCGAGCGGCTGGTCTTCGTATCGGGCGTCGGCTGCTCCAGCCGGATGCCTTATTACCTCAATACTTACGGATTCCAAACCCTCCACGGCCGAGCGCCGACCGTGGCGACGGGGCTAAAACTTACCCGGCCGGAATTGAGCGTCTGGGTCGTCACCGGCGACGGCGACGGCCTGTCCATCGGCGGCAATCATCTCATTCACGCTTTACGGCGCAATATCGACCTCAAAATTCTTCTTTTTAACAATGAAGTGCTGGGGTTGACGCGGGGGCAATACTCGCCGACTTCGCGCGTCGGTACGCGTACCCGGGCCAACCCGCAAGGCTCAATCGACGAACCGTTACGGGCGTTGACGCTGGCGGTGGCGGCCGAAGCCACGTTTGTGGCCCGTACTATTGATGTGGACGTGGAGCATCTAACCGAGACGCTGCGACGGGCGGCGGCGCATAAGGGTTCGGCCTTCGTGGAGATATACCAGAACTGTAAAGTCTTTAATGACGGCGTGTTCGAGTACGCGACCGAAAAGGGCGTCAAGGCGGACAACCTCGTCTATTTGGAACACGGCAAGCCGCTGGTTTTCGGCCGGGACCAGAATCGCGGCATCCGCCTTCGCGGCCTTCACCCCGAGGCAGTGACGCTGACCAACGACACATCACACGCCGATCTCTTGGTGCATGATGAGCGCGACCCGGACACGACGCTGGCGCACCTGCTGAGCCGGATGGTGTATCCGAATCTGCCGGAATGCGTCGGGGTACTGCGTTGCGTGGAGCGGCCGACCTACAGCGACTTGCTCGACGGGCAAATCGAAGAGGCCATTCGGTCGGAAGGCACCGGCCAGCTCGAAGAGCTGTTCACCGGCGATGACGCCTGGATCGTTGAGTAGCAAGTAGAAGGTTTTCCTCTACGGACTACGGATTAATATGATTTGTCCCGTTTGTTCTCACGATAACCTGCCAGGCGCCGAGCAGTGCGGTCATTGCCTGCTGGACCTGACGCAGCTGGACCAGCCGACGGCGCAGGATCGCGTCGAGCGCAGCCTGCTGGAAGACCGCGTGGCTGTGCTGAACCCGCGCCCGGCGGTGACGCTGCCGCCGACGGCGACGGCCGGCGAAGCCATCCGTACAATGCTGGCCAACAACGTCGGAGCGCTGCTGATCGTGGACGACGCGGGCCAACTGCTAGGCATTTTCAGCGAGCGCGACTTATTAACCAAGGCGGCTTCCGACCCGGACTACGCCGCCCGGCCGGTGCGCGCATTCATGACGGCCGACCCGGAGACGGTGCGGCCGACCGACCCGCTGGCGTTCGTGCTGCACAAGATGGACGGCGGCGGCTATCGGCATCTACCCGTGGTGCAGGACGGCCGGGTGTTAGGGATGCTGTCGGTGCGCGACATGCTGAAGCACATTACGCGGCTGTGCGGGGGGTGAGGGTTCTGCAGCTCAGGAACTCCGGACTGATCTGACAGAACGCTGTATAATCACGAAGAGCGAAACCGCAATAACGGGAGGTGCGAGGTTATGCGAGCCATTCAAGCTAGCGGCAGGACCGGGCCGGACGGCGTGTTGCATCTGAGCATTCCGGTGGGAACGCCGGACGCGGAGTTTGAGGTGGTCGTCCACTTACAACAGCGCATGGCGGACGGCGGTTGGCCGCCGGGGTACTTCGAGGAGACGGCGGGAAGCATCACGGATGAGACCTTCTTCGGTCCAGATCAATGCGAACCGGGGGCGCCCGACGCGACAGACAGTGATTGGCCGCCGGGATTCTTCGAGGAAACGGCCGGGGCATGGCAAGGGGAACTGGAACGCGCTCCGCAAGGAGAATATGAAAAGCGAGAAGAATTGTGACGGTTTATCTTCTTACGATTTCGGCGTCACCTTCTTGTCGTCCTTGTCCGGCGGACGCATCTTCTCGAAGAAACCGCGCGCCATCTCCGCCGTCGCCTTGTCTGTAAGCCGTTCGCGCTCGCTGGCCGCCGCCCCTTCCTGCGCCGCCCGGCGAATCTCGTCCGTCATCTCGGCCGGTTTACGCGGGCCTTTGAAACCATCGCCCGGAACGTGATCGACGATCTGTAGCCGGGCTTTGTCGTCCGGGTCCGAATGAACCTGATGCTCCTCTTCGCCCGTCTTGGCGTCCGCCGACTCCGGACGCGACCCGGAGCCTTGGCCCTTGCCGCCCGGCCCATCTTGCTTGGCCAGCGCCTGCGACAAGGCTTTTTTCATCTGCTGCACTTGTCGCATCGCCTGTAGAATCGCCACACGCTCGCCGTCGCCGTCCATCTCGGCCAACTGGTCGGCGATTTCCTTGAGCTTCTGCGCCGCTTCGCCGTCCTTGCCTTCCTTCATCGCCTGTTGAGCGTCCTTCAGCTTCTGGGCAAACTCCTTTAGGTCTCGCTTTTGTCTCTGTAATTGGCCTTTGAACCTCTCCAATTTCTGTTTTTCGCGCTGAAGCTGGTCCTGGTCGATCTCGCCGTTCTTGGCCTGCTTTTCCAACTCCTCCGCTTCTTCGTCCAGCTTCTTTTCCTCGTCCTCGTCTTTTTTCGTCAACTCCTCGGCGGCGTCCTCAAGGTCTTTGAACTGCTCTTCCAGCTTCTGCCGATCTTCTTTGGTCAGGCCCGCTTCTTCTTTCTTCTTTAGCTCGTCCTGCAACTCCTGCTTTTCCTCCGGCGTCAGTTTGCCATTGTCGTCGTTCAGCTTCTTGCGCAGTTCGTCCGCTTCCTCCTCGTTTTGCAGTTTCTTGGCTAGTTCGTTCGCCTCTTTCTTGGCCTTCGCCAGATCGCCCTGACTGAGCGCCTTCTTCATGTCTTTCGCCGGGCCAACTTCATTCTTCGCCAAGTCGTCTTTCTTTTGGGCGCGCTCCAGTTGTTGCAACTGCTCCTTTAACGCTCTGGCTCGGTCGGCTTGCTCTTTGTCCTGCTTTTTGAGGTCATCTAGCAGTTCGTCGCCTTTCTTGATGTCCTCGCGCACCTGATCTTTCGTCTCATGCGGATTGCTCAACATCTTGTCGATTTCGGCCTCGATCTTCTTGAGTTCCGCCGATTTCGGTCTTTCCACGTCCTTATTGGCCTCGCGCTTGGCCTGCAACTGCTGCCGCACTTTGTCGATCTCGGCTTTCATCGCATCGTTGTTGGCCACGGCCGGCGGCGTCGCGGTCCGCGCCTGGCCGAAATCCGGGTGATAGAAAATGGCAAGCAGAACAAGGAGGATTCCGACGGCCGGCGCCAGCACTCCAGTCCACGGAATGCGCACCGGAAAGCGGTCGCCGACGCGGAGCGGTTCGACGCGCTGATTGGCGTCGGCCAACAGGGCCGCCCCTGCGGAACTGGCTGCTTCATCGGGCCGCAGCATCAGCGAAGTCGTGACGCGCTCTTTGAGCCGAAATTGTTCATCCAGCGCCAGCGCGGCTTGCACGGAAGACGCCCTGCGCATGACGGCGATCGCGACGGCCACGCCTGTACCCACGAGGGCGGCGCCGCCTAAAACCGCCCAACGTATCCAATTGAGAGGATGCCTATCGTCGATCAACAGCGGCTGGACAAGGAACCAGACGGCCGTTAGCGTCAGGGCGCCAAACCAGCTCCATACCAGAGAACGGACCAGCGTTTGCAGGAACAGCCGTCGGCGGACGCGCGCCACTTGTCGTTGCAGCGGCGATGCAGTCGAGAGGGCCATGAACATTCTCCTGGGAACCTGCGGCCGGGCGGTGTGATATAACGTCGCAACGCTCTTATCCTATACGGTAGTGGGGCAGGTTTGTAACCTGCCTTCTGAAGCGGCAGGTTACAAACCTGCCCCACGGTTCTGATCTGGTGACGAGGTTGGGTATGTCCTCCGCTACGCCTTTTCACGCGCCGGACGTGCGACTGCTGTTCGTCACGCGGGCGGTGCGGCTGTTCGCCTACGGCTTCCTCGCCCTTATCTTGTGGCTGTATCTCGCCGCGCTCGGCCTGACCGTTGAACGAATCGGCCTACTGACGAGCATGACGCTACTCGGCGATGTGGCTGTTTCACTGTGGATCACCACCACGGCGGATCGCGTCGGCCGTAAGCGCATGTTGATCGTTGGCGCGGTCCTCATGGCCTTGGCCGGGGCGGTGTTCCTTTCGACCGACGACTTTTACCTCTTGCTCGCGGCCGCCACCATTGGCGTCATAAGCCCCAGCGGCAACGAGGTCGGGCCGTTCCTCGCTATCGAGCAGGCGGCCTTAGCGCAAGTGGTGACGACGGAACAGCGCACGCGCGTGTTCGCCTGGTACAACCTGACCGGCTCGCTCGCCACCGCCTTCGGCGCATTGCTGTGCGGACTGCTCGTCCAATTTCTGCAAACGGACGGCTTCACCGCGTTGCAGAGTTATCACATCGTTTTATGGTATTACGCGGGGACAGGTGTGTTGTTGGCGCTACTGTTCACCCGGTTATCGCCCACCTCAGAAGTGCTTGCCGTTTCGCAGAGCGAAGCGGAACAACCGCGGCCCGCCGCTTTCCTCGGCCTGCACCACTCGCGCGGCGTGGTGCTGCGACTGTCGGCGTTGTTCGCCCTCGACGCCTTCGCCGGCGGTTTCGTCTTGCAGACCATCATGGCGTACTGGTTTCAGGAGCGCTTTCATGCCGACCCGGCCACACTCGGCGGCATCTTCTGGGGCGCCAACTTTCTGGCCGGCTTCTCCGCCCTCGCCGCCGCCTCCATCGCCAAGCGCGTCGGCCTTCTTAATACAATGATCTTCACCCACGCCCCGTCCAACTTGTTGCTGATCCTCGTGCCCTTCATGCCGACTCTGCCGCTAGCGGTCGGCGTCCTATTATTACGTTTTGCCATCTCACAAATGGACGTTCCCGCCCGCCAATCCTACACCGCCGCCGTGGTCCGCCCCGACGAGCGCTCCGCCGCCGCCGGAGTGACCGGCGTGGCGCGGACGGCCGGCGCGGCGCTGTCCCCGTTCCTCGTCGGTTTGCTTTTCACCAACCCGATGCTTGCGGGCGCGCCGTTTGTCGTATCGGGGGCGCTCAAACTGGTGTATGACGGCCTGCTCTATTGGCGATTCCGCGCGTCCGCCCCTTCGGAGAACCAGACGCCGTAAGGGTCTGTTCCTCACGAACTGCCGATCAGGATGCCCGTCGCAAAAACCAATACACCGCCAACGACGATCTGCAAGACCGCTTGCCACAGCGGCGTATCCATGAAGCGATTGCGAATCCAGGCGATGATCCCCAGTTCCACCGCCACCACAGCGACCGCAACGCCAATTGCCCAGTTGAAGTTCGGGATGAGGAATGGCATGGTGTGCCCCAACCCGCCGAGCGCTGTCATCAGGCCACAGACCGCCCCGCGTACCCACGGCCGCCCTCGGCCCGTCAGGCTGCCGTCATCGGACAACGCCTCGGCAAAGCCCATGCTGATGCCGGCTCCGATGCTGGCGGCCAGACCGACCAGGAAGGTCGGCCACGTGCCCGATTCTTTGGTGGCGAACGCCGCCGCGAAGATCGGCGCCAGCGTCGAAACCGAGCCGTCCATCAATCCGGCCAAGCCCGGCTGCACCACCTGCAAAAGGAACAATCGTCGCCGCGCCTTCTCGTCTTCTTCCTCTGGCGGCGCGGCGGCTTTGTCTAACGCCTCGGCGATGCGCTCGTGGTTGCGCTCTTCTTCGGCCAGGTCGCCCAACAGTTGACGCACCCCCGCGTCCGTCGCCTTGCGGGCCGACGCCTCGTAGAAGCGCCGCGTTTCCACCTCCATCATCTCCGACTGCTTGCGCACGGCGTCCAATCCCAACGGCCGCACCATCCAGACCGGCCGGCGCTGGACGAACCCCTTCACGTCCTGGCGCCGAATCAGCGGAATATGGTCGCCGAACTTCTCGCGGTACAGGTCGATGAGCCGGTGCCGATGGCCGTCCTCCTCGGCGCGCATCTTGCGAAACTGACCCGCCTGGGCGGGATGCGAGTCCTTCAACCCGTCGGCGAAGTTGTCGTAGATGCGGGCGTCTTCTTCCTCTTGGGAGATCGCCAATGCGAGGATTTCTCGTTCACTCAGGCTCTTATACGATCGCATCACCGTGTCCTTAATACTTGGCGCGCCAGTCCGCGCGACCTCTGCGGTTCATCGTTCTTCCCCTTAGTATAGTTTTGTGTTGGCCGACTGTGTTACTTTGCCTCTTGCCCTGCCGCACTAGCGCCGTGAGGGTTGACTTTCTGGTTACGACGCCGCATTATAACGGGACTGACTGGTCAGTCCGGTTTCGGGACGACTATTCCTCCGATTACGGATCGTATTATGGACAAACAGCGCGCGGAACCGACTGTTAGGGCGCGAAGTGGGTTTCTCGTTGCGTGGAAAAGTTGGCGGGTAGGTGCGTTGTTTACGGCCGCCGTCGCGCTCGGTTGCACACCTCCGGCCGCCCCGCCCGCAGCGCCTCCGCCGGAAGTCGAGGTCACGCCAGCGATCAGCCGCGACGTGCAAGACACCGATGAATTCACCGGCCGCGTCGAAGCCCTTTTCTCCGTGGACCTACGCGCCCGCGTAACGGGATATTTGGTCGAGGCGCCTTTCAACCAGGGCGCCGACGTTAAGAAGGGCGCCCATTTGTTCAAGATCGACCCACGGCCCTTTCAGGTGGCGTTAGCGCAAGCCGAGGCCGCCGTCGCGGAGGGATCGGCAAAGGTCAAGGCTGCGGAGTTCAACAGCGAGGCGGCGAAAACACAGCTGGACGTCCAGAACGACGTCTACAACCGTGACGTTCGTGCCCCAAGCGCCACGACGGCCCAGGACCGTCTCCGGGACAAAAACAACGCCCTTGTGGCGGACTCCAACTTGAAGGCGGCCCAGGCCACCCTGGTCGCCGCCAAGGCCACAGTCACGTCCGCGCAGGCCGCGCAGGAAGGCGCCGAGGTCAACCTGAAGTTCGCCGACATCGTCGCCCCGTTCGACGGCCGCATCAGCCGGCGGAATATCGACGTCGGCAACATCGTTCAGGCGGACACTACCCCTCTTGCCACGATTGTTTCGCTCGACCCTATTTACGCATACTTCGATGTGGATGAACGAACTTTACTCCGCCTGCGCCGGCTTGTTGAAGATGGAGAAATCCCGCGCAGCACGCGCGGCGACATCAATCTCCCGGTTTACCTGGGGTTGGCCGATGAACAAGGATTTGCCTTCACTGCGGAAGATGTGAAAAAAGACGCCAAGCGTAGAAAATCCCTCTCGGAAGAGGAAGCGAACAAGCTGCCTCCCATGTACCAGAAAGGCGAACCGCGGCATCCCGGCGTCGTCAAGTTTTCCGACAACAAAGAAGATCCGCTTACTGGTACGCTGCGCGTCTGGGGCCAGTTTCCCAACCCCGGCAAAGTCCTCGCGCCGGGTATGTTCGCGCGCATCGAGTTGCCCATCGGCCAGAAGCATTCCGCCGTCGTCGTTCCCGAAGCGGCCTTGGTCGCCGATCAGGGCCGTAAGCTCGTCTACGTCGTTAAAGACGCCGTGGACGACAAAACAGGCGAGGTCGTCAAAAACGACAAAGGCAAACCTCTTCGAGAGACATTTGCCCGCTACGTTGAAATCGGTTCGTATCAGAACGGAATGCGCGTGATCACCAGCAATCTCGACGCGGGCGAAATCGTTGTGGTGAGCGGCTTGCAGCGCGTCCGCGACAAGCTGATAGTCCGCGAGAAAGCGGTGGAACCGCCCAAGGTCGCCGCGCCTAACGTGACGGCGACCGTGACCAACGAACGCGGCGGGGCTAAATAGCTGAGGATCGACCGTGTTCTCGCGCTTTTTCATTGATCGGCCGATCTTCGCCGCCGTGCTGTCCGTGGTCATCACCTTGGCCGGCGGCATCGCCGTCTGGACGCTTCCCATCGCACAATACCCGCAGATCACGCCTCCGAGCATCGTCGTCTCCACCACCTATCCCGGCGCCAATGCTCAGACCGTCGCCGAGAGCGTCGCCGCCCCTATCGAGCAGCAGGTCAACGGCGTCGAAAATATGTTCTACATGTCGTCGCAGTGCGCCAACGACGGCTCCTACAGTCTGACCGTGACCTTCAAGCCCGGCGTCAACCTCAATTTCGCCCAGGTTTTGGTGCAAAATCGCATTAACTTGGCACTGCCCCAGCTGCCCGAAATCGTCAAACAAATCGGCGTCGTCACGCGCAAACGCAACCCCGACATCCTCCTCGTCGTCAATCTCATCTCGCCCGACAACCGCTTTGACCAGCTTCATTTGAGCAATTACGCCGCCATTCATCTCAAAGACGAAGTGAGCCGGGTGGACGGCGTCGGCGACGTTTTTCTGTTCGGTCAGCAGGATTACAGTATGCGCGTTTGGGTGGACCCCGACCAACTCGCGGCCCGCAATCTGACGGCCATGGACGTGGTCGCGGCCATCCGTGAGCAGAACCAACAGGTCGCGGCCGGCCAGATTGGCCAACCGCCTATCAGCCATCCCCAGGAGAGTCAGTTCACCCTTACTACCCTCGGCCGTCTCACGGAGCCGGAACAGTTCGCCGATATCATCCTCCGCACGACCAAGGAAGGCCGCGTATTGCGGATTAAAGACATCGGCCATGTCGAGCTTAGCGCCAAGACCCTGGACATCGAGAACAAGCTGGACTCCATGCCTTCCACCGGCGTCGCCGTATTTCAACTGCCCGACGCCAACGCCCTTGATACGGCCGACCGCATCAAAGCGAAAATGGAAGAGCTGAAAAAGGCGTTTCCCCCCGGACTCGAATATAAGATCGTCTACGACACCACGCCCTTCGTCCGCGAATCCGTTGATGAAGTCTTTAAGACGCTCGGCGAGGCGATCATCCTGGTGGCCCTCGTGGTGCTGATTTTCCTGCAAAGTTGGCGCTCCACGATCATTCCGCTGGTCGCGGTGCCGGTGGCCATCATCGGCACGTTTGCGGTCATGGCGGCTGTCGGCTTCAGTCTCAACAACCTCACGCTGTTCGGTCTGGTGCTTGCCATCGGCATCGTCGTGGACGACGCCATCGTCGTCGTCGAAGCCGTCGAACACCACATCGAAGAGGGTTTATTGCCGAAACAGGCGGCGATCAAGGCGATGGAACAAGTGTCCGGGCCGGTGATCGCAGTCGCGCTGGTGCTGACGGCGGTGTTCGTGCCGTGCATGTTCATTAGCGGCATTACGGGGCAGTTTTTCCGCCAATTCGCGCTAACCATCGCCGTTTCGACGATAATCTCAGCGCTCAATTCGCTGACCCTCAGCCCGGCGCTGGCCGCGCTCTTCCTGAAACCGAAGGGGGCGAAACGCGATCTGCCGGGAAGGGTTCTTTTCTTCCTTTTGGGATGGTTCTTCTGGCTATTTAACTTCGCGTTTCGCCACAGCACAAACGCCTATGCGCGGGCGGTCGGCCTCATGCTTCGCGGCAGCGCCGTGGTGCTGGTGCTTTACGTTGCCTTGCTCGGCCTGACCTATTGGGGTTTCAACGCCCTGCCGGCCGGCTACATTCCGCCGCAGGACAAGGGCTATCTCTCAATCAGCGTCCAGTTGCCCGACGCCGCCTCGCTGGAGCGAACCAAGGTGGTCATGGACCAGATCGACGAAATTTGTAAGGAAACGCCCGGCGTCGATCACAGGATCACCATCGCCGGCCAGTCGTTCACGCTCGGCGCCTTTGGCTCGAACTTCGGTCAATTCTTCATCATGTTGAAGCCTTTTGACGAACGCCGCGACCCGAAGCTGTACAGCACCTTCATCGCCGCCAATTTGAGTAAACGCATTGAGGCGGAAATCCCGGACGCGCGAGCCTTCGTCAGCGGTCCCCCGCCGGTCGCCGGCCTTGGCTCCGGAGGCGGCTTCACGTTCATTGTCGAGGACCGCGGCGTTAACGACCTTAAGACGCTGCAACAGCAGACGGACAATCTCGTCGCCAAGGCGAGAGACAACCCCCGACTCAGAAAAGAAGCCATATCGACGATTTTCACCGTCAAATCACCGCAGAAATATGTGGACGTCAACCGCCAGCAGTGCGAGGCGCTGGGAGTCGCGCCGGGCGACGTATTTAGCACATTGCAGATATATCTAGGTTCCCTTTACGTCAACGACTTTAATCTCGGCGGCCGCACCTGGCAAGTGAACGTCCAGGCCGAAGGACAGTTTCGCAGTCAGGTCGAGGACGTCAAACGTCTCAAGGTTCGCAACAGGGCGGGCGGCATGATTCCGCTGGGAACGGTGATGAACATTGAGGATGTCGCCGGCCCGCTGATCTTGACGCGTTACAACGAGTACCCGGCGGCGGCGATCAGGGGCGACACGGCGCCCGGCGTCAGTTCCGGCGAGGCCATTCACATCATGGAGGATTTGGCCAATCAGGAACTGCCGCGGAATATGGCCTTCGAGTGGACGGAGATTACTTACGTCCAATTGCAATCCGGCAACACCGCCATGTTGCTTTTCGCCTTGGGCGTGCTGGCCGTGTTCCTGGTGTTGGCCGCTCTATATGAAAGTTGGGCGTTGCCGTTGGCCGTCATCCTCGTGGTGCCGATGTGCCTGCTCAGCTCGATCGCCGGCGTGGCGATCACCCATTCCGACATCAACATCTTCACTCAAATCGGCTTTGTGGTGTTGGTCGGCCTGGCATGTAAAAACGCCATCTTAATTGTCGAGTTTGCCAAGCTGAAGCGCGACGCCGGCCTGTCGCGGCGCGACGCCACCCTCGAAGCCATCCGCCTGCGGCTCCGGCCGATCCTGATGACTTCGTTCGCTTTCATTCTCGGCGTAGTGCCGTTGGCCTTTTCGCAAGGCGCCGGGGCGGAAATGCGTCGGACCCTGGGCGTCGCCGTGTTCAGCGGAATGCTCGGCGTGACGCTGTTCGGCATCTTCCTGACGCCGGTATTCTTTTACGTCGTTGAGTGGGTAAGCGAAATGTCGTTGTTTAATCATCCGTGGGTGAAGCGCTTCCATGACGTTTCGCTCGACGTTCTCACGCTGCGGTTCGTGCCCCGGCTGGCTCACGAGTATTGGAACTCGCGTCCGGTCGCGGCGCGAAGTGGGCTGAACGGAACTGCTGGCGCCGACGGCGATGCCGCATCGAAGAATGGTCCGGCGACGCCCTCCAGCGATGCGGGGATCCAAGCGAAGCCAAAGTAAGGATTGAAACCAAAACCATCCCGGGCGAGCCGCCGGGCTTGTCCTAGTAGTAACTACACAAGTGGGGTGCCATGCTTTCGCGGCCTCTATCCGCACCTTCCCGCCGTCTAAACCGCCGCGAAAGCATGAGTCCCACGCGGGCACTCATGCTTTCGCGGGGTTGGGACTGGACGAGGTTTCGGGACCGGCCCGCGAAAGCATGGCACCCCACTTGTGTCGATACTAATGGGCTTGTCCCGGCGGGATCAACCCGCCGGCTCGCTAACCACTGGTAGGATCGATCAATGTTCTCGCGCTTTTTCATCGACCGGCCGATCTTCGCGTCGGTGATGTCCATCATCATCACCCTCGGCGGCAGTATCGCGCTCTTCACGTTGCCGATCGCGCAGTACCCGGACATCACGCCGCCCACCGTCGAGGTAACGGCCTACTACCCCGGCGCCAACGCCGAGGTCGTCGCCGCCACGGTCGCCGCGCCCATTGAGCAACAGGTCAACGGCGTCGAGAACATGCTCTATATGTCGTCGCAATGCACCAACGACGGCAAATACACCCTCACCGTCACCTTCAAAGCGGGCGCCGACTTGAACATCGCCCAGGTGCTGGTGCAGAACCGCGTGTCGCTGGCCCAGCCGATTTTGCCCGATCTCGTCAAGCGCCGCGGCATTTCCGTCACCAAGAAATCGTCCAGCATCCTAATGATCGTCAACCTTTATTCTCCGGACGGCACTCGCAACAGCATCGACCTCAGCAACTACGCCACCATCCAGCTGCGCGATGAACTGGCCCGCCTGCTTGGCGTCGGCGACATCACCTATCTCGGACAGCGGGATTACAGTATGCGCGTCTGGCTCGATCCGCAAAAGATGGCCGTGCGCAACCTCAGCGCCAACGACGTGACGGCCGCGATCCAACAGCAGAACATCCAGGTGGCCGCCGGCCAGATCGGCCAACCGCCCGTGCCCAAGGGGCAGGTCTTTCAGTACACGATGACGACGCTCGGCCGACTGTCCGACATCGGCCAGTTCGAGGAATTGGTCGTCAAGACCGACGCCTCCGGGCGCATCGTCCATCTGGGCGACGTGGCCAACATCGAGCTAGGCGCCCTCAGCTACGACCAGACCGCCACGCTGGACGGCCAGCCGTCGGTGGCATTGTCGATCTACCAATTGCCCGGCTCCAACGCTCTGGACGTCTCGCGGCTGGTGAAGTCCAAAATGGAGGAACTAAGGAGCCGATTCCCCACCGGGCTCGACTATAAGATCGTTTACGACACCACTCCTTTTATCAACGAGTCGATTAACGAGGTCTTCAAGACTCTACGCGACGCCGTGATCCTCGTGGCCATCGTGGTGCTGTTGTTTCTCCAGAACTGGCGTTCCGCCGTCATTCCGCTCATCGCCGTGCCGGTGGCGATCATCGGCACGTTCGCGGTTATGGCGGCCATCGGTTTCAGCCTGAATAATCTGACCCTATTCGGATTGGTCTTGGCTATAGGCATCGTCGTGGACGACGCCATCGTCGTCGTGGAGGCCGTGGAACATCACATTGAAGAGGGTATGTCTCCGCATGACGCCACGGTGCGGGCGATGGAGCAGGTGTCGGGGCCGGTGGTGGCAATCGGCCTGGTTTTGTCGGCTGTTTTCGTGCCCTGCGCATTCATCAGCGGCATTACGGGCCAATTCTTCCGCCAGTTCGCGTTGACCATTGCCGTATCAACGGTGATCTCCATGTTCGTGTCGCTGACGCTTAGCCCGGCGCTTTCCGCGCTGTTGCTCAAGCCGCGCCGCGAAGGACACTACGAAGCCCTGCCGCGGCTGGCGTTCGTGCTGATCGTCGGCTTCCTCGCTTACACGCTGGCCGTCAGCCCAGAGGCGGCCGGCGTTGCCCGTTGGTCGGCCGCGCTGGCGCCGAACAATGCCTATGTGCCCCTGGCTTTCCCTTGGGTCATAGCGGCCCTCGGTGGTGTTATTGGCTGGTTTTTGTCCCCGCTGCTCAACGTCGCACTAGGCTGGTCATTCCGGATGTTTAATATCGGCTTTAAGGTTAGCACCAATTTGTATACCCGGACAGTCGCCCTATTCCTGCGCCTTAGCGCCGTGGTGCTGCTGGTCTACGCGGGCCTGCTGTTCCTGACGTGGTTCGGATTCACGCACACGCCGACCGGCTTCATCCCGAATCAGGACAAGGGCTATCTGCTCGTCAACGTGCAGCTTCCGCCGGCCGCCGCGGTCAGTCGCACACAACAAGTGATGCAAGAGGTGGAGCAAATCGCCCTGAAAACTCCGGGGATTAGCCACACGGTCGGCATCTCCGGCCAATCGATCCTGCTGAACGCCGACGCCCCCAATTTCGGGGCGATGTATCTGATGTTGGACGAGTTCAGCCATCGCGCGCGCCCTGAACTGACCGGAGACGCCATCGCCGCTTCTTTGCAAGCCCGACTCCAGGACGAGATCCCGGACGCGGTTGTCAACATCTTCGGGGCGCCTCCCATCGAAGGTTTGGGCACGGCCGGCGGCTTCAAGATCATCGTCGAAGACCGCGGCAATGAGGGATTGGACCGACTCCAAGCGGTCGCCGATCAGATTGTCGCCCAGAGCAACGACGACGGCAGGGCATCGGCGGCCCCGGGCGTACAGGACGTTTACACCAGTTTTCGGGCGGATACGCCCTGGATGCGTCTGAATATCGACCGCACCCAAGCCAGAACCCTCGGCGTGTCGGTGAGCGACATCTTTGATACCTTGCAGGTCTATTTTGGTTCCTTCTACGTCAACGACTTCAACAAGTTCGGCCGGACCTGGCAGGTGAACGTGCAAGCCGGCCAGGACTTCCGCGAGCGCATTGACGACATCAAGCAATTGAAGGTCCGCAATGCGCAAGGCGGTATGGTGCCACTGAGTACGGTGTTGAGCGTGGGCGATGCCAGCGGCCCGGTGTTGATTCAGCGCTACAACTTGTATGAGGCGGCCGCTATTAACGCTTCGCCCAAAGCGGGCACGAGTTCCGGCCAGGCCATCTCCGTGCTACAGACGACGGCTCAGCACGAGGTGGACGCGGCGTCGCCGACGATGCAGACGGACTGGACCGAGTTGGCTCTATTGCAATTGCAGACCGGCAACACGGCGATGTACGTCTTCATACTGGCGGTGGTGCTGGTGTTCCTCGTGCTGGCGGCGCAGTACGAAAGCTGGTCGCTGCCCTTGGCCGTCATCCTCGTCGTACCGATGTGCCTGTTGTGTTCCATCGCCGGGGTGCAGCTGGCGCACCAGGACATTAACATCTTTACTCAGATCGGTTTTATCGTGTTAGTGGGCTTGGCTTGCAAGAATGCGATCTTGATTGTGGAGTTTGCGAAGGCGCGGCGCGAGGAGGGGGCGTCGCGCAAAGAGGCGACGTTGGACGCGGTGCAATTGCGGTTGCGGCCAATTATGATGACCTCATTCGCGTTCATCCTCGGAGTGGTGCCGTTGGTGGTGGCGGCGGGCGCCGGGGCCGAGATGCGGCGGACGTTGGGCACGGCCGTCTTCGCCGGAATGCTCGGTGTAACGCTGTTCGGAATCTTCCTGACGCCGGTATTTTACTACGTCATTCAATGGGTCAGCGATCTCTTGTCGCCCGCTATCGAACAGGCCGTCGAGGGATCGCCAGCACCGGATAATCCGACGGGTATAAAGCCTGCCGCTCAATAAGGATGACGGCCCATGATCGCCACGCTTCATACCGCCGTCGATGAAATCCGTACCGGTCGTCGAACGCCCGTCGATCTCCTCGAAGCTTGCCTGGAACGCATCGACCGTCTGGAAGATCGCATTCATGCCTGGGTTTTCGTGAACCATAAAGGGGCGCGGGCCGAGGCGGATCGGCTAACCGCGGAACTGCGTCGCGGCGAATGGCGCGGCCCGCTGCACGGCATCCCTATTGGCATTAAAGACATCTTCGATGTGGCCGATTGGCCGACCAGCGCCGGCTCACGTCTATGGAAAGACAACATCGCCCAACAGGACGCGACGGTGGTACAACGGCTGCGCGAAGCCGGCGCGATATTTGTTGGCAAGACGGTGACGACGCAGTACGCCAGCTTTGACCCGCCGCCGACGCGCAATCCGTGGGACGTAAGACGCACACCCGGCGGCAGCAGTAGCGGCTCAGCGGCAGCGCTGGCCTGCGGCATGTGTCTCGGCGCCCTTGGTTCGCAGACCGGCGGCTCGATTACGCGACCGGCCTCGTACTGCGGCGTGGCCGGCCTTAAGCCGACCTTCGGCCGCGTTAGCACGCAAGGCGTCGTACCGTTGGCGGCGTCGATGGATCACGTCGGCGCAATGGCGCGCTGCGTCCGCGACCTTGGGATTCTTTATCAAACCATTGCCGATCCGGAAAATAGCGAGGAGGCGCCGGCGCCCACATTGCCTCCACGTTTGGGACGCTTACGCGGCTTCTTCGAGAACCGCGCCGACGACTCGGTATTGCGCATGATGGATGAAGCGTGTGATCGGTTTAGCGCGGGCGGCGCAGCGATCATGGAGGTGACATTGCCGGACGGGTTCGCTGAAGTGACGGCAAGACATCGGACGGTGATGGCCGTCGAAGCGGCCGCATTCCACGAGACGCGCCTGCGCAGCGTTCCCCACGACTACGACGCCAATATTCGCGCCTTGCTGGAGGAAGGACTTGCATGTCCCGCGCCGGAATACGCGCGGTGCAAGGATGCTCAAATACGTTTGCGGGATGCAATGCGCGCCTGCTTTACGGGTGTGGACGCGCTGCTAACGCCGGCCACGACGGGGCCGGCGCCCGACGCCGCCACGACCGGCGATCCGTTGTTCAACTCGCCGTGGAGCTTTACGGGCTTACCGACGGTATGTTTCCCAGGTAGCCGCAGCCGGGAAGGATTGCCGTTAGGTGTGCAATTGGTGGGGGCGCCGTGGAGGGAGAACGGCTTACTTACCATCGCGGCGTGGTGCGAGGACGTGCTAGGGTTCGAGGCGACGGAGCCGTCGTTATAACCCTTCACCCTTTCCCCTTTGTCTTTCGGCTCGCGGGGTCATAAACTCATACAGCCGGGGGCGCCAGGAGGGACGGCCCACGGCCAGGAATTATTTAGGCTGATTCGACGACGAAACGACCGGGCCGGGACGGCCGCCGTCCGTTGCCGTAGTCTCCCATTTCCAACCAGTGAGGTGCGAAAGTGGGCGCCGCTCTCCTTGTCGAATACTACCGCCGTATGCCGAACCGCCGGGCCAAAGACGACGCCGATACGTGGCGAAGGCGCCAGGAAGAAGGCCGGCAGAAGTTCCTTGCCTTGGCGCAATCGCGCTACACCGAAGGGACGCTGGTGCGTCTGCTGGAGAACGGCGCCGCGCGGTCTCGCCGCGCGGCTCTGCTGGCGTTGGGCCAACTTGGCGGCATCGACGCCAACCCGATCATCGCCGCCCACCTTAAGGACGACGACACGGAAGCCCGCCGACTGGCCGCCGACGCGCTGTGGGCGCTGTGGTTCCGCGCCGATGACGAGAACAACACCGAGGAACTGCAACGATTGATGCGGGTGCGCGACCGCGAGAAGGCCGTGGCCGGCCTGGATCGGCTGCTACAGAAAGCCCCAAACTTCGCCGAAGCCTACAATCAACGGGCCATCCACTATTTCAAGATGAAGCAGTTCGAGCGTTCCATCGCCGACTGCGAGAAGACGCTGCAACTGAATCCCTACCACTTCGGCGCCATGGCGGGCATGGCGCAGAGCTACATGCAGATGCGCAAGCACAAGGCGGCGCTCAAGGCATTCCGCACCGCTCTACGCATCAACCCCAATCTCGACGGCGTGGCTGAAACCATTCGCGCCCTCGAAAACGCCCTGGGCGAGGAAGGGCGCAAGGACGATAAGAAGTAAGCGAGTGCAAAAGGAGGAAAGAACCGCTAAATGGCGGCCCCTCCTTCGCGCAGCCGCGCTGTTAGTAAATCGTACAGGGCGTCGAGGGATTGCACGATAACTTTGGCGTCGGTCAGGACGGGCATGAAATTGGTGTCGCCGTCCCAGCGCGGCACGATGTGCCAATGCAAATGGCCCGGCAACCCGGCGCCGGCGGCGCGCCCCAGGTTGAGGCCGATGTTGTAGCCGTCCGGCCGCATCAGGCCGTCCAAAACGCTTACCATGTGTCGCAGCGTTTCCATCGTCTCCATCAGTTCGGCGGCGTCCAGTTCGTCGAGTCGGCCCTTGTGCGCGCGCGGGGCGATCAAAAGATGGCCGTTGTTGTAGGGGTAGCGGTTTAACACCACCAAACTTCGCGGCGTGCGCCAAACGATTAGATGAGCGCGATCATTGTCGTCTTGTAGTCCTCTACAGAGGAAGCAGGCGTCTGCCGCGGCCGGCGCTCCGCCTGCGGCCACATAAGCCAAACGCCACGGCGCCCAGAGTTGATCCATGTGCTTGCTCGTCGGAAAACAAACTTTGTTCGGCGGCAGGTTTCACCCTCGCGCGAAACGTAAACACTCGTCGTTTCATTCTTCCAACACCGCCAACGCCAACGCCATCCTACAGCCGTCTACATACATTTTCACATCCACATACTCCTCCGTAGTGTGTATGTTGTGCTGCCCCGCGCCGAACGTCACTGTCGGAATCCGATGGCGCACCAGCCAGTTGGC
Organism: Planctomycetaceae bacterium UBA4732; assembly: GCA_002404095.1. Classification (GTDB taxonomy): domain Bacteria; phylum Planctomycetota; class Planctomycetia; order Gemmatales; family Gemmataceae; genus UBA4732. The sequence continues at coordinate 63,746 of DHJA01000150.1, read as the reverse complement.
GTCTAGGCCGCCGTTGCCCACTTTCAGCGTCGGCGTCAGCCCGATGCTCTCCGCCGCCCGCATTGCGCGACGCACCACCGCCGCGTCGTCTTTCAGCCGAAATGGGTGATAGTCGAGCTTCGAGGTAAACTTGATCTTGGCGCCGCGTCCTTTGTCGTCCTTCACTTGGTTTCCGGCGTGGGTAAACGCCGCGCGCCAGGCGGCGACGATTTCCTTCACGAACGCCGGGTCGTGACTGCGCGATTCGCCGCGAAGATAAGCGTAATCGGTGACGACGTTGGTGGCCTCGCCGGCGCCCTTGCCCTCGCGGCCGCCGAATACGCCAACGTTGGCCGTACCCTCGCGTCCGTCATGACGGATTTTGCCGAACCAGCCGCCACGCGCCGCCTCCGCCAACGCCAATGAGGCCACCAGCGTCGCCGATATGCCTTGCTCGGGGTGGACGCCGGCGTGCGCCGCCCGGCCGGCGATCTCCACCTCCCAACGCTCCGCCCCGACCGCTCCGACCGTCAAGTCGGCCGGCCCTTTACCGTCCACGTTGAAGCCCATCGTCACGCCGCCCAGATCGGCCGGGGCGAGATAACGCGCCCCGAACAGACCGCTCTCCTCGCGCACCGTGAACAGCAGCGTCAACGGCGGGTGTTGTAGGGGCGGGGTAATCCCGCCCCTACCTAGCAGGGTCGCCGCCAGCGTCACCAGGCAGGCGACGCCGGTACGGTTGTCGCCGCCTAGAGCCGTGTCACCCTGCGCCGTGATGCGGTTCTTGGAGCGCACGGGCACCGCGCCGGCGCACAAGGGCACGGTGTCCAGGTGCGTCGAAAACAGCAAGCGCGGCAGGTCCGGCCGCGTCCCTTGTAGTTGCACGATCAGGTTGCCCGTCTCGGTCGGCAGGGGAACGCGGTCGTTGGCCGAGTCGTAGCGGATCGCCGAGGCCGGTACGCCGGCTTTCCTTAATGCCTTTTCGACCTCCGCGCCGATGGCCCGCTCGCGTCCGGTGACGCTCTCGACGGCCAGGAAACGCATCAACCGTTCGACCGCGCGTTCCGCGTCGATGGACAGATCCATTGCCGCCATGAGTGAACCTCTGAACAGGTGAAGGCGATCGGTACGCTAGGCGAACGGCCGGCCCGCTGCTATAAACAGAACGTTATACGGACGCCGCCGCCCGCGAGGGCGGAATGGACCAATCGAAAGAGCTGGTGTCTCTCGTCGGCCTGGGTCTTCTGCTTACGGCTGCGACTTCCCGCTTGCGGGCGTCGCTGGCCCCGGCCGTTTGGAACAGGCGTCTTCTCAGCGACCGCGACGGAGCAGCCCCGTCCGTGTCTGCGCGGGCCACGTGCATGACCACCCCTTCGGATGTCACCCCGGAACCGTCCTCCGGCTCTTCCGGCGCTTTCTCGCAAAGGCTGCGGCGCACCACTCAGGTGATTATCGTCAGCAGCGTGATGTTCACCTTCATTTCGTACTGGCGCACCGCCGCGGTCGTGCTGTGCGACCTCGCCAGCACCGCCTACTACATCGGCGGCATCGTCGAATCGGCCATTGGACCGGCCGCCCCGTGGTTCATCCTCGCCGTCATGCTCTTCAGCTACGCCGTCCGGTCGATTTACATCGAGAGTTGCTCGCTCTTCGTGCGCGGCGGCGTCTACAAGGTCGTGAAAGAAGCGATGGGCGGCTTCCTCGGCAAGCTTTCCGTGTCGGCCCTGATGTTCGACTACATCCTGACCGGCCCGACCAGCGGCGTCTCGGCCGGGCAGTACGTCATCGGCCTCGCCTTTCAGACGCTCCGTTTGCTCAACAAGGATTTGTACGAAGGCTTGCACCTCAACGAAGAAGCGGTCAACGCCCTCTACACCAATTGGGGCGCCGTTTTCCTCGCGTGCATCGTCACGATCTACTTCTTCCGCCAGAATTTGATCGGCATTCACGAGTCGAGCGACAAGGCGCTCAAGATCATGATCGCCACGACCATCATGGCCGTCATCATGTTAACGTGGTGTCTCGTCACCCTGGCGGTCAAAGGTCCGGCCAACAATGTGCCGGTGCGACCCAACCTCGATCCGAAATATGAGCTGAGGGAAGTGCCCTCGACCGACCCAGACACCGGCGAGGCGCGCAAGGAATGGGTCAAAGATGCTAATGGACACCTTGAACGTGAGCCGCTTGTCGATGACGACGGCAAGCCGGTTCTGGATGCCGAGGGCAATCCGACGTACAAGCCCAAGGAGAGCGAGGCGCTTGGCAAGCTCGGCATTAAGGCCCAGGAAGACCCCCTCGGCTTCATGCCGTCCATCTTCCCCGCGAATATCGTCCGGGAAATCCGTCGGCCCGGCGGCTGGATCAGCCTCGTCGCTATCCTGGGGCTGTTTATAGCTTTCGGCCATTCCATCCTGGCGATGAGCGGCGAGGAAACCCTCGCTCAGGTCTACCGCGAAGTCGAATCGCCCAAGATGAAGAACTTCCAGAAGGCGGCCTTCATCGTCTTCGTCTACAGCGTCGTTCTGACGGCCGGCATCAGTTTCCTGGCCGTGCTATTGATCCCCGACACGGTGCGCATGAAGTTCTACGACCAAAACCTTATCGGCGGACTCGCGCGCTACGTCCTCGGCCCGCCTATCGTCAAACTGTTTCTGGAAGCGTTCGTGGTGATCGTCGGCTTTCTCATCCTTTCGGGAGCCGTAAACACCGCGATCATCGGTTCCAACGGCGTGCTGAATCGCGTTGCCGAAGACGGCGTGTTGCCCGAATGGTTTTTGCGTCCGCACCCGCGCTACGGCACGACGTACCGATTGCTTTACCTGATCCTCATCATGCAGCTCGGCGTGATTATCTTCAGCGGCGGCGACATGATCCTATTGGGCGAAGCCTACGCCTTCGGCGTCGTCTGGAGCTTCACCTTCAAGGCGCTGGCGATGGTCGTGCTGCGCTTCCGCGACAAGACGCCGCGCGAATACAAAGTGCCGTTTAACATCAGGATCGGCAACTACGAAATCCCGATCGGCCTGATCCTGATTTTCCTGGTTCTGCTGTTCACGGCGTTGGTCAACTTCGTCACGAAGGAAGTGGCCACGGTCGCCGGCCTGGGCTTCACGCTGGTTTTCCTGATCATTTTCATGATCTCGGAACACTTCCACGAGAAAAAGCGCAAGGCGGCGGGGACGCATCATCATCACATGGAGCAATTCAACCAGAAGACCACCGAGGAGATTACGCCAGCGGGGTTGGGCCTCAAGAAGCCGTATCGCAAGCTGGTGTCGATCCGCTCGGTGCATAACCTGTTTATGCTGGAAAAAGCCCTGGCCGAGACCGACCCGGAGACGACGGGCATGGTGGTGATGACGGCCAAGATGTTACCGATGGGCGATGCGGAAGGTGTGCAAAGTCCCGATCTGGACGCCTACGACCAGAAATTGATGACGGCCGTGGTCGAGAAGGCGGAACACGCCGGCAAACAGGTCAAGCCGCTGATCGTGCCGACCAACAATCCGCTTCATGCGGTGCTGAAGACGGCGATGGACCTTCAGGCCCAGGAACTCATCATGGGCGCGTCCAACAAGTACACCGTGGACGAGCAATTGGAGCAGATCGCCTTTTACTGGATTAATCTGCACGGCGGCGACACCGCCCCGTTGACGGTGCGCATCCTGAGCCGGGAGCGCGACGTCTACCTCGACATCGCCGGCGGCAGCCGTATTCCCAAGATCAGCGACCGCAGCGCGCGCACCGTGGCGGAACTGCGGGCCGCGGGCGTCGGCGTGGACCGCGTCTTGCTGCTGCACGACGGCAGCCGGGCCCACAGCGACCTGTTCCAGGCCGTCGTGACGCTTCTCGATCCAGAGGTGGCGCTGGGCGTGCTGCCGCTGTCGCTCACCGGCGCCGAGACGACCAAGGGCGCCGTTTTGGTCCACGAGGACGCGGAGCGGGCGAAGAAAGTGGGCCGCGGCTTGACGGTCCTCGACCTGCCGAAGGCCGACGGCCCCGCGATCGTGGAGCGGCTGCGCCAGGATCAGTACGGCCTCGTCATCCTGCCGTTGGCGGAGGAATCGTCGTCGAACTTGACCGGCGCGCTCGACGAGCGCGGCCGCTACATCCTGGAGTACGCCCATTGCCGCGTCTTCCTGGCGCCGGCGCCGGGCATCCCGCAGGAAGTCGTCGATTCGACGCCGAGTGTGTCATAACCTGACAGCAAGACGAGCCGCGATCCTAAGAGAGCATATGCTGTCCTGGGCAGCCTCAACGATCCCTCACGGTCGCGGCTCGTTAAGGCGACCTTTTCCAGGCTGGACTCCGTCATATGAATCCCCCCTCTGACAACACGAATCCTTCTGGCTCTTCCGGCACTTTCTCGCAGCGAGCGCGACGCACCACCCAGGTGATTATCGTCAGCAGCGTGATGTTCACCTTCATCTCGTACTGGCGCACCGCCGCGGTCGTCCTGTGCGACCTCGCCAGCACCGCCTACTACATTGGCGGCATCGTCGAGCAGTCCATCGGGCCAGCCGCCCCGTGGTTCATTCTCGCCGTTATGATCTTTAGCTACGCCGTGCGCTCGGTCTACATCGAGAGCTGCACCCTCTTCGTCCGCGGCGGCGTTTATCGCGTGGTCCGTGAGGCGCTTGGCAAATTCGCCGCGAAAATCGCCGTTTCCGCCCTGATGTTCGACTACATTCTCACCGGCCCCATCAGCGGAGTTACCGCGGGCCAGTACATCCTCGGCCTGACGCGCGATCTCTATCTGTATCTGACCTTGGGTGCGCAGAACGACGCCAACCTGGAGGTCATGCTCGCCGCCCAGGATACCTTCAAGCCGTGGGTGGCCTGGGGTTCGGTCGCCATCGCCTGCACCATTACCCTCTACTTTTTCCGCCAGAACCTCCGGGGCATTCATGAGTCCAGCGACAAGGCCATGAAAATCATGATCATTACCACGATCATGGCGGTGATCCTCATCGGTTGGTGCGTCACCACTTGGGCGGTGCAAGGGCCGGCTCACTCCGCCGACGGGACGGTCAATACCGTCCCCATCGAGCCGCAGATCGTCCCTCGCGTCAACCCCGACACTGGGGAAATGGAAGACCCTCTTGGCTTCGTCAAGGATAGGCCAGCGGCGGAAGGCATCCGCACGCTGCACGGAACGGACTGGCTGAGTCTATTGGGATTGGCCGGGGTGTTCATCGCCTTCGGCCATTCTATCCTGGCGATGAGCGGTGAGGAGACGCTTGCTCAGGTCTATCGTGAGGTCGAATCGCCCAAGCTGTCCAACTTTAAGAAGGCGGCCTTCGTCGTCTTCGTCTACAGCATCGTCCTAACGGCCGGGATCAGCTTTCTGGCGGTGCTTCTCATTCCGCAAGACGTTCGCATGGCCAAGTATTCCAACAACCTGCTCGGCGGGCTGGCGATGAACGTCATCGGGCCGGCGTGGTCGCGGCTGGCGCTCAACGGCTTCGTGGTTGTAGTCGGGGGCCTGATCCTGGCGGGGGCGGTCAACACGGCCATCATCGGCTCCAACGGCGTCCTCAACCGCGTCGCCGAGGATGGCGTCATGCCGGAATGGTTTCTCCGCCCGCACTCCAAATACGGCACGACCTACCGCATCCTCTTCCTCATCCTCGGGCTTCAGCTATTCACCATCTTCGTCAGCCGCGGCGACGTGCTGCTCCTGGGCGAGGCCTACGCCTTCGGCGTCGTCTGGAGTTTCGTCTTCCAGGCGCTGGCGATGGTGGTCTTGCGATTCAAAGATCCCCGGCCGCGCGAGGCCAAGGTGCCGCTCAACGTCCGCGTCGGCAAGTACGAGGTTCCTATCGGGCTGATGTTGATCCTGGCAGTGCTGCTCATCTCGGCCGTGGCCAACCTGCTCACGAAGGTGACCGCCACCATTGGCGGACTGGTCTTCACTGGCGTCTTCTTCGCGATATTCTGGGTTTCGGAACGCTTCTACGAAAGGCGCCGGCTGGGTGTGAAGCACACGCATATGGAGCAGTTCAAGCAGGCAACGGCGGCGGAGATTACGCCGGTCGGCCTCGGTTTGAACAAAATTTACAGAAAGCTCGTGTCCATTCGATCCGTACACAACCTGTTTATGCTGGAGCGCGCCTTGGCGGAAATGGACCCCACGACCACCGCTATGGCGGTGATGACGGCCAAGATGGTCCCGGTCGGGGAAGGGCCGTCGGACATGACCGACCTGGACGCCTACGATCAGAAGCTGATGACGGCCGTGGTGGACCGGGCCGAGAAGGCCGGCAAGCAGGTCAAGCCGTTGATCGTGCCGACCAACAATCCGCTCCATGCGGTGCTGAAGACGGCGATGGAGCTTCAGGCCCAGGAACTCATCATGGGCGCGTCCAACAAGTACACCGTGGACGAGCAATTGGAGCAGATCGCCTTTTACTGGATCAACCTACATGGCGGCAGTCCGGCGCCGCTGACGGTTCGCATCTTGAGCCGCGAACGCGATGTCTACCTGGACATCGCCGGCGGCAGTCGCATTCCCAAGATCAGCGAGCGCAGCGCGCGATCCGTGGCGGAGTTGCGGGCGGCGGGCGTGGGCGTGGACCGCGTCTTGTTGCTGCACGACGGCAGTTCGGGCAACAGCGATCTCTTCCAGGCTGTCGTGACGATGCTCGATCCGTTGGTGATTCTCGGCGTGCTGCTGGTTTTGCCAAACGGCGCGGAGGCGCCCGGCGGCAATATCGTCCTCCATCAGGACGAGGAACGGGCGCGTAAGCTGGGCCGCGGCCTGACGGTGCTGAACATGGCCAAGACGGACGGTCCCGCCATCGTGGAGAAGCTGAGGCAGGACCAGTACGACTTGGTGATCCTGCCGCTGTCGGACGAATCGCCGTCAAGTCTCGTTGGCGCTATCGACGAGCGGGCCAAGTACATCCTGCGGCACGCCCACTGTCGCGTCTTCTTGGCGTCGGCGCCCGGCATTCCGCAGGAGGTCGTCGATACGACGCCGAGCGCGACGTAACCGAATGGCGAACGGCTGGCGTGAGCCGGCTGGTA